>NZ_JAGAYD010000142.1 GCF_017940685.1 Butyrivibrio sp. | reverse complement strand
CTGGCCTCAGTAAGGGCAAAATCCGCACCAAATATGGCAGCAAGGATAATTGCCAAAACTTCGTAGACAACAGGGCTTACTACCTCATGAACTCCCTCAATAGCAGGGATAAGGAACTTAACTACAGCTACACCAGCAAGACCAAATGCAATGCTTACTGGAACACAGATCCTTCCCTGGATATTAAATGGCAGCTCGCTGTAATCCCACCATCTGGCGTTAAAGCGCTTTTCCAGCACCCAGGATGTGGCAAATTCCGCTACTGCACTTCCTATGTAGCATAGTATAAATATTCCCCAGATAGGGAAATCCGGCGATCTTAGCACGTCTATTGAGCTAAATACTGCAGATGCCACTACAACGCATGAACCGTAAATTGGGCATATTGGGCCAAAAAGAAATCCTCTGTCCGCCCACTTCTTTTCCTTGGCCGTGCAGTAAATGGACTCCCATACCCAGCCTAAAAAGCTATAAAACATGAATTCAACAAAATACTGTGCGATTACCATTTCTTTTCCTCGGTCTTCTAAAAAATGATAAAAAACTCTTTTTCTATTATAACAGCCAAAAAGAAAAAGCCAATTAAAGGGACTCCTATGCTATACTAATCCAAGATTTATAACTATAGGAGAGACCACATGACATTACTAGAACAGTACAAAGAAAAACAAAAGAAAATAAGCTACCTTGGCCACGCAGCTTCACTTATGAACTGGGACAAGGAGACCACAACCCCGGAAGGCGGTATGGAAAAGCTTGCTGAGGCCATAAACTATTTCCAAACTGAGATTTTTAAGCTCTCAACCAGCGACGAGACCTTCGATCTTGTCTGCAAACTCGCAGAGCCAGCGGAGTTTAACAAGCTCGATGACGTTATGCAGTTTGACATAAAGCGAAACAAAAGAGACCTTGAAAAGATGAGAAAGCTCCCTCAGGAGGTCTTTGAAGAGTATGTAAAGGCCACAACAAAAGCCAGCATCGTTTGGCCCTCCGCCAAAAGAGCAAGCGACTTCTCCAAGTTTGAAAAAGAGCTTGAAGCCGTGATCGAGGCAGTTAAAAAGTACCACAGCTACGTAAATCCCGACAAACAGGTCTACAACGCACTTATTGACCAGTTCGAAGAGGGAATGACTCAGGAGACCATCGACCGCGTATTTGGGGATCTTAGAAAAGAGCTGGTTCCTCTGGTTGAGGAGGTAACAAGCCGCAAAGCTCCTGACCACAGCAAGTTCCGCTTTAAGGTTCCTGCCCACGTACAGGACAAGGTCTGCAGATTCCTCGTTGAATATATGGGAATGGACATGACAAGGATCGCCTTTGGCGAGACTGAGCATCCCTTCACAACCAACATGAACCTTGATGATGTGAGGATCACCAACCACTTCAAGGAAGATAACTTCATTGAGCCACTTTTCTCAGCTATCCACGAGGGTGGCCATGCTATCTTTGAGCAGAATATCGATCACAAGTATGAAGGTACAGAAGGCAGCGCCATTCCTTACATGGGCCTCCATGAGAGCCAATCAAGGTTCTATGAGAACATCCTTGGCCGCAACATCAACTTCTGGAAGCCAATCTGGCCACAGATGACTGAGATGATCCCAGAGCTCAAAGACGTTACTTTAGAGGAGTTTTATCAGGAGATCAATTCAGTAGAAAAGAGCTTTATCAGAACCGAAGCAGACGAACTTACCTACTGTCTCCACGTCATTTTAAGATATGAGATCGAGCGTGAGATCTTTAATGGAAATGTAGAAGTAAAGGACCTTCCTGCACTCTGGAACAGGAAAATGGAAGAGCTTTTATCCATAACTCCAAAAAATGACGCTGAAGGCGTCCTTCAGGACATGCACTGGTCTGACGGAAGCTTTGGCTACTTCCCTTCATACCTTCTTGGAAGCATCTACGATGGAATGTTCCTTGAGGCCATTGAAAAAGACCTTGGCAGTATTGATGACATCCTTGCAGCAGGGGATATCAAAAAGATCACTGCATGGCTTAAGGAAAACATCCACCAGTACGGATCCACAAGGATCTCCAGTGAAGTTCTTAAGACTGTCTGCGGAAAAGAGCTGACAGCTGAGCCACTTATAAAGTATTTCAAGAATAAGTATTCTGCATAAAATAAGCGCCTCGCTTCGCGAGGCGCTTTAATTTTTTACCAGTCTGAATCCCAGTCTGTATAGCCGGAATCCCAGCTGTCTGAACTCCATCCGGAGTCGTAATCATAGTCGTAGCTACTGCTGTAGCCTGAATTGTAGCCGCTGCGGTATCCACCGCCTCCGCCGCCTCCCACTCCTGCAAGGCCAAACAAAAGGGACAGGATCATGGCTATAAAGCCAATTACAAGGCCCAGTGGATTCTTTCCACCAGATCCGCCTTCATTTCCGTAGCCTCCCAAGTAGCTTGATCCTTCAGGCATGCTGCTGTAGTCTGACTTAAGCGGATAATCATTGATGTTGAAGTTCTTGATGCTGCTGTAGGCATCTGCTTCTTCGTATTTGTTTCTTTCTCTGGCAGCCATGTCAGCTGCATAGTTGAGCTTCTGGTTGGCAATCTCAGACTGCAGGCGGTCATAGAGTTCGACTACCGCAAACTCTTCGTCATTTCCGCGGTAGCGGACGGCTCTTGTGCCATCTGCCTTGTTCTTGTAAACTACGAACTCTCCCGTAGCTTCATCCTTATAAATTCCAAATGCCTTGGGCCCCTGATAGTTAAATCCCACAAAAAACCTGGTCTTACTTGATGTAAAGCCATTTCTGTCGCAGTAATCCTTAAGCTCCTCTATGGTCTTTGGAATTCCACCTTCAGAATAATCATGTACGCTCATAGTTCTCCCCCGTTTCTTTAATGTTCTAACTTTAATACAACTGGGCGTACCAAAATGTTGCAAAAAATTAACCTTTAGCATTATAGCATCCCTGGTTTGAAAAATCCCCTTCCCCTCTTATAATTTTGCATAGATCTTTCAACCGGAGAAAAGAAAACTCGCAGGAGGTGTACGACACCGCCTACGAGTCAGTTCAGCTTGGTATGAATGTATATTTTATCAATCAGTAATTGGTTTAAACGGATTCTTTTTGATAAGCTCTGTAGCATCCTGATAGTCTACAGGCTTTGAGTAATAAAAGCCCTGGGCAAAATTGCAGCCCATTTCCATGAGCATTTTGCCCTGTTCTTTAGTTTCAACACCTTCAGCTATAGTCTGCATGTCCAATTTCCTGGCGATAGTTATTACGCTTTCAATGAGGACTGCAGACTTTCTGTCTTCTGTGACCATGTCCGTAAAGGACTTGTCGATCTTGATAATATCAGCCTCGATATTATGCAAAAGAGACAGTGAAGAATAACCAGTTCCAAAATCGTCGATGGAGATGAACAGTCCCTTTTCCTTGAGATTCTTTACAAAATCAATAAGCCTGTCATACTCAATATCCTTGGTACTCTCTGTTATCTCAATTTCAACATCTTCTGCTTCAAGGCCATTATCTTCAAGGACCCTTAAGATCTTGTTTTCAAACCTTGGAACAAAGAGATTTTTCCTTGAGAAGTTACTGGATATCCTTGGGGGATTAAGTCCCATATCCTTCCAACTTCTTATGGCCCTACAGGTCTCGTTAAAGATCGTAAGATCAAGATCCGGGATAAGTCCTTCCCTGTCCAGAATAGGCACAAACTGATCCGGAAGGATAAAATGACCATCGTGAAGCCATCGGCACAGCGCCTCAAATCCTACAAGCTCACCAGTTCTCATATCAACCTTTGGCTGGAAAAATGGCTTGAATTCATGGCCTTTAACTGCAGCTGGAAAGGCTGCAATGATATCCCTTCCCTGCATGACCATCTCTTTTAAGTTATCACCGTAAAAAACAACATCCTGCTTAAGCCTGCTCTTACCTATTCCGCAGGCAACATTGGCATCGTTAAGCCTTTCTAAGAAGTTCTTCTCCTCATCGTCAGCAAGGCTTGAAATTCCAACCCAGGCACCTATCTCAAACTGGTTGTTTGGAGCAGCCTTTAACTTGTTGATCGTGATAGAAGACACTTTTTTAAGGAATTTTTTTGAGTTTTCCTTATGGATAAATGCAACGAAATTGTCTCCGCCAAGACGGCACAATCCCTCATCGTCCTCAATAGTCCTGAAGAGCTTGCGTGAATACTGGATAATGGCCTCGTCCCCGGCTCCAGCTCCTGCAACCTCATTTATATATTTAAAATTGCGCAGATTTATCCTAAGAAGCAGAAAATCATGGGGATCAGCATTTTGAAGCATCTTGTCATATTTTTTTTGGCAGTATGCAAGGTTTGGAATACCTGTAAGAACGTCAGACGTTTCTGCAAAGTCCAGCATCCTTCGCAGATTCTCTCTGCTTGCAAGAATGTAGACCAGGTCAGCACAAAGATCGTAGACAGAATCATCAAGTTCTTCCTCTTTGACTCCCTCTTCGAACTCTATATAAGCGTGAACATACTCGTAGCCTTCGTAATAATACCTGTATTGCCTGGAAAATCCACTCTTTTTTCCAGAATCAAATAAAACAAGCTGCTTATCTACCTCTTTTGCAGCGATCACAAGCTCACCAGTCCTGTGGTTACGATATCTGTCTTCGTCACCCAGGTCCATCTCGTAATACATTTTTACAACGTGAAGCTCCTCACAGATCGCTCTATACAGATCGTGATTCAGATTCTCCATTGCAGCTGAATGCAAAAGAGTCTTAATGTTCTCAATAAGCCGCTGACTAAATGCCATATTAATTGCTCCTGTCTTCCTTCATTGTTTCTTGTCCGCTAGCACGGATGACCTTTATACCTTCTATGGCAACCTGATATATCATTGCCATTTCTCTGGAAGCAGGGTCTGTATAGCTGCATTTCGATTTCAAATTCTTAAAATACTGCTCCGCCTTCTCAATGACTGGCTTAGTGATCATGATACCGTCACAATAAAGAGTTCCTGTCTGAGCATCATACCTTGACTCAGTGTATTTTGTCTGTGCAAAATCTCCAGCGCCCATCTTGGCTGCAAGCTGATTGATAAGTTCTTCTCTTCCCGCCATGTCAATCTCCTTAAAGTGTTTTTTGAAATATCATAATAACGATAATTTCATACATACTATAATATCACGTCATGATATATAGCATGCGTTATTTATGATAAAAGAAACCTTAATCTTTTATAAAATTTTATATTATTTTAATACTATTTTTTGAACATGTAGTATATAATTCCAGTATAGAATACAAGATGTTGTATTTTGTGGATCAGGAGGGGTGTATGGAATTAGAAATAATATCCATGAAGGGAGTTAACCTGCGTCACTGCAGCTGACTTCCAAAGCGTAGAACTTTTTCTACCGGATGGACGCCCTTAACGGGCATGAAAAGAGCTGGCTACTATACCAGCTCTTTTATTGTGTCTTAAAATGTGGTATTTTCTTTGGTAAGAGGAAAATCAATATGAACTTAAACGCTTTAAAGCCGGGTCAGTCAGCCCGGATTCTTACTGTAGGGGGCCAGGGTGCCCTCCGTCAACACTTTCTTGACATGGGTGTTATCCCAGGAGCAGAGGTAACTACAATTAAATTTGCACCTATGGGAGACCCAATGGAGCTTCGGATCCATGGGTATGAGCTCACTCTGCGCCTTGCTGACGCACAGCAAATAGAAATAGAGTCTATAGAAAAAGGCGCTTTGGAAGACGATGCCCCAAAGACCTTAAAGAAAACTGAGCACCCGGGACTTGGTGAAGAAGGAAGATTCCACCCAAAGGGAAGCGGAGATCCACTTCCTGCTGGAACAACGCTTACTTTTGCCCTTGTTGGTAACCAGAATAGCGGCAAGACTTCTCTTTTCAACCAGCTCACAGGATCTAACCAACACGTAGGTAACTTCCCTGGAGTTACTGTGGACAGGAAAGACGGTGTGATCAGGGGCCACGAGGATACCCTTATAACTGACCTTCCAGGAATCTACTCAATGTCTCCATATTCAAGCGAGGAGCAGGTTTCCAGGAATTTTGTTCTTGAAGAAAAACCAAAGGGCATCATAAATATCGTTGATGCCACCAACATAGAACGTAACCTCTATCTGACAATGCAGCTTCTTAGGATGAACATTCCCATGGTAGTTGCCCTTAACATGATGGATGAAATGCGGGGAAATGGTGGAACTGTTGACGTTAACACCATGGAGGCAATGCTTGGTGTTCCTGTAGTTCCAATTTCAGCTGCCAAGAATGAAGGCGTTGACGAGCTTGTGCGCCACGCGATTCACGTTGCCAGAAACCAAGAGCGCCCTATCCCACAGGATTTCTGTAGCCC
This sequence comes from Butyrivibrio sp., assembly GCF_017940685.1. Taxonomy (GTDB): domain Bacteria; phylum Bacillota; class Clostridia; order Lachnospirales; family Lachnospiraceae; genus Butyrivibrio. The sequence continues at coordinate 31,830 of NZ_JAGAYD010000142.1, read as the reverse complement.
TGACGACAGAGGCGGCGCCGTTCACAGGGCTTTCCACGCTGTGAGCCACCTTATAGAGGACCACGCCAAGGCTGCTGATATACCTGTCAGTTTTGCTGCAAGCAAGCTCCTTGAAGGCGAAGAGGAAATGGCTGACAAGCTGGGCCTTGATACCAATGAAAAAGAGCTTCTTGAGCACATTATACTTCAGATGGAAAAAGAGTGCGGACTTGACCACAGTGCAGCTATAGCCAACATGCGTTTTGACTACATAAAAAGAGTGTGTGACAACTGTGTCATCAAGCCCCACGTAAGCAAAGAACATATTCGAAGTCAGAAGATTGACAAAGTCCTCACTGGCAGATATACTGCAATACCGATGTTTATTGACATAATGGCACTTGTCTTTTACCTGACATTTTTCCTGATAGGTCCATTTTTCCAAGGCCTGTTGGAGGTTGCCATAGATTCACTTAAAGAACTTATCCACTCCACCATGGTGATGACAGGAGTAAATGCCACTATCCAGAGCCTTATACTTGATGGAATATTTGAAGGTGTGGGCACTGTTGTCAGCTTCCTTCCTATCATCGTCATCCTGTTCTTCTTCCTGTCCATGTTAGAAGACAGCGGATACATCGCAAGAGTCGCCTTTGTAATGGATAAGCTCCTTAGGCACATGGGTCTTTCAGGCCGCAGCATTGTGCCTATGCTCCTTGGATTTGGCTGCACAGTTCCTGCAGTTATGTCCACAAGAACCCTTCCAAGTGAGCGAGACCGCAAGATGACCATACTTTTGACGCCATTTATGTCCTGTACCGCCAAGCTCCCTATCTACGGATTTTTCGTAGCAGCCTTTTTCCCAAGGCAGAGCTGGATCATCATCACAGGACTGTACCTTCTTGGCATAATTACAGCCATCATCATGGCTTACCTTTTAAAGAACACACTGTTTAAGGGCGAGGCAGTTCCATTTGTTATGGAGCTTCCAAATTACCGTATCCCCACCCCCAAAAGCGTGATACTTCTTCTGTGGGAGAAGGCCAAGGACTTCTTAAGCCGTGCCTTTTCTATAATCCTGGTTGCAACCATTGTTGTATGGTTCCTTAAGAGCTTTGACTTTGGCCTTAACCTGGTGGCAGATTCACACAGCAGCATCCTTGCTGCAATTTCTGGCATACTTGTGCCAGTTATGAGGCCAATCGGCCTTGGAGACTGGAGGATCGTAACCTCCCTTGTCAGTGGATTCATGGCAAAGGAAAGTGTCGTTTCCGTTATGGAAACCCTCTTTAGCGACGGCCTTGCATCCCTTGGAGCTCTGTCAGCCGCATCAATGCTAACATTCAGTCTCCTTTATACTCCTTGTGTTGCTGCAGTAGCTGCAATATCAAGAGAACTTGGAAAAAAATGGGCTCTTTGCGTAGTTTTGTGGCAGTGCAGTGTCGCATGGCTGGCAGCCCTTATTGTTAGACTAATTGGAATGGCTTTAGGAATGCAGTAATGAAAGTTGATTATTTTGAGAAGATCAGAAATGGCGAGGAAATGACTTTTGCTGAGCAGGTGATCATGATAACCATGCTCAGTATTCCCGCTATCTTTTCACAAATTTCCACAGTGATAATGGAATATGTTGACCAGTCAATGGTAGGAAGGCTTGGGGCAGACCCTTCAGCTGCAATAGGCCTTGTTTCTTCTACCACCTGGCTTATTGGCGGTATCTGCAACGCTGTAAGCACCGGTTTTACCGTTCAGGTAGCCCACTCTATCGGTGCCAAGAACGATGCCAAGGCAAGAGGAATTGCAAAGCACGGCCTTATTGCAGTTTTGTGTTTTAGCCTTACTATCGCCCTTATCTGCCTTGCTATCAGTAAGAGCCTCCCCTTCTGGCTTGGAGGAAATGAGACTATAGCTAAAGGTTCCACCACATATTTCCGCATTTTTGGCGCTGCTCTTCCACTCATACACCTGTGCGGCGTATCTTCAGGAATGCTCCAGTGCAGCGGTAATATCAGGACTCCCAGCATCCTCAACGTTATAGGATGCTTTCTTAACGTATTTTTCAACTTTATCTTGATCTTCCCCACAAGACCAGCAATCATTTTTGGAAAAAAACTCGTGATACCAGGCGCAGGCCTTGGAATAGCCGGAGCAGCCCTTGGTACAGCCATGTCTGAGGGATTCATAGCGGTTGTTATGCTATATTTTCTGCTTGTCCGCTCGCCTCTCCTGCACCTTAGAAAAGAAGCCAAGGTACCATTTACTCTGTCCGAGCTTCAGACAGCTGTTAAGATTGCAATTCCTGTCGGTATCGAGCAGGGGATCATGGGCATAGGCTACGTAATGGTAACAAAGATCGTATCACCACTTGGTAACATAGCTCTTGCAGCCAACTCTTTTTCAATTACAGCAGAGGGACTTTGCTATATGCCTGGATATGGCATAGCCAGCGCCGCAACAGCCATCATTGGCCAGACACTTGGCGCAGGAAGAAAAAAGCTTGCAAACCGCCTTGGGTGGCTTGCAACAGCTCTTGGAATGCTTGTTATGACAGGAACAGGAATCCTGATGTATGTATTTGCACCGCAGCTTCTTGGACTTATGACCAAGGATCCTGAGATCCAGGCCCTGGGCGTCAAGGTTCTTCGCATCGAAGCCTTCGCAGAGCCTATGTTTGCTGCATCAATCGTAGGAACTGGTGTATTTAGGGGAGCTGGCGACACTCTAGGCCCATCAGTCATCAATTTCATCAGTATGTGGGCTGTCCGCCTTACCCTTGCATCGATCCTGGCTCCAAGAATTGGCCTTCCTGGCGTTTGGACCGCAATGTGCATCGATATCACAGTAAGGGGCGCTCTGTTTCTTCTTCGTCTGTATTTCAAGCCTGTAAGCAGGTCAAGAATTGTGAAGGTCCAGTTACAGTAGCTTTTCCATGCCTGTTTTTTGTACTCCCATGCCCATTTTCTCGTAAAACGCTCTGGCACCGGGATTACACTCCCAGACATTTAAGGTTATATTGTGACAGCCTTCTTTTTTCGCAAACTCTTCAACATAGCTGTAGAGCTTTTTTCCAACGCTCTCTCCTCTTCTGTTTTCATCAACACAGATATCGTCGATATAAAGAGTCTTGCAGTCTTCCAAAAGCCTTTCGCCTTTGTGTTCCTGAAAAACGCAAAAAGCGTGCCCAAGAACTTCTTCGTCCTGGACACACACAAATATTGGCTTATCATCCTGAAGGATCAGCTCATTAAGCTCCTCCTTGGAATATTTAGTAGTTGGTCCCTTAAAAAGATCAGGTCTTCCAACATGATGGACCATGTTCACCTGCACAAGCAGCTTTAAAATGCCTTCTACGTCCTTTTTTTGAGCTCTTCTTATTTCCACTATAATTTCCCCAACAATTTAATTTTAGAAGCTAATACATGCCTTTAATCGCGTTAATATCACTTGTAAATCTCTGTACCACTTCCTCTGGTCCAACAATCTTGATATTGGTCCCAAGGGAAAAGACCCATCCCAGGAACTGATCTGACAGAGCCACATCAACGTTGGCTTCTGACCAGTCCTCTTCATTAGTAGGCCTTATGGTAATGTCTTTTCCAAACCTGTCTAAAAGAACGCCAACAATGTCATTGGAAAATCTAAGCTTTACCTTTACTTCTTTTCCGCCAAACATACCAAAATTCATCCTGGCGTAGGCTGCCATATCAAAATTCTGGAAATGCTCTTTTCCCTGACGCTTAGACTCCAAAATCTCCACATTTCGGATCTTGTCGACCCTGTAATGCTTGATCTTGTCTGCTTCTGCATCATATGCGATGAGGTAATAGTTTTCGTCGTCCCAGCTAAGGGCCCAGGGACTTACCTCGTACTTCTCATCTTTTCTTTTCACCATCTCTTTTTTGAGGTTCCACTTAAGATAATCGAATTTGATCATCTTGTTGTAGCTGATGGCGCTATGAAGCTCATCTACGGTATAGTAGATGCTTTCATTCATGGTTTTGATACGTCCCTGGACCACAACCTGTCGCTTAAGTCCGGACGCCTCAAAATCACTTACAAAACCTGTAAGCTTCTTGATAAGTTCACTCGATTTCTTTTCCGTAATGAATTTGGACGACTGAATCGCGTCCACAAGAAGTTTGAGCTCGGCTATTTCGAGCTCTTTGCTACCCATGTGATAGTAGAAGTTTCTGCCATCTTTTTCACCGATGACATCAAATCCAAGCTCTCTAAGGGCATTTAGATCATCGTAAAGACTCTTTCTGTCTGCTGTGACGTCTACTGCCTCCAGATGCTCCTGGATCTCAGGCATCGTAAGCTTATGGTTATCGTCTGTCTTGTCGTGAAGTATTTTGTATAAGTAATAGAGTTTAAGCTTTTGATTGCTTCCCTTTGGCATGATAACGCCCCCAGCGTGTTATCAGATATTCTTTTCAATAGTCAGGATATTCTTATTATCCTTATAATCATAGGTCATGTTGTCCATGCTCTTTTTGACCATATAAATACCAAGCCCGCCGATCTGTCTCTCTTCTGCGGACAAAGTAACATCTGGGTCCTCCTTGGCAAGGGGATCATATGGAACACCTTCGTCAACGAAAGTGATCTGTACCCTCTTAGGGTCGCCCAGTTCATTGATCTGTATCAGTGCATAGCCTGTATTTGGTGTATAGGCGTAGCTTGCTATATTGACAAATATCTCCTCAACAGCTACATCAAGCTGGATCTGCTCCTTCATTCCGCATTCCATAGCTTCAAGCTCACCATCGAGAAAAGCCAGCACTTCATCCAGGTTTTGAATTGTAGCGTCGATCTTTAGTTCTTTCATATTCATGTCCTTTTTAGGCTGCTACAAAAAAGCCTTTCTCTTTGATGAAGAAAGGCTTTATCATCATCACTCGATTGTAAGGATATCTACAAATCCTGTAACTTCAAATATTTCACTGATCTCTTCACTTACGTTCTTAACGATCATGCTGCCCTGCTTATTCATAACCTTCTGAGCAGACAAAAGAACTCTGAGTCCTGCTGAAGAAATATACTCAAGCCCTGAGAAATCAAAGCTCAGCTTTTCTACACCTTCAAGCGATGTCTTGAGCTCATCATCCAGCTGTGGAGCAGTTGTTGTGTCAAGCCTTCCTGTAAGGGATATTGTAAGCTCGCTTCCGTTTAGTGTTTTGTTAATAGTCATGAATTTCTCCTCCATAGTCGAATTATCACAATTACAAATATTATTATAGTGCATTAATGGTAAACCATAAATTAATTATATACTTTTTTATCACTATAAAAACTAAATTTTTTCTAATATCTTAAGGTTTTCTTGATTTACATTATTTTGAGATATAGAATTATATAGAAACTACTGTGTTGAGAGGGTTTCCAACTATGAAAATTCTTAGAAGTAAAGTTTTTCGAATAATCGTTTTTTTGATATGTATTGGGGTAATCGTTTACGAAAGTATCGGTTTATATAATGATAACAAGGAATACGATGTGGCTGACACCGAGTATGAAGAGCTCATTGATGATGTAGTTTCAGAGACTTCACCCAGCGAGCTTCCAGAAGGTGCCAACTATCCACCTATGCAGATAAGATATAGCGAGCTTGAGTCCATCAATCCTGACTTTGTGGCCTGGCTCTATTTCCCTTATTTTGACATCAGTTATCCTGTTGTTCACGAAAATGAGATCGACCAGTATCTGCGCACAACCTTTGATGGAACCCCAAATAAGGCAGGGTGTCTTTTCACAGACGTTCTCAGTACTGAAGATTTCACCGGATATCACGATATCGTTTTTGGTCACAACATGAGAAACGGATCCATGTTTGGTAAGCTCAAAAAGCTCAATCAGACTGAAGATCAGGAAAACATCAAGCAGAACCCTTATATCTATGTATATACAGAAAAAGCTATTTATCAGTACCAGATATTCGCTTTCTATGTAACCAACGTTGGAAGCGACGCCTACAAGGTTGTTACTAACGATGAGGAATACGAGGATTTCCTTAAATATATCTACAGTCATACTGCATTTAAGAAGCCTGAATCCTTAGATCTTAGCAATCATCCTTGTCTTCTCACTCTTTCCACCTGTAGTGGAAGATCTGGAAGCGGACGCAGATTCGTGATCCACGCAGCTAAAGTAAATGCCTGGGCTCAGAACTGATTATATGTATTAGATATGTTATATAACATTTATATAATAAATAAAAAGAGTCCTTTTACGGGACTCTTTTTTGATGTCAAATGCAGTTATAACCTTTGTTTATCAGGATATTCTCCACCTGGGCTACATCCTCTGTATGCATTACCATGATAGGGAGACCTGAATCTCTGTTGAATGAAAGGTATATATAATTCACATTGATATTGCTTGAATACAGTGTCTTTAGGATCTTATCAAGTGCACCAACCTCATCTGGACACTCAACCGCAAGTACTGTTGTGGTCTTGCAGATATAACCGTTGTTCTTGAGAACCTCTACACATTTTTCAGGATCTGAAACGACCATCCTGATGATTCCATACTCTGCAGAGTCATTGGTTACTGATCCCAGGATATTGATACTGTTGTCGTTCAAAAGACCAGTGATATTCTGAAAACACCCCTTCTTATTCTCTGCGTAAATCGATACCTGTTTTAACATCTCTCTCCCCTTTTGTCCTTTATTCTCCAAATAGCTTTTTTACTGCAAGGAGAATGTCATATGAAGTAAATGGCTTAATGACAAAGTCCTTTGCACCTTTTTTAAGTGCCATCATGATCATGGATTCATATTTCTGATCAGAGCACATAATGATCTTAGCATCAGGATCGATCTTAATGATCTCACCAAGTGCGTCAATTCCATTCATCTTGGGCATATTGATATCAAGGAGCATGACATCAGGCTTAGTTTCCTTGTATTTCTCTATAGCCTGGTCGCCAGAAGTTGCTTCACCTACAATCTGATACTCTTCTGCAGGTAAAGCTCCCCTTATGAGCTCTCTCATCAATGCAGTATCATCAGCGATTAGCACTTTCTTTTTCATTTAGCCTCCTTCTCGGAAACGCCCGTCAAAAAGTCCTTATAATTTATATTAACATTTATAATTTGAGAAAAAAAGACGCAACGCACTGCTTTCTGAAACATTTCATAATGACAATGCGCTGCAGGATGAACCTATAATGCTCTCAGAACGAGTTTGCATTAAGAGAATTAAAAAGAAGAAAGAATAGCTCAGATCAATTGAGCATAGAGAATTTAACATAATTTTATTTTTCACTCCATTAAATAAAGCTCAATATTGTGAACATTATGTGTTTTCTGCAATAGATTTTTAAAAAGCTATATCTATCATGAAATTTATTTATTGAAATGATTCTTTATATAAGGCATTTTTTCTGATATACTAGCTATCCGTAAATCAAAGAAATGAATAAAGGAAATACATATGACTAAAGAAAACAGAATGGGCACACAGCCTGTAAAACAACTGATTATATCCATGTCACTTCCAATGATGATCTCCATGCTTGTACAGGCATTATATAACGTTGTAGACAGTATATTTGTCGCAAGAATTGGTGAGGGAGCACTTACTGCTGTAACACTTGCATTCCCACTTCAGAATCTCATGATCGCAGTTGGTTCTGGTACAGGCGTTGGTATTAATGCCCTTTTATCCCGCTCCCTTGGTGAAAAGAAATTTGACAAATCAGATTCCGCTGCAAACAACGGGCTTTTTCTCACATTTATGAATTTTGTGATCTTTTTGTTAATTGGAATCTTTTTTGCAAGGCCTTTTATCAAAACCCAGATAACAGATCCTCAGATCATTGAATACGGTGCAACTTACCTCCAGATAGTATCCTGCCTCTCCTTTGGTATCTTTTTCCAGATGACCTTCGAAAGGCTCCTTCAGTCCACTGGTAAGACTATTTACAGCATGATCTCTCAGGCTACTGGAGCAATCATCAATATTATATTTGATCCTCTGCTTATTTTTGGTATCGGACCATTCCCAAGGCTCGGTGTTGCCGGAGCCGCTTATGCTACTGTTTTAGGCCAGCTCATTGGTGCTTCAATTGGTCTTTACTGCAATATTAAGTTCAATAATGAAATAAATATTTCTCTTAAGAAGGTATTAAAACCCGAAAAGGATACAATTTCTGAGATCTACTACGTAGGCATTCCTTCAATGCTCATGATGTCCATTGGTTCTGCCATGACTTACCTTATGAACCTGATACTTGGAAGTTTCTCTTCTACTGCAACTGCTGTATTTGGAGTTTACTTCAAGCTTCAGAGTTTCTTCTTTATGCCAGTATTTGGCCTAAATAACGGTTTAATTCCAGTTCTTGCATATAATTATGGCGCAAGAAGAAAAGGCCGAATTAAGGAAGCTCTGCAGTTCTCATTGATACTGGCTGTTTCCATCATGGTCATTGGCTGTATCACATTCCTTGCAATCCCTGAAACGCTCCTGTCCTTCTTTAAAGCATCAGAAGACATGCTTGCGATCGGAGTGCCAGCCCTTAGGACAATCTGCCTGTCATTCCCTCTTGCAGGTGTATGTATTGCAATGGGTTCAATATTTCAGGCATTTTCAAAGAGCCTTTATTCACTTATCGTATCAGTTGGAAGACAGCTTGTCGTTCTTATCCCAGTAGCATGGCTTTTTTCCAAGACCGGAGTCATCGATCTTGTGTGGTGGGCTTTTCCTTTCGCTGAGCTTATGTCACTTGTACTATCCTCCTACTTCTTTAGGAAGCTGTATAAGGAAAAAGTAGCAACACTGTGAGTTTTAGAACACTTTTTTGTAAAAAGTCAATACTGTAGCGCTTTTTCAGAATTGTGCACTAAAAAACATGTTTATTTTTGGCATTTTTTCGTCTTTAAACTATTGTAATCGACATTTTAATGTCGTAGAATCTTGTTTAGTAGTTAAATTACTCACATTTGAGGGAGGTATAATCCATGAATAAGACAGAACTTGTTGATGCTATCGCAAAGGAAACTGGTCTTTCAAAGAAAGATTCAGAGAAGGCTGTTAAGGCTTTCACAGATGCTGTTTCAAAAGAGCTCAAGAAAAAGGGAAAAGTTCAGCTTGTAGGCTTCGGTACATTCGAGACTGCTAAGAGAGCAGCTAGAACTGGTAAGAATCCTCAGACTGGCGCAGCTATCAAGATTCCTGCAGCTACAGTTCCTAAGTTCAAAGCTGGTAAGGCACTCAAGGATGCTGTTAACGGCAAGAAGAAATAATTTATGACAAATAAAACCCTTGGATCCTTTGATCCAAGGGTTTTTTATTGGCATTTTTTCTGGATTTATCTGCTTATCATATAAAAGAACTGGTTTAGTTGCCTGTTCTGCCTCTTAACTTCTCTTCTAAGGCCTTGTGAGCTTCATAGATATCCATATTCTTGTCCATATCCAGCTGAATAAGATTTCTAATATACTTAGTTGCAGACATATTAGCAGCCTTAGCCATATGTTCAACGTAGTCTCTATATCCTCTTACATCAAGAAGAAGGAATTTCTCTTTCTCGTATCTGCTGTTTGCCTTTTCTTTCTGTGTTTTAGGCTCTTCTACAGCTTTATTAATACTTGTATTAATTTCTTCCTCTTCTTCCTTTTTAACCTCTTTTACGACCTTTACAGCTTCTACAGGGGCTTCTTTAACAGGTTCTACAGTCTTAACCGCTTCCGGCTCTTTTACTTCTACAGGCTTAACAATTTCTGGTTCTGGTTCGTTGACTTCTTCGGTCACTTTATCAATATCGCTTGTTACTTCAACTTCGTTTAAAGGTGCTTCCTCTCTGGCTTCCAGCTTGGTCATTCCTGCAAATAAACCTTTTCCAGTTTTATTTGCCCCCTGCTTCAACATACTTGCTTTGCTTGCCATCACTCATCCTCCTCCAGAAATTCATCAATAAAGTCATCATAATCTCTTGCAGCAGCTGATCCCCCAGCATACTCAAAAATATCCATCTTCATTGTCTGAGCCTCTTCTACTGATACATTAAGTCTGATCTTGGACTTAAATACCTTTGTACCTAAAAGCTCAGCTTTTTCCTCTATATCATTGATCCAAATCTTGGAATTTGCTGTGTTTCTGACCTTAGTTACAAGGATTCCATCTACTTTAAGCTTGTCATTGGTGAAATCATGGATTTGATCGATGAATTTATACAGTCTTGATAATCCCTGAAGAGAATATGCACCAGGCTCAAGAGGAATAATCACCTCATCAGCGACTGTAAGTATATTCATAAGAACAACGCCAAGAGCCGGGCTACAGTCAAATATGCAGAAATCGTACTTGTTCTTGAGCTTACTGAAGGCTTCCTTGATAAGTCTCTCTCTTCCAAGAGCTCCAAAGGTCATATCAGCGGATGCAAGATCAATTCCACCTACAATAAGGTCTAAATTCTCTGCAATAGGAATTATGGCCTTATTTATGTCCTTTTCCCCCTTCATGACCTCAAAAAGCTTGGCTGGTACATTTTTATAGAAATATTCCTGCTGTTCAGCTGTAAGCTTCTCAATATCCTCTGGATCAGGATCTATCTCATTTAAATCGATTCCAGCGGTCATTGAGAGATTTTCCTGTGGATCTGCATCGATCACAAGGACCTTAAAATCTCTCTTAGCAAGGCCAACAGCCATAGCATAACTTGAAGTAGTCTTAGCTACTCCCCCTTTTTGATTACTAAAAGCAACAATACGCATACTTCTTCCCCTTACTATTTCATTTTCTCCAAAAATAATTATAAGTCTCAGGATATTTATTTTCAATATATAATATGAAAAATATAAGAAATATATTTTCTATGAATTATACACATCATATATGTTATATATCATCGTGATCCAATAATAGACTTTGTTGTTGTCATATAGCTTATTTATGTTATATAACATTACAGTATTCAAATTCTTACTATAATTGTTTTTTATATGTTATATAACTTATATTATATATTTATCTTTATGTTTTCTAGTGATTTTATTCTAGTACTATTCGACTCTAATTTATTATATATCATATATATCATTTAAATCTAAACTAATCAAAGTTTCGGTATATGATTTTATTCTGTTTTGTCCATGCTGATTCTGAATATTGTCCCTTCCAGGACCTGATCTCGTATCCTGTCTATCAAAACTTGCTATTCATTGACGCTTTTCATACATAGAAATGCTATATATGTTATATATCATTTCTAAAATTGTTCTTTTGCTAAACCCGCATGGTTACTGCGTTTTCTTAATTTATTATTTATCAGCAATATACTGGACAGATAAATATCATCGCTTACATCATTCTTTTTTATTAAGCCCAGAATATATATCATCAACAACTTATAAACCATTTATATTATATATGTTATATATCATATCAATTATATTCAAATATCTTTTTTCTATCTATACGTTATATATCATCTATATTCTATATTTATGATATATGTTATTGTATGTAAATAATATATATTAAATATATTGCATATATTATTTATAGCACATATATTAAATAAATTAAATGTTTCATTTAAATTACATATATTATATTTGTTATATATTATATATTTGTAATTTTATATTTATTCTATATTTTATATTTGTTATATATTGTATATGTTAGATATTGTTATTATTTATAATATATATGTTATATGTTTACTATTTGTTTTATATTTTATCTATCTTATATTTGTTAATTATGTTATTATTTATTTATATATTAAATGTATTAATTATATTATGTATTTCGAATATATAATATATATTAAATATGTTGTATTTGTTATGTATTTGTAGTATCATATATATGTTAGATGTGTTATGTTTGCTTATTTGGGGATCAATTAGTTTTGGATCTCTTTTGTTAGGAGCCTCGGACCCAGATTTGGCCGAAAATAGAAAAAAGCATTAATATCCATCAAGTTTGTAGTGATTTTAATTATTTTTCTTTGTATTAGATTTTAAGAGTAATAAATAAGTATTTCCCTGGCATTTAATACTCAAAAAACTAATTTTATAAAATCTTTATAAACAAAATTACGTGTAACAAATTGATGCAAGAGTATAAATCTTCAGGATTATATCATAAGTCGCATAAATAGGGCAGTTTTAGGATGCTGTTTAGAATGTGAATTTTAGTAATCCATCAATTGCAAGTGTACATTCATCAAATTATAAACAGATTTAGTATTTCTATATAATATCAATTGTTACCTAATCTATATCTATCGAATTATTTTAGTTCTATTATATTTAGAATTAATTATTATAGCCTGTTTATAATTATATTGATTTGTATCAATATTTAATTTACCTAATTAGTCAATTGCAATTCAGGGTATTTTTTCTTATCAGTTGATTTGTTAATTACAATGTACTATCTGAGATAATTCAATTGATAATTGAAACTAGATAAATTATAGAATTTATTTTAGTTACATGTGTTATCTAAATGATAAATTTCGTTTGAAATATAAATAATTATTATTAGAATTAATTAGTCTGTTTCAACTAATTTCAGTTGAAATTAAATTCATAATTATTATTGTATAATATAGTTTAAATGTTATTTTTAGAGGCAAAACTAGTATATTTTGTCTCTTTTTTGTTGCAAGAAAAAATCTATTCGATTGCAATATATGATTTAAAAGCAGTATTTATGCAACTGGATCAGTTGTTTTTTATTATTTTTTTAAAACATACAATTGTTTATTAATTAAAATGTCAAAGAATGCTGATGAATACTGATGTTTAGCTTTTTAAAGTGTACAAAAAGGGGATGAATAGTGAAGCTAAAGGGAACAGAATGTGACATGATAGGGATTTTCAGGTGAACAAATAGGGTATGGATGATGTAGTGTACAGGTGATACTTAATGGAATGATAAGTTACCTAAAAAGGACTAAAAGGTGACCAAAAAGGGAACAACTGGCGATAAAAGACATATATGTCTAAAAGCCGCACAAATACAGGGGTTGAGAACATACAGAAGAGCAAAGGTGACCAAAAAAGGAATGTTAAGGTGACCAAAAAGGGAATGCCATTTTATTAAGATTTTCCGATAAATCCATTGTTTTGCCAGTAATGAATTCTGAGTGGATATTTAGAACTATATCTATAAATATATCTATAAATGCCTATGCTGCGTTAAGATCATGGATTTCATTTCATTCTTAAAGCCCTTCAAAACCCGCATATTTCAAGAAAAGAAGAGTTGTGGGTACTTAAAAGGGAATTAAAGGTGACTAAAAAGGGAATGCTATATATTTCCTGGTATATTTCGTTAAAAGAGCCATTTTTGAGAAGGTAAAGATAGTCTGGATCTAAAATTTAAGTTCTAAAATCAGGTAAATATAAAGATTTAGATACAAATTATTCGTCTTGGGGACCAAAAAGCGCGCAAGTGAGTCTGTAAAGGTGACCTAAAAGGGAATAAATTTGACTGATTAGATTAATATAAAATGGTCAAAAGTGACGATAAGGGGCGCACATATTATCAAAGGTGCATAAAAAGGGAACAAAATAGATTGACTAAAAGGGTTAATAGAATATTGTGGTTTTAAGCCTATTTGCACACAAAATATTGTAAAAAACAGCTTGAAAGTGACAAAAAAGGGAATATAATAGAATTAAGGTTTATAAAAAGGGAATGTTATTTATTCTTTAGACTTTAAAGGTGAATAAAAAAGGAACACCTTGATTATATCAATAGGTGTACAAAAAAGGAATCCTATCTATGCAAAACGAAAAGAGAGACCAGCTTATTGTAAGTAAGAAGACTTACAAGAAATCCAATGAGCTTATCAATGCAATGGGAAAGGGTACAGCTCTTAGCCAGAAGCTTTTCGCCATTGGAATGCAGAATATTAAGGTTGATGAGACCAATAACGTAGTTGCTACTATATATGGTACAGAACTTCGTAAGATGTTTAAATCGAGTTCTGGATCTCTTTATGAGCATATTGAGGCGCTATGCGACAGACAGATCAAGGGATCAACAATATTTGACTGGAACCTTCTTATGAAGGACAAGGAAAATGGTAAGATCGAGGCACATCAGGTGGTTACTGATGCCTCGTTTAAAAATGGTACTCTGACTCTTCGTTATAATAACTCTCTTACTGATAAGATAGTCAATCTTCAGAAGGATTACACAGTTCTGAGCCTTGCTGATACCTTAAGCCTTAAGAGTGTATATTCCCTCAGATTATATGAGATGCTCAAGTCTGCTTATGACTACCAGAGAGCCATTAGCAAGATGCAGGGTGAGATGGTGCTTGAATACAAGCTTACAGAACTTAAGCTTGAGCTTGGCATTATCAATTCCGGAGGAAGCAAGGAGATCAAGGCTGAGCTTGAAAAAGAGTATCCTGATTATGACAGGATCGATGAACTTGCTGAGAAGACCGGCCAGACCAAGTATAAAGAGTACAAGATCTTTAACAGGAACGTACTTTCCAAGGCAAAAGAGGAGCTGAATCAGAAGACCAGCATCCAGGTTGACTACGAACCTATCAAAAACGGTCGTAAAACTGAGGGTATCAGATTCTTTGTTACCAAGAAGGATGCAGAGGTAGCAAAAGCAAGTACAGAGGCTCCAATTAACAAGGATGAGATATTAGACGATCTTATCGATCTTATGCACGATGATTTCAAGTTAAGAGAGATCAGGGAGCTGGCAGAGCTTGCAGAATATGATTTTGACAAGATCAAAAAGTCTTATGAGTACATGAACAGTTACACCAAGCCTATAGATGTGCCAATTGCCTTCATGAAGGATTGTATCAAGAACGAATATTATAACAACAAGACCACCAAGTTCAGGGCTAAAAAGAATACTTTTAACGACTTTGAGCAGCGCGGAGACTATAACTTCGAGGAACTTGAGAAACAACTTCTAGATAACTGATAACACATATATGATATATAACATATATAAGGGAGATGTATGGAAAAAGTCGTAGCAAAACTTCTGATTTTTGGGGATTTACCGGAAGATTCTATTCTCATGCAGCTGTCAAAAGTCTATAGTGATTACCACAGCGGCCAGTATTCAAAAGAGGATCTTATTAGCAGATGTTATAAGCAGATAAAGCGTTTGTTAGAGCTTGGGACAGCTTGTGCCTTTGATAAAAATCTATGGCACAATTACCTGACCTATATTCTTATCATGAGCGAGAATCCTTTTACCTTAACCTGCGAAAAAGTCGGATGGAAGGATGGAAGTGTCAATCACTTCGCTAAAAGCGATTTTAAGGCCTTTAAAGAGCTTTTTAACTATGATTTTACAGAACTTGAGAAAGACCTTGATATCGATTGCTTCAGCTGCATAACAAACTATAAAGCAATTGAAAAGCCACAGCTTATGTACAATAAGAACGTAAGCGAAAAGGTTAGGGGCCTTAGCGAAAAGCTCGAAAAGACAGAGACTGTAGAGGATTTCTTCGAGGTAGTAACCTCTTTTTACAGGGATATTGGAGTAGGCGCCTTTGGTCTTAACAAGGCCTTCAGGTTCAGGGATCTTCCAGGTGGGAACGTGGAATTTATGCCCATCAACAATATGGACACTGTGGTACTTGATGATCTTGTTGGATACGAGCTGCAAAAAGAGAAGCTTATCGCTAACACCAAGGCCTTTGTAAGGGGACAAAGGGCTAATAATGTCCTTTTGTTTGGCGATAGCGGAACTGGCAAGTCTACCAGTATCAAGGCGATAGTCAACGAGTTTTACTCAGAGGGACTTAGGATGATCGAGATATACAAGTATCAGTTCAGGTTCCTTTCCCAGGTAATTGCCCAGATCAAGAACAGAAATTACAAGTTCATCATCTACATGGATGATCTGTCGTTTGAAGAGGATGAATCCGATTACAAGTTCCTAAAGGCTCTTATAGAGGGCGGAGTAGAGACAAGACCGGATAATATCCTGATATATGCTACTTCCAACAGAAGGCATCTTATCAAGGAGACCTGGCGTGACAGGTCCGATGTGGAGCAGGACGGTGATATCCACAGATCTGATACCATGGAGGAGAAGCTCTCGCTGGCTAACAGATTCGGCGTTACAATTGGCTATTACAAGCCTTCAAGACAGGAATTCTATGAGATTGTTGTGGCTCTTTCTGAGAAAAATGGTCTTAAGATTGATCCTGATCAGCTAAAACTTGAGGCTGACAGGTGGGAAATGAACCATGGAGGCATCTCTGGAAGGACTGCTCAGCAGTTCGTAGATCATCTGTTGGGGAAGAATGTTATATAACAAATATAAGGTATATAACCCATATAGGTTATATACCTTATTTACAATCTACAATAAATATCATCTAAAAATCAAGGATTCCATTTAAGATTAGGGCAATTCGCAGCACAACCCTGTAATGCGTTATTCCTGACTTCACAGGACGCGTTTCGGCATTCTCTGCATTTGAAATTATAATGATATGAGTATCTTATCTTGCAGGCCTTACAGCAGAAAGGATTTGCGCTGTTTCGAGCCACAAAAGTTCGACCACATCCTACACATTGAATTGCAACGTTGTGAGCCATACTCCACCTCCTAATACTATTATTGCAAGAAAAACAGTCACAATCAATTAAATTGTAGTAAAATGAACGTAAAAAATAAGTTTTAGAAGTGGTTAAGGTAACAAACATGCATGAAATGAGCTATATCGCAAGGATGGTTTCTCTTGCGATAGAAGT
This sequence comes from Butyrivibrio sp., assembly GCF_017940685.1. Classification (GTDB taxonomy): domain Bacteria; phylum Bacillota; class Clostridia; order Lachnospirales; family Lachnospiraceae; genus Butyrivibrio. Next base: position 15,134 of record NZ_JAGAYD010000142.1, on the reverse strand, counting down.
GGCAAATGAAAATAAAGCCAAGGCTGTAAAGAGTATAGAAGTCACTATTGGTAAGACAAGCGGAGTAATGCCATATTATATGCACAAGTACTATCCAGATGCGTCCAAGGGGACAATTCTTGAGGGGGCGGAGCTTATCTGCAAAGAAGTTCCAGTCACAGCTCTGTGTGAGGAATGTGGCAGCGAATATGAACCAGTAAGAGAACACAATTATCTCTGTCCAAATTGCGGCGGCAGAAAGGCCAGGATAATAGCTGGACGTGATGTGGTTTTAACAAATGTTGTGATAGAAGATTAAAGAAAGACTACAGGTGGATTTATGAAGATTCTTTATCTGGAATGTAAAATGGGTATAGCAGGAGATATGCTTGCTTCAGCGCTTCTTGGTACCTTTGAGGACAAAGAAAAGATCATTGGGGAGTTAAATTCCATGGGAATTCCCAAGGTTGCTTATAAAAACACCAAAACTGAAAAGTGTGCAGTGGTTGGTGAGCATATTTCTGTGCTTATTGATGGCGAAGAGGAAGAGAGCGCCGATGTTTCAGATCATCACCATGACCATGAGCATAGTCATAATCACGACCATGAGCACGAGCATCATCAAGACCACCACCACGATCATGACCATCATGAGCATTCACACAGCTCCCTCTATGAGATTGAAGAGATCATAGAAGGTCTTAATATTCCAAAAGAGATCAGAAGCGACATAAGAGAGGTGTACCAGCTTCTTGCTGAGGCTGAAAGTGAGGTACACGGCGTTAATGTGTCAGATATCCATTTCCATGAAGTTGGCAAGCTTGACGCAATAGCTGATATTGCAGCAGTCTGCTACATGATGCACGAAATAGATCCTGATAAGGTGATCGTATCTCCTATTAACGTAGGAAATGGCCAGGTAAGGACTTCGCACGGCATACTTCCAGTACCAGCTCCTGCTACAGCAAATCTCCTTCGCGGTATACCAAGCTATTCATCTGACAGGATCAGCGGAGAGCTGTGCACGCCAACTGGAGCAGCTCTTGTTAAGTATTTTGCTTTTGATTTTGGCGCTCAGCCTGTAATGGCTGTTGACAGGATAGGCTATGGAATGGGCAAAAAAGATTTCCCTCAGGCAAACTGTGTTCGTGCCATTGTTGGAGAGGCAAATGATGAGGCCGATGTGGTCGTAGAGCTTTCCTGCAACGTTGACGACATGACTCCGGAAGAGATTGGTTTTGCAACAGAGATGCTCTTTGAGGCAGGTGCCTTGGAGGTTTATACAATATCAATTGCTATGAAAAAGAATCGCCCGGGATTTCTTTTGACCTGCATGTGCAGGGAAGATAAAAAAGAGACAGTTGTAAAAACTATCTTCAAACACACAACTACAATTGGCATAAGGGAGAACGTCAGCAACAGATACGTGCTTACAAGGCAGATAGAAAAGATTCAGACTCCTTATGGAGAGGTCAGGATCAAAAATTCCTCAGGATATGATGTACAGCGCAGGAAATTCGAGTATGACGATCTTGCAGGAATATCCAGAAGGACAGGAAAGTCTGTTATAGAGCTTAAAAAAGAACTGATAGATTTCTTACCTGAAGAATAAATAAGAGCTGTGAAGCATTGCTTCACAGCTCATTTTGTATGATCACTTCTCGAATAGCTTTTCAATGGCCTCCTGAGAGTTATTTATGGCTTCATCTACGGTTATTTCGCCGTCAATGCATCTAACCAGCTCCTGGCCAAAAACTTCTTCAATTTGGGCCCATTTTGTTGTTCTGGGACGTACTCTTGAGTTGTTGGTTCCGCTGTAGAGCTGTTCAAAGTAAGGATACTCTTTTAAGACCTCGGGATCTCTGAATATGGACTTTCTTGTGGGAACGCCGCCGTATTCAAGAGCTTTGCGTTGAACATCCTCGCTGGTCAGATATGTTGCAAACTTAAGGGCAAGATCAGGTTTTGCAGAATTGGTTGTGACTCCAAGGAGCCAGTTTCCGATCTCTCCTGTAGCAAGTACTTCAGAGGAGGATGTCTTTTTTCCTGGAATCTGAGCTATAGCGGCGCTGGATCCTTCTCCTGAAATGAACCAGGAAGGCCAGCCAAGGGCGATAGCAGCTTCTCCTGAGTTAATTACATCTACAAGCTCATCTTTTGTGTAATTGCCGCCTGTCTGGTAGAGCTTGCAATAAAACTCCAAGGCTTCGCGGCTCTGATGGGAGTTTAATATCACTTTTCCATCTTCGTCAAACAGATCTCCGCCAAAGGCCCACAATATGGGCAAAAAGTCTGAAACAATAGGATTTCCAGCCTGTCCACGGATTGCATAACCTTTTTTGCCTGCCTGATTTACTGTCTGACATTTACTGTAGATACTGCTCCAGTTACTAAGTACACTGGGGTCTTCTACTAAATCTTCGTTGTAGAAAACGAGCTGAACATTACCAGAAAATGGAAGAGCATAGGTTGCGCCCAGAGGATATGGGTCTTTTCCAAGAAGCTTTGATTTTTCTACGAAATCTTCGTCGTCCAAATAGCCAAGCTGTGTAAGGTTCTGGATTATCTTCTTTTCAATATATTCAGGCATCAGAGGATCGTCGATCATGATGACATCGTACATTCCTACTTCGTTTGAAGAATCATCGATTGCTGTTTTATGTATGTCATCAGCGCTAAGCGGAACTACGTTGACCATACAGAAATTTTCTTTTTCAAAGTCACCTTTAACAGCATTTATGACATCACAGTGAGAGCCGTCCCTTGCTGCAATTGTTATGGTAGTTACAGGGCCGTTCGATGTTGTTTGCTTGGAAGAGCAGCCAAAACAAATGGCCATCAGTGCTATCAATAAGATGACTGATACTGATTTTCTAAGCTTTTCTCTCATTAAGTTTTCCTCCGAGATGAAATAATTTTATCATATTGCGAGTGTTAATAAATGAAAAAATAATAAATTATGGTGAAATAAAGCGAGTTGTATTGTATAATTATTTTGGAAATATGTAACCACCAACAGCTTGTCAAGGAGACTGCTATGCCTGATAAAGAAACAGAAGGGAAGATAGGATATTCATTTGATACAGAGCTTTCTAGCAGCGATATTTTATCAATGCTAAAAGAACTTCCTGATGCATGTTGCATTTTTAAGGTTTTAACTGATCCCTTTGGAACTGTAAAGGACATGCTTTTCCTGTTCGCTAATGAAAAGTATGCGCAGTTGACGGGATTTTCTACAGCTGAGCTGATCGGCTCTACTTTTTATACCACAGTTAACAATCAGGATGAGGACTGGATCAAATTCAGCTATCAGGCTGCAATCTTAAGACAGTCTTCCATAAACAGGTCTTATAACTCTCAGCACGATCTATGGCTGGAGTTCTGGGCAGTTCCTGTGTTTCAGAAGGGGTTCTGCGCATATATCATCCACGATGTGACAGCAGCAAAAAGAGATGAGGATACCAGAGATCTGCAATCCAATACCAATAAACTGGTTATTGAGTGCGCTAAGGCTGGTTCTACCTCGGATTTTGCCAAGGGAATCAAAAGGGTGCTTAGGCTGATCGGTCAGACTCTTGAGGCTGACAGGGTATACGTGGTAAGAAATGATGGAAATAAGCTAATCGACAGATATGAATGGATAAGTAAGAGTAGTTCTGCAGATCTTCCTCCTAAGAAAATATTCGAAAAATACGACATTATCAGCAGCTGGAACAGGCAGCTGAGAGGAAAGAACTTTTTTGCCATGAACGATACATCTACGATCGCAGATGTACAGCCTGAGATGTACAATGAGTATCTGGCCGGAAAATGCTCAAGATATGCTGTATCTGTTCTTAGAGACAAGGATGAAAGGATAGGATTCCTTGTTGCGGATAATTACTCAAATGAGCTAAGGCTTAACATCTCAGAGGTTATGGAGACAGTAAGCATCTTTCTTTCGACGCAGATCAAGAATCATGAGCTTACTCAGGAGCTTATGTTCATGGGAGGGCATGATGGCCTGACAGGACTTGGCAATAGATATGCCCTTAACCAGGAACTTGCGCTGCTCAAAGAGATGTCAGTACCTGTGGGAGTGTGCTACACAGATATAAATGGGCTTAAAGCCATAAATGACGAAAAGGGCCATGAAGCAGGAGACCAGATGATCAGAGATACTGCTTATCTGTTTGGTTCCATCTTCAAAAAGAAATTCTGCTACAGATTTGGTGGCGATGAATTTATAGCTCTTGTTCCGGAAGTATCACAAGAGAAGTTTGTGGAAATGGTTGAGAAATTCAAGCTCAAAGCAAGGGGCGTTGCTATTGCAGTAGGATGGGAGTGGATCGAGGTCTCTGCAGACATCAATAAGGCCATCAAAAATGCCGATGAGGAGATGTATAAAGACAAAGCCAGATATTACAAAAGACACGAGAGGCGCCACGCCAACAACACCTGATAATATGACAATAAAACTGAGCCGTCTTCATCATGAAGACGGCTCATATTTTAAACCGAAAAGTTATATAACATATATCACATGTATATCATCAAGCTAGAGATGCTGTGATGATAGCCATTGAGTAAACCTCGATAGCGTTGCATCCACGAGAAAGGTCATTGATAGGAGCGTTAAGTCCAAGAAGGATAGGACCATAAGCCTCGAAGTTACCCATTCTCTGAGCGATCTTATAACCAAGGTTACCAGCGTTGATGTCTGGGAAGATGAAGGTGTTTGCGTGACCTGCTACAGGTGAACCAGGAGCTTTCTGCTTAGCTACACGAGGTGAAACAGCAGCGTCGAACTGAAGCTCTCCATCGATAGGAATCTCAGGATACCTCTCCTGTGCCTTCTTAGTAGCGTTCTGCATCTTGGTTACTGTATCGTCCTTAGCTGATCCCTTTGTTGAGAATGAAAGGAATGCAACCTTAGGCTCTACACCGAATCTCTTAGCGCAGTTTACTGTCTCGCCGCAGATCTCAACAAGCTCATCCTCGTTAGGGTTGATGTTGATTCCGCAGTCAGCCATTGCGATAACCTCGTTGTCACCAGTTGCTGAAGGGCGAACAAGGATGAAGCAGGAAGAAACGATTGTGTTCTCAGGTTTAGTCTTGATGATCTGAAGTGCAGGACGAACTGTGTCTGCTGTTGAGTATGTAGCACCGCCAAGGAGGCAGTCGCCAAGACCCATCTTTACAAGCATTGTTCCGAAGTAGTTAGTCTGCTTGAGCATTGGGATAGCCTTATCAGGTGTCATTCCCTTGCTCTTTCTAAGCTCGCAGAAAAGGTCAACCATCTCATCAAACCTATCGAAATTTTCAGGATCGATGATCTGTGCTCCGCGGATGTTGTAACCAGCATCCTCAGAAACCTTGATGATCTCTTCCTCGTTACCTAAAAGAATAGGCTTGATGAAGTTTCCTGCAAGAAGTCGTGAAGCTGCCTCTAAGATTCTTGGATCATTTCCCTCTGGGAAAACGATTGTCTTAGGGTCTTTTTTGAGCTTCTGTATCATATCTCCAAATCCGTACATTTACTTATCCTCCTTAAAAAATGCGAATCTAGTTTCAGTTATGTAAGCGCTATCATTTCGAAGCGCAAGCGTATTATAAGACAATGATATCAAAAAAAGTTTGATTTCACTCAACTTTTACATTAAAATTTATTTGTTAATTAATAAACTATATTGTGAGGAAAATATCATGAATATGAACCCTATGATGCTGATGCAAATGCAGCAGAGATTACAGACTTTTCAGCAGGATCATCCAAAGGTAATGCCATTTTTCATGGCGGTAAAAGATACTGCAATGGTAGAAGGAACTGTTCTTGCCATGAAGGTTACAACTCCTGATGGAAAAACACTAGAATCCAACATCAAGCTCACTGCCAATGATATCGAGACAATGAAGATGATGTCGGATCCGAACTTTCAGAAATGATAATTAGATGATCAGAGTACTTTCACGTACTTGTCGCCCTGCTTGGCGAAGTCGTTCTTGGCCAGGTACTCCTTGTGATAGGTATCAGGGCCATTGAAAGTCACTGATTTTACGCCTACTGTAGCGAGATTTGCAAAAAGGAATTTGCCAATTGAAAAATCTCTGTACTCAGGCAGACAATAATCGATAAGGATGCTAAGATCGCCCTTTTCGTCCTGATCACCAACAAAGATGCCTACAGGAGCTCCTTTATAGCAAACCATGTAAGCGGAATTGGAGTTTTTAAACTTGTTTGTGGTACCAGGGAAGAATTTCTCGATATCTTCTTTCTGCCTGTCAATTGAATAACCAAGCATAGAGTCGTCAGGGGATACTTTTACAAGGTCGTATTCTCTGGCGTTTTTACTTGTGTTGCTCATCTTGACCAGATAGTAGATATTGATCATCACAAGGCAAAGGTTCATGATGGCTGTAGGATAGGAGTGGATGATAAAGGCATAGATCGTGAAAATAACGCTTCCTATGGTGTTCACCACACGCAGTTTGACTACAGATACCATGAGGAAAGACACTAAAACCAGCGCTGAACCTGTATATCCGATTGCTTCAATAAGAACTTTTGTGTTCATAAAAACCTCTTTCCTTTGTGTAATGGTTTTTTGTTATAATAATTTTGCCATTAGCTTTTTTGTTTCGTATAAATAATTATAAAGCGACTGAGCTATTTATCCAAGAGATATTCATGTGAGGAGGAACTGACAATGGGAATCAACGAGAAATTAACAGATGAAGAACTTAAGGGCATTTCTGGCGGTGCTGGAAAAGCTATCGATCCCAAGCTTGAAAAAGAAAGAAAAGCATTCGAAGACGCCTGGGATAAGCTTGATATGGAGAAAAAGGGCTATACTGGTATGCAGAGAGCTGAGTTGTATGATCAGTGGCAGGAAAAGAAGTCTACTATTGCTACCCCAGAGGCATTTCTTGGCGGTATGCTTTCATGAACAACCTGATTGGCAATAAAAAAGGCAAGGAGGCCACAAGTCTCCTTGCTTTGTAAATTAATACAAAAAAATCACAACAATAAAAGTGCAACAAAAGTAGCAAAAGCTGCCAGAAAAGCAGATGATGCTGCTATTGTGACAATTTTAGACTTCAAGGCATTAGAATCGACATATTTTCCGTTAAGATTAACTGTATCTATTGTTTTGGGTTCTGATACCTTGTTGTATCCGCTATAAGTATTAATATCCATAGGCTCGTCCTCCAACTGTTACAAAAAACCAAAAATCCAATCTGACCACTTTACTAAATAGTAAACTATAAATGTGTAGATTTACTTACCATCACCTTAAGAATTTATAAAAAGAATATTAAGATTAAAAAATGTCGAAAAATTTATGGAATTTTCTCACAATATTTCGAACAATAGCCGAAATATGAATTATAATGAGTATAGATAAGCAAAGGAGGTATGAGCTAATGAAAAGAAATAGTATTGTTGGAATGATCTTAGCGACTACTCTTTTATTAATAGCAGGATGGGGCGGATACGCGGCTGACAAGTGCATTTTAAGTGAAAATGAAGACCTTAAGCCAGTTATATACTTATATCCACAGGAGGATGGCCAGGAGATCTCGGTCAGCCTCGATTATGATGGAGATATCACAGAACTGATCCCTGAATTTAATGCAGATAACACCTGGAATGTGACAGCAACAAAGGATGGCACCATTACTTTTGAGGGACAGCAGTATGACTACCTCTTCTGGGAAGGTGTTCCTCACTTTGAGTATGATTTCTACACAGGATACTGTGTAAAAGGCTCAGAAACTGAGACTTTCCTAAGAGATATGCTTCCAAAGCTTGGTCTCAACGATGCAGAGATGGAAGAATTTTTGAAGTTTTGGCTTCCAGACCTTGAAAGAAACCCATATAACATGATAAGCTTCCAGGATAGAACTTATCGTAATGGGGCGAAACTTTCCGTTACACCAGAGCCTGATACCCTGATCAGAGTGTTCATGGCTTGGTATCCTTCAGATGTTTACGTAAAGATTTGTCCTCAGATTATTGAGACCCCGGAAAGAAACGGCTTTACCGTGGTTGAATGGGGCGGAAACAAGGTTAAATGAAGCTTATCAAGAAATTTATACCCTACTATAAGCCTTATATAGGCATCTTTTTGCTGGATCTTTTATGTGCTTCGATCATGTCGGCAATCGATCTGGCATTCCCACAATTTATGAGGATCCTCCGGGCTACGCTGTATTTAGAGGCCCCAGAGGTGATCTTAAAGAGAATAGGACTTATTGCAGTGCTTCTGATCGCGATGTATGCGGTCAGAAGCCTTTGTAAGTATTACGTAACTTACCAGGGCCACATGATGGGCGCCAGGATGGAATCCACCATGAGAAGGGAGCTGTTTGACAGGTTTGAGGCCTTTTCTTTCTCCTACTATGACACACACAACACAGGAGAGATGATGTCCAAGCTGGTTTCAGACCTTTTTGACGTATCAGAGCTGGCTCACCACGGTCCTGAGAATATCTTTATCTCAGTGGTTAAGATCATCGGATCCTTCATCCTTCTTATGAGGATCAATGTTCCCATGACCTTGTGCCTTCTTGCTGTTGTTGTCTGCATGGCTGCATTTTCTGTCAGCCAGAACAAGAAGATGAGAAGGACCTTTTCTGACAACCGGAAAAAGATCGCAGGCATCAATTCATCACTGCAGGATACCCTTGGCGGTATCAGGGTTGTAAAGTCCTTTACTGGCGAAGACATCGAGCAGGGCAAGTTTGATAAGTCAAATCTTGCGTTCCTTGATTCAAAACAGGCCAATTACAGGCAGATGGCTCTTTTCCATTCAGGAAATAACCTCTTTGAGGGACTTATGTTTGTGGCAGTGCTGGTAGCTGGCGGCGTGTTCATCGCGCAGGGACAGCTGACCGGCGAAGATATCGCGATCTATGCCCTCTACATCAATATTTTCATTAACCCCGTAAACGTGCTGGTGGAGTTCACCGAGCAGCTGCAGAAGGGCATGGCGGGCTTTGAAAGATTTTCAGATGTCATGGATACAATGCCCGAGATAGTGGACAGACCGGATGCAAAAGAGCTAAAAGACGTAAAGGGTGTTATCGACTACAGGAACGTATCTTTCGCATATGGAGACGAAGAAGCGGTCCTTAAGGATATCAACCTCCATGTGGAGGCTGGCAAGGCAATAGCAATTGTAGGGCCTTCTGGCGGCGGAAAGACCACCCTTTGCTCGCTCCTTCCAAGGTTTTACGATGTTAGCGGCGGAGCGGTCCTTATAGACGGAACTGACATAAGGGATGTGACTCAGAAGTCCCTTAGATCCTTTATTGGAATTGTACAGCAGGACGTATATCTGTTTAATGGCACGGTAAAAGAGAATATCGCCTACGGTAAACCTGACGCCACCATGGAAGAGATTGTTGAGGCTGCCAAAAATGCCGATCTTTTAGGCTTTATTGAGACTTTGCCAAATGGTTTTGATACAGAGGTAGGAGAGAGGGGAGCAAGGCTTTCTGGAGGCCAGAAACAGCGAATTGCCATAGCAAGGGTATTCCTTAAGAATCCTCCGATCCTGATCCTTGATGAGGCTACAAGTGCTCTTGATAACGAGAGTGAGAGATATATTCAGGAAAGTCTTGATAAGCTGGCAAAAGGAAGAACAACGATCACCATCGCCCACAGGCTTTCAACTATCCTTGGGGCAGATGAGATCATTGTTCTTGATGAAGACGGTATAAAAGAACGTGGTAAACACAAAGAACTTATCCAAAAGGGCGGTCTGTACGAGAAGTATTACCGGATGCAGCTTGGAAAAGTATAAGTAAATATATGATCTACAGGTGTTGCTCACCGCAGTATGCGGTGGGCAATATTTCTTAGAAGGTGAGTGATTATACCGTAGTCTCTGTTCAGGGACTGAGGGAGAGTGGGCACTCTGTCAAATAATATCTGCTGATATTCATCGCCAGTTCCTTTTAAATCCAGTATTTCAAGTGAATAAACTGCAGATACGCCGGACCTTGAAGGCGTGATTCCAGTAACTACGCAGCCAAGATCTGCTGATGCTGTGAGGGCATCTACTGCTACATCCACCATGTCGCCAATGACCAGGTCTCCTGTTTCGTCCAGGAAGATCTTAAGACTGTGCTCAGTAAGGAAGGTTGTGATGCCTTCAAACCTCTGGCCGTCGGATTTCTTGGTCATAAGGACAGGCTCAGCGTCTATTACGTGGACTATATCAGCCTCGCTGTCCCTGCCATCCTCAAGGAACATGGACATGGCAAGGTAGTAAGAGTTTCTGATAAGCCAGAATATCAGGATGATAAGTGAAAGTGACTGAAGTCCCTTTGCAATGACGATGCACCTTATGATTCCGACTATAGAAAGAGCGATAAGCACAAGGTATGGCATCATGGACTTAAGATCTGAGCCTCTTTTTACCTTTCTTGCAGACTTATCAGTAACAGCAAACTTCTTGGTAGTGATGCCAAAGAACTCCTTGATTATGGGCACAAGAAGGTGCGGCATTACACTGGTCTCGTAGATTCCGCTCCACTTAAGGGATACGGCGTTATCACTGTTGGCCCTCAGGCACAGATCCTGCATGATAAACATTGGAACCCAGAAGATCAGAAGATCGAGCCAGGAGCACTTGAACACAGGGATGGCAAACACAGCAAAGATCAGCGGCGAAATGATATAGATCAGGTTCTTTACAGGCGAATACCAGTAAACCATGGAGCTCCAGTAGCTAAGGCGCTGGGAAAGAGAAAGTCCCTTTCGTCTGAACAGGTGGAGCTGGCGTGCTGTGCTGATAACGCCGCGGCCCCAGCGGATCCTCTGCTTGATATGCTCTTTGAAGGTATCAGGGGTTTTTCCGCTGGCCAGGGGCTCAGGAAGGGCAAGGCTGACAAAGCCATGGGACTCAATAAGTAATCCAGTGGCAAAATCTTCTGTGATGGATTCTGTATAGAAGCCCCCAACTGCTTCAAGTGCTTCTCTTGCAATGACGGTGTTTGAACCGCCATAAATTACGCTGTTTGTGGAAGTTTTTGCAACTTCAATGGTCCTGTAAAAGAAATCCTGCTCATTTGGAGCGCTCTTTTCAGAATAAAGAGCATATTGGAAAATATCAGGTTCATAGAAGCACTGAGGAGTCTGCAACAGTCCAAGACGTATCTTCTTTTCCGCAGGAAGGCTCTCGCTCTTCTTTTTTGCGTCTATGAAGTAAGGAATGGTCTTAAGAAGGAAATCGCTCTTTACCAGCATATCAGCGTCCAAGGTTACTACGTAAGGAGAGCTGGTCTTTCCGAGGGCATTGTTTAGGTTACCTGCCTTGGCACCTTTGTTGTCAGGGCGATCGAAATAACCAATTCCCATGGAATCAGCAAGGGAGCGCATTTCACTTCTTCTGTTGTCGTCGCATAGCCATATATGCACCTTGGACTTGTCAGGATATCTAAGGTGGTTGCATGCATTTATTGTCTTTCTTAGGAGATCGGCGGGCTCATTATAGGTGGCTATAAAGATGTCAACCTCAGGAAATTCATCATCTGAAATAGCTGGCAGAGGATGATCCTTTAAGGCCAAAAGGTTCATATAAAGGATTATGGACTCGATAAATCCAAAAACCTCCACAACCAGCAGGATAATATTGGAGGCCACAGCAACAGGTCCCATTTCCACAGGGACTGAGTAGGCTATACGCCAGAACAGATACATAAGCGTAAAGAATATGCTAAGAAGGAGCACGATTCTTTTTAATACAGAGAAGATTTTCTCTTTTATCTTCGGATTGCTTGTAGGATTTGTGGCATCAAGATTGTCGTAAGTCAAGTATTTTTTTCTGGAAATAGATCTTACTGTGACTACGAAAATCACAGCTACAGCCTCAAGAATTAGAATATCAAGCGCTATTTTTAGCCATGCGTTGATTATTGTCACATCTCTCTGGGTCAGAGACTGCAAAAGAGCTGATGGAAGGACGACCTTCTTTGCCGCAGCTTCCGGTATAGGGATTAAATCCGGTTCCTGACCACTAATAAGAGCCTTGACCCAGGTTCCGCTTGGAGTAAGATCTGCGTCCGTCATAGGCTCGTGAGGGTCATATTGGGGCTTTAACATGGCGGAGGACTCGTCCTTGTTGGACAAACTCCAGATAGCGTAGCTGGTACCATGCTCGTGAAGGATGTCGAACCACTTAGCCGCAGTCTCAAAGTCTATTTCGCCGTCTCCACTGGCTTCACAGATGCCGCACTCAGAAATAAATACAGGAAGTCCCTTATCAAGGGCTTCAAGCAGCTCACCCTGAAGATCTTCCTGGTGAGTGGCAGCGTAGAAGTGAAGAACGTACATTACATTGTCGAAATCAAGGGGTTTTCTGGAGGCTATGATAAGGTCTCTGTCATAGGTGGTGGTACCAACCAAAATGATAGCATCCGGGCTGTTTGCTCTGATAATAGGGATGACCTTGTTTGAATACTCATAAACGTCGCTCCAGGAGCACTCTTTATTGGGCTCATTACATATCTCGTAGATGATATTTGGAACGCCGGCGTACTCGGAAGAAATCTGGCTAAAGAAGTCCATGGCCGCATCGATGTTGATGTTGGGGTCATAGTCGTTAAGGATATGCCAGTCAACCATGACGTACATATCGTTTTTTATGGCATAGTCAACACCTTGTCTTAGAAGCGCTGCGTTTTCATCTTTTTCTCCATTGCAGTAAAGCTCAGAATACATGGGAAGTCTTATGAGGTTACAGTCCCATTCGGTGGAGACCTGCTTAAATATGTCGTTAGATATAAAGTCTGGGAACCAGGTGAGGCCGTGAAGACTTATGCCTTTAAGAATAACGGGAGAGCCGTTTTTATCTACGAGCTGAGTGCCCTTTACAGACAGCTGGCCATTGGCGCTGGGCCTTGCATGGATAAAAGAGCTATCTTCTGCATGGGAAGTAAACCCTGAAGATAAAATGCCCAGAATCAGTGAAAATGCTGCGATGATTGAAATTACTCCAAAAATTTTTTTCATTTTTTGCCATCCACTTCGTTAGTTCGTATAAATACATGTAATACCTATTACTACAGAAAAGAGGTACAAAAATATGTCAAAAATAAGAGAATGTATTTCAGATTGCAGAAACAATGTAGTATTTGCTGTAACAATGGCCAGAGATGTGGCTAAGTACCTGAAGGAAGAAAAGAAAAACGAGAAGCTCTGCCTTCAGCTCTGATAAAACGCAATCATATCAATTGATATTTATTCATGGCCTTCCAGATTCCGTCATCTTCAAGATTGGAGGTGACGAAGTCTGCCAGGGCTTTTGTTTCGTCTGAGGATCTTCCCATGGCAACTGCAATGCCAGCAGTTTCAAGCATCTCCTTGTCGTTGATGCTGTCTCCAAAAGCCATAGTATTACGGGGGTCTTCATTCAATAGCTTGCACACTTCCAGTACACCGGTTCCTTTGCTGAAGCCCTTTGGCACCATTTCTACGATGGTGTCGGTGTGAAGGATATAGTTGTACAGGTCGCCAATTTCTTCAAAGCACTGGTCCCTTGTTGGGCTTGTGCAGTCGCAGGAGAGCTTGTTCATCTCCCAGTTTCCCCAGTTGTCAGTGATCCCAAGGAGATTTTCTCCCATTTCACGCATGACCTTTTCGCCATACATGTCCCCTTCAAAATCACTTCTGTCCATATACAGGTACTTGGGACCTTCAAGGATTGCCTTAAATCCGTGTCTTTTTACTGCCTCTATGGTTCTTATGGCGTCTTCTTTTGGGATAACTCTGTTAAAAAGAGTCTCTCCCTTATATTCGATCATGCATCCACAGGATGAAACTATTCCATCAAAACCTATACTAAGAAGATCTTTATCGTGAACAAATGCCCTTGCACGACCGGTATTTATAAAGCAGTGGTGGCCATTTTCCTGGGCCTTTTTGATCGCAAGCTTGGTGCTTTCTGGGATGTAGTTCTTGTAATCCCACAAAGTGCCGTCAATATCGAAAAACAAAATCATAAAACTATCTCCAGTTAAAACATATGCTATGATTATTATAACTTATTATTTGTAAGATTTATCGTTATTTTTAATTTGGAGCACAACCACATGAGCAGAAAAGCTATGCTCTTAAACGAATATTTGCGGGAAAGATTTGGCTGCAAGGTCTACAAAATAGCTCTAAATGGCGGCTTTACCTGCCCAAACAGGGACGGAAAGCTGGGCACAAGGGGCTGCATTTTTTGCTCTGAGGGCGGAAGCGGAGAATTTGCAGAGAGCGCAAGGCTTTCCATCACCAAGCAGATAGAGCTTGGAAAAGAGAAGGTCGCAGGGAAGATAAAGGATGGCAAATATATTGCATATTTCCAGGCTTATACAGGGACCTACGACAAGGTGGAAAGGCTTAGAGCTCTTTTCACAGAGGCAATAGAGCACCCTGATATTGTGGTATTGTCCGTGGCAACAAGACCTGACTGTCTCCCGGAGGAGGTTCTTGACCTTTTAGAAGAGCTAAACAGGAAAAAGCCTGTGTGGGTCGAACTTGGGCTTCAGACTATCCATGAAGAGTCTGCAAGGTACATCAGAAGAGGATATGAGCTGCCTGTGTATGACAAGGCGGTAAAAGACCTCAGGGCGCGGGGGATAGAAGTCATAACCCACCTGATAATCGGACTTCCCGGTGAAACAAGGCAGGATATCCTTGAATCTGTTCGCTACGTGTGCAGGTCCGGGGCCAGTGGCATTAAGCTTCAGCTGCTTCACATACTTAAGGGGACCGACCTTGAAAAAGAGTATCAGGAGGGCCTTATAGAGGTCCTTTCCGAGGATGAATATATAGAAATACTAAAGGAATGCGTAGATATCATACCTGAAAACGTAATAATCCACAGACTGACTGGGGATGGAGACAAGAAGATCCTGCTTGCCCCAATGTGGAGCGCAAACAAAAAACATGTATGGAATAAAATCCAGAAATACGTGTTATAATGGTTCTAGGAGAGAAACAATATGCTTCTGGCGATGAATGTGCTAAACAATAGCAACCTAAAAGTCGTGTAATACACACTCAAAATAATTATGCTGGGTTCATGCCGAGTTTAGTGAGATAGAGGCGATCTCTTTCGGTCACTTCCGTGTTCCAGCGTTTTGATTTTAATTCAGAGGATATCTTCACTTCCTCCACT
>NZ_JAGAYD010000013.1 GCF_017940685.1 Butyrivibrio sp. | reverse complement strand
TTTGCTTCAGATATCCAGAAGGTACCTGTCAATCCGATCTTAGATGAGAGGGTAATAGAATGAATCCTGTTTTAGTCACATTAAACATCATTCCGGTCACGAATGAAAAAACTCTGGTAGTACATCCCTTAAACATTGAAAAAGAGCTGACTGTATCAGAGCAGATTGTGGCCGGAGACATACTTCCCTGGTATGAGGGAGATTATGAAGTAGCGCCACAGGTCAGCTCGCAAACACTTGAAACAGAGAATAAGAGTATGCGCAGCGACCTGGTAATAAAAGAGATTCCCTATTCAGCAGTAACAAATCCAAGTGGGGGAAGAACAATAACGATTGCCTAAAGGAGGGAAAAGATGGGTAATTCTAAGATCATTTTCGGAAATGAAACGCTTATGGACCTTACATCTGATACAGTCGAAGCCTCTAAGCTTCTTTCCGGAACAACAGCTCACGGAGCTGACGGCGAACCAATCACAGGTACATGCACTTATGACATGGACACATCCGAGATGGACGCAACAGCTTCAGAGATTCTTGCCACAAAGAAAGCAGGCGTTAATGGAAATGTCATCACCGGAACCATGGCCAACAATGGCGGCGTCACCTTAGAGATTGACGAAGTAGATGATGAAATTGCTATCCCTATCGGATTTCACGATGGAAGCGGAAAAGCAAAGCTTAACGCTACACAGAAAGCCAAGATCATAGCCGAGAACATCAAGGAAGGCGTTGAGATTCTTGGAGTAACAGGAACGTGTTCGCCGGCTTCAGGGATAACAGCACAGAGTAAAAGTGTAACTCCTTATACAACGGCCCAGCAGGTGACGCCTGACTCAGGTTATGATTATCTGTCACAGGTAACTGTAGGAGCGATCGCATATACAAGCGTACTGAATGCAGCAGGAGGCTACACGGTAACAATAGGAACAGTAGCACCATAAAGAGGTGATGTATGGGTAATAGCAAGGTTGTTTTTGGAGATACCACGCTGATAGATCTTACCGGTGACACTGTAACCGCTGATAAACTTCTTTCCGGTTATACAGCTCATGACGCAGCAGGCAATCAGATAACCGGAACAGCTACGGCAGGAGGAGCTGCATCGGAATTTGTCGGATGCAGGACCCACGCAAATACAAATGGGACAATCAAAAAGACTTATTCTGATGGAACAACAGTAACTATAAGCCATCCCAATAATTCACAGGTCAAATTTTTATATTCCACAGGAGAGTATATCATCCAGGATTTCCCTTCCGGTTATGTTACCAGGTTAAGGCTATACAACAGCAGCGGTACTCTTCAGAAGACAAAGAAAGTAACAATTGAAGCCTCAACAGGCGACATTATAGAAACAGTATCATAAGGAGGAATCAAATGAGTGAAATGATGTATGGACAGATCATGGTCCATTGTGCCACGAGCATAGGCTCAACAGTAAGATTCACAGATGAATCCGGCACAGCAAGAACAGGAACTATCGCAAGTAACGGATATCTCAGCATGAAGCTGGCAGCTTTCAAGAGATACACAGTGACTCTCGGAGCTTTCACGTCAGACCCGATTACCCTCGGAGCAGGGCAGAACGTGTTTGTAGAAGCAGGACTCACAACTGCAAGCTGGGATGGAATCAAGAGAATAGTAAATGCCGGCAAGGCAGCAGACTACATCTCGAACGGAGATCAGTTTACGGTTGAGCTTTCAGGCGGAGAGACACTTGTATATGAGGCCAATGTCAATGTATACGGCCTTGGAGAAGTAGACTTTATCCCTACTTACTGCCTGGCCACAACTCGCCAGCACCACACATCAAATACCAACGCAGGCGGTTGGAATGCATCAGATCTTAGGACGTATCTCAACAATACGTTTATTACTATGCTCCCCTCAGACCTTCAGGCAGTTATCAGCGAGAAGCCTGTCAAGGCCACACAGGGCAGTCAGGTCAATACAGTCCTTACTTCCAATGATAAGATATGGATCCCTACAGAGAAGGAAGTCTTTGGCGGAATCACTTATTCGGGATCCTCAGAGAACTCCGTGAACAACCTGTACCCTATATTCACAGATGCAGCTTCAAGAGTAAGAACACAGGGTTCCAACGGAGCCGCCGGGTATGTTTGGTTGGCTTCGCCGTATATCGGCAACTCCACGCACTTCTGCATTGTCGGCACTTCCGGCGCTCCGGACTACGGCGGCGCCAGCGGCTCTTATGGCGTGCTCCCCTGCTTCAGAATCGCTCCTGATGCGTAAGCACAGGAATAATCGAAGTGTAATCGCCCGCCGCCCTCGGCGGGCAAAAGGAGAAAAATGTCGGTTCTTGCAAGGTACAGAAGCGAGTCTCCATTCGACACAAGAGACCATGCCAGGGAGCTCGAAGTCAGGATCATTAAGCTGTGCATGAATGAGAAATACTTCCCAAAGAGGTACAGATTCATTCTCACAATGAACATCGTAGAGGATGCTCACAAGATGGTAGACTTCATAGAAGCCGCCAACAATATGCCATTCAATAAAGAGTTCTACAAAAGAAGGCTCACGTATCAGAGGGAAGCCTACGCAAGAGTAGAACATCTTTTCAGAAAGTTCATGCTGGCAGAGCGCCTTGGCTTTACGCTCCCTGAAGGGATCCTCATAGAGATAGGAGACAAGCTTCAGAAACAGGAAAAGTTAATAGCAAACTGGATAGATTCAGATAAGAAAAGACTTGGGTTATAGGCTACTACCGCCGTGAATGTTTGGTTGGCTTCGCCGAATATCAGCAACTCCACGAACTTCTGCAATGTCAACACTTCCGGCACTCCGAACAACAACAACGCCAGCAACTCTAATGGCGTGCTCCCCTGATTCATTTCAAAGATAAAACCGGAGTAGATTACCAAAAGGCAATTGAAACTACTGATATAGAAGAAATGAAGGAGCCTGTGACCCTCCCATAAGGGTAAATATACATCATGATGTCTCATGGACGAACGCTTCTTGCATGGCAGTGGTGGCGCGCTGTTTCATGTCCATGAGCTATGCAGCTGGAAATGCCAAAGAAAGGAACGCTGTACAGGGTGACTTCAAAGGAGAGAAGAGAGAAAAGGTACTTAAGAAGAAAGACCAAGAGATTAAAGAGGAAAGAAGAGCTCAACAGGCTATACGGAGATTATGACAAAGATATCTCAGTCAAAGAATTAATGGCCAAGTTTTGGATATGCAGGACAAACGTTTCATGGAAGCCCTCGGTGCAAAGATACGGACTCAGCTTATACAAGAACTCTCTTAAATACCATAAAAGACTCTTGGCCGGAGAAGATGTTTTCAAAGGATTCTACCAGTTTGAAATATATGAAAGAGGAAAGAAAAGAAGCATTAGAAGTATTCATATATCAGAACGGTGCATAGAGAAGAGTTTCGCTATAAATTCTTATGTCCCGATGTTAAGGAATAGCCTTATCTATGATAACAGCGCAAGTCTCAGGGGAAGAGGAACAGATTTCGCAAGAAAGAGAATAATAAAACACTTAAGGAGCTGGTACCACCATCATGGCAATACCGGCTATGTACTTGTAGGTGATTTCACATCTTTCTTTGACAGCATCGACCATGACGTTCTTTTAGATATCATAGACAAGCACTTTACGGATAAAAGATTCGTTGAGTATGCCAGGACATCAATAAGTCATTATGGAGATAAGGGCCTGGGCCTTGGCAGTGAGCTCAATCAGATATTCGCCATCTCGGTACCTAACAGGATGGACCAGTACGTTAAGACAGTCCTGAGGGTAAAGCATTATCACAGATATAATGATGACTTCTATCTGTTTTGCGAGACAAAACAGGACGCCAAAAGGATCCTTGAAAAGGTCGGGATAATAACCAAAGAGCTGGGAATAACTCTTTCAGAACGTAAAACCTATATCACAAAGATTTCAAAGGGCTTTACATTCCTAAAGAAAAGATATGTCCTCACATCCTCAGGAAAGATCCTCATAAAGCACAGGCGGAGAAATGTTTCCTATGAAAGAAGGAAGCTTAAGAAATTAAAGGCCATGCTCGACCAGGGCAAGATTGATTACAAGACCATAGAGCAGCAGTACAGCTCATGGAGAGGATATCTAAAGCACATTCCGGCCACGTCCAAGAATCTGAGTAAGCGTTTCAAATATGAGTACAGAACAATCAAAGAAATGGACAAGCTCTACAACGAGCTTTTCATAAAAGAAATCAAAGAAGGAGGAGAACAATGTTTATCCATGTCAACACAGAAGGCGTTGTGATAGACGCCACAGAGGAGAAGCTTCTTGTAGGTAAGCATCCTGCTACAGGCAAGAAGATCATCCTCAAAAGAAAGACCGATGAAGCAATCGGAGTAATAGGCTCAAATGACACAGTAAGACAGTTGGCCAAGGCTGCTGTTGAGGTTGGCTTTTACACGGTCCAGGATGTAATACCGGTTGCGGAGCTTCCCGAAGATTACGAGCCTAACAAGTATGTTTACTCTGGAGGAGAGTTTTCTCTTTATGAGGGCACTGCTCCCAAAGATATAAAGACTCTTACAGAGGAAAACGCAGCTCTTGAAGAAAGAGCTGACGGTACAGACATGATACTCGATGACCTTTTAACTAATGTCATCCCATCAATCACACCATAAGGAGGAGAAAAACATGGTAGCTTTTATCGCAAGAATGATCAAAAAACAGGCAGACATTTCACTTGAGAAGGGACAGGCAAAGTACGCCGCTTACTTCGTGAAGACTAGACTCTATGAGGACTACAGGGCAGATGTCAACGCAATTCTCACAGTGGACGGTTACGAAGACGTGATTCTCACAGACTGATGAGGGAAGCCATGACACTACCTGAGATAGTAGATACTCAAAACCTTATCATTAAGAAACAGGCTGACGTGATAGACAGCCTGTTTCTTTTACTGTTGGAACACATAAATGCAGCTGAGCTTGACAGACTGGAGGAAGTCTCAAAGATAAATCAGATTGCAAAGCTTAAGGAAAGCATCAAAGAATTGTGATTATGGAGAAAAAAGTATGGAGACAATCATTTCAGCAATTATTAGTGCAGGCGCAGCTATCTTAGTGTGCATAATATCACAGAACAGACAGGCAATAAAACTTGAAGCGCAGCTTGACAAGCAGACAGCTCTTTTTGGCCAAAGCCTCAACACACTTTCCCAGAGAGTTGAGAAGCATAACAATGTTATTGAGAGAACCTATAAACTTGAACAACGGGTAGCGGTTCAAGAAGAACAGATTAAGGTAGCCAATCACAGGATTGAGGATCTGGAACATGAAAAAGAAAGTTGAAAAGAAAATTGACCGGATAGTAAAAGGCGTATGCATCTATTGGATCCTGTTCGTGATAGTTGCCTGGATAACTTACTGGGTAAAGGACAGTGTGCCTGAAACCCTGGTACAGTTCGGACTTGGCGGCGGAGCTGTGGAGCTTCTAATAACAGGATTCCTTGAGATAGCAAGAGATTTTGTAGCCAGGAGGGAAAAGAAAGATGAATGAGATTATGTTTACAATTTTAGAGGCTGTTGTATCGCTGGCAATCATCCTTGTCATGAGATACCTGATACCTTACCTGAAGATCAAGCTAAAGAGTCTCATCGATGAAACGCTGTGGGATGCAATTGTTAAGGCTGTTAAGGCGGCCGAGCAGACTATAAAAGGAAGTAAACAGGGAGTCGTAAAGAAAGAGGATGTCCTTGTTAATGTTACTGCATGGGCTGTAAAGCATGGTATCAATATCACACAGGAGCAACTGTCAAGACTTATAGAATCCGCTGTATGGATTATGAACAACGAGGATAAGAAGAAATCATGAGTGAAGTATTCGGAATTGATGTATCACATCATAATGGAGCAATAGACTGGAAACAAGTTGCTAAGGCTGGCAAGAAGTTTGCTATTCTAAAATGTCAATATGAGGCACAGAGCCATAGAAAAGATGAATGCTTTGAGGCAAACTACAAAGGAGCCGGGGACAATGGCATGGCAAGAGGCGTGTATATCTACATAGCCAGAGCTTCCATGGCTGACCCTGTAGCCGATGCAGAATCTCTTCTAAAGCATCTTAATGGCCGCAAGCTCGAATATGGCATATGGCTTGATCTTGAAGATAAGACTGTTGATGTAAAAGGAAAAGCCTACATAAGGTCCCTTGCCTATCAGTATGCTGATATTTTCAGAAAAGCCGGATATTATGTCGGAATATATTGCAATAGAGACTGGTATATCAGACTGATACATGACGATCTTAAGAGAGACTTTGATGTTTGGATTGCAAGATACCCATCAAAAGATACCGGAGCTTACAACAAAAATTCAAGCCTTAAGCCTAGCGCTAGGATTGCAGTTGCTTGGCAATATTCATCTAAGGGAAGCGTCCCAGGGATAAAAGGTGATGTAGATCTCAACGTGGACTATGACGGAATTGTCTCTCTGATTGCTAGGACCCCCGAGAGAAAATCCAATGAAGAGGTTGCCAAAGAAGTCCTGGAAGGAAAATGGGGCACAGCCAAAACCAATCCTACAAGAAAGAAGCTTCTTGAATTGGCCGGCTATGATTACAATGAAATACAGAAACTTGTAAACAAGATGGCTTTACAGAAATAACATTTTGACTATAATAGTATTTAAAAGTAGTTAAAAGTAAACGAAAGTAGTTTCCATTAATATAGAAGAAACGAAAACCATTTTTATAATAATGTAAAAAATCTGTAAAATTCAACCCGGATAAATCGCATGGTTGAGCGATTGAACTTTTGGCTACGGACCAGAAGGTCGTGGGTTCGAATCCTGTCACGCACA
>NZ_JAGAYD010000141.1 GCF_017940685.1 Butyrivibrio sp. | reverse complement strand
GACGGTTCTACTGTCAGGTTTTATCAAAATAAAACCTGACAGTAGAACCGTCCCCGTGTCAGCAAACAGTCCCCGTGTCTTGTCCAAAAAAAAGCGGTGGCCGAATGTAAGCCACCGCTTAAGTTTTATTTTGAAAGAGGGCTCTTTCTGTAGATGATGTCGTTCCTTGCAGGTCCGTTACTTACCATTGTGATAGGATATCCGATCTGGCCCTCGATGAACTCGATGTAGTTCCTGCAGTTCTCAGGAAGGTCTTCGTAGTTCTTGATGCCTCTGATGTCGCATTTCCATCCAGGAAGTGTTTTGAATACTGGCTTAGCCTTCTCAAGAAGGTGTGTTACAGGGAATTCTGTTGTAACTTCACCGTCTATGTCGTAGCCGACACATACAGGGATCTCATCAAGGTAGCCGAGTACGTCAAGTACTGTGAATGCTACGTCTGTCGTGCCCTGAAGTCTGCAGCCGTACTTACTTGCTACGCAGTCGTACCAGCCAACTCTTCTTGGACGACCAGTGGTTGCGCCGTATTCACCGCCGTCGCCGCCGCGTCTTCTAAGTTCCTCAGCCTCATCTCCAAAGAGCTCTGATACAAATGCTCCAGCACCAACAGCTGAAGAGTAAGCTTTAGATACAGTGACGATCTGCTTGATCTCATATGGTGGGATTCCTGCACCGATTGCGCCGTAAGCTGCAAGTGGTGAAGAACTTGTAACCATAGGATAGATTCCGTGATCAGGATCCTTCATGGTACCAAGCTGACCTTCAAGAAGGACTGTCTTGCCTTCCTTAATGGCCTTATCAAGATAAAGAGATACATTTCCGATGTAAGGCTTAACCTGCTCTCTCCAGTCTACGATCTGATCAAAAAGAGCTTCCTGATCGATAGGGTCTGCGTGGTAGAGATTAACTAAGATAACATCCTTGATCTCTGCAATTCTTGCGATCTTTTCTTTTATAACTGAGTCCTCCTGGAAGAACTCGTTGATCTGCCAACCGATCTTGGCGAACTTATCTGAATAAAATGGTGCGATACCTGACTTGGTTGAGCCAAAGCTCTTTCCAGCAAGGCGAGCTTCCTCAAGAGTATCAAATAACACATGATATGGCATCATGACCTGAACTCTGTCAGAAATCATGATCTGTGGCATTGGAACGCCCTTGGATGTGATCTCATTAAGCTCTTTCATGAACTTGGTAATATCAAAAGCTACTCCATTGCCAATGATGTTCATGATGTTCTGATGGAAAACACCTGATGGCATTGTGTGAAGTGCAAATTTACCATAATTATTTACAATTGTGTGTCCTGCATTGGCACCACCCTGAAAACGGATAACGACGTCAGCCTTATCTGCTAAGGTATCTGTGATCTTACCCTTTCCTTCATCGCCCCAGTTAGCGCCTACAACAGCTTTTACCATAAAAATAGCCTCCTCATAACATCTGCCTTTTGGCAGCAATTATTATTTCCACAGAAGAATATACATTAAATCATCACATAAGTAAAATCAATATTTATTATAATAGGCATAAGAAAAACTTATTTTCCGAAATTTTATATAAATTTACACAATATTTAGACACAATAGACGGAATTTCGCATAAAATATAAGGTACAGGTTATGTATATTTATGTATTCCAATTATGGAGGTTTCTCTATGTCAAAGGCTGATAAGCAGAACGAGTTCACACAGGATAGTTTCAGGAATTTATCCGTATCTGATAAGTTCAAAAAAGTATTTGGGAGCTTTAGGAATAATCTTATAGCTGTCTTCGTGGTAATTGTGCTAATTGATGTGATAGCTCTTTTCAATCTCGGAAATATCTATCACAAATACTATGAGCAAAATTCTCAGCAGGGTGAAATAAGAATAACTATCCAGGCTCTTGCCAAGTATTATCTGTGGGCTATGAACGCTCAGGATGAGGCTGACAGGCAGGAACAGCTTGAAGGCGCCTACGAAAAGATCCAGGAGATGAATGATGGACTGGATGCTCTCAGTAAAGTATATAAGGGTGACCTCTCAAATGCGTATAATCACCTTAAAGATATTGATAAGTCGGATGATACCCTTGTCAGTATGTTTGAGTCTGGAGCATCACATGAAGAAATTTATGCATACTATGTAGCCAATACCAATGAGGCTATAAAGGTGGTTGTTAAGGACTTTAAAGAGATAGGCATCGCAGCAAAAGAAGGTGCTGCAAGAGCATATTCTCTGTCACTTCTTGCAGTTATCATAATGACCATCATTTCCCTTATCGTGGTAATATATGCTCTTATGTATTCGGCTAAGGCAAGAGCAGCTCTTACAAAGAGTATCCTTGGACCTATCGAGGCTATCTCACAGGCTGCGGGTGACATGGCAAAGGGTAAGCTTGAGATCCATGTTGAGACAGATTCCAACGACGAGCTTGGAAAGCTTGCTGACGATATTACAGAATCAACCGATACAATTGAGCGCATTGTAAAAGACATTGATGAGACTCTTCACAGAATGTCTGCCGGAGACTTCTCCACAGGCTCACAGAACGAAGACATTTATGTAGGCGATTACAAAGCTATCAGCAGCGCCCTTTCAGATATTTCAGATAATCTCTCAAGTACACTTCTTGAGGTTAAGAATTCTTCAAGCCAGGTATCCCAGGGAGCAAGTAATATGTCCCAGGGAGCTACAGACCTTGCAGAAGGCGCAACAGACCAGGCTGCTGCAGTTCAGGAGCTTACAGCTTCAGTAAACTCTATTACAGAGCAGACCAAGCAGCTTGCTAATGTTGCAGAGAGAAGTAAGAACATGGCTACATCAGTTAGAGACAACGCAGAACTTTCTGCAAGAAAGATGCACCTTGTAACTGACGCCATGACCAGGATCACAGAGGCATCAGCAGAGATCGAGCAGGTTACAAATACCATCGAAGCCATTGCCAAGCAGACATCCCTTCTTGCCCTCAACGCTTCAATTGAGGCAGCAAGAGCTGGTGAAACAGGAAAAGGCTTTGCAGTTGTTGCTGAGCAGATCGGAGAACTGGCAGACCAAAGTACAGAGGCTGCCAAGAACACCCATCAGCTCATTGCAGATACAATGGATGAGATCGGTAATGGAAACGCAGTTGTGGCTGAGACTACAGAGGCTCTTGACGCTATGCAACACAGCGTAGAAGAGATCACAGAGATGATCATCGAGACAGGAGACCTTGCAGGACAGCAGGCTCAGAGCATGGATGAGATCGACAAGGGAATCGAGCAGATTTCCAATGTAGTTCAGAACAACTCGGCTACAGCACAGGAGTCAAGCGCTGTTTCCCAGGAGCTTTCAGAGCAGTCAGAGAGTCTCAATAAGCTCATTGGACAGTTCACCATAAACGGTTGATGACCCAGGGTGGTCCCAGGGGATGGGGTTACTGGTTCATTATCAGACAATTTAAAATATGCTAAGAAAGCCCTTTGCGTAGGCAAGTTCCTGCGCGGGGGGCTTTTGTTAACCCTAAGTCAGTGTTGAGGTGTCACTGTATGGAAAGAGATCTGTTTGAAAAAGCGCCTGTACCCCAGGCTTACTTAAAACTTGCAGTGCCAGTAGTTTTGGCCATGGTCCTTGGAGTGGTATATAACTTCGTGGATACCTGGTTTATTTCCCTTACGGGAGATTCCAATCTGGTGGCAGGAGTTTCAATATGCTCGCCTATTTTTGTTCTATCCATAGCCATGGGAGATATCTGGGGCCTGGGTGGAAGTTCCCTTATCTCAAGACTTCTTGGTGAGCATAGGGATGAGGAAGCTGGCGGAGCTTCCGCATTTTGCCTGCTTTCCGCCTTCATTACAGGAATAGTGTTCATGGCGGTGATGCTTCTTTTCCGTGATCCAATCCTGGTGGCTCTTGGAGCAAACGAGGCTTCCATGCCACATGCATCTGCCTACTACACCTGGATCGCTCTTGGCACGCCATTTATCATTTTCCAGATGATTCCAAACAATCAGCTAAGGACTGAAGGCCTGGCCAAGCTGGGTATGTGGGCTGCCATGGCAGGATCCGTTGCAAACATGATCATGGATCCTATCTTTATCTTTGGCCTTGGCATGGGGGCAGCAGGTGCAGCGCTGGCTACATCCCTTAGCAACGTCCTGAACTGTGTCTTATACATTATTATCATTAAGAAGAAATGCCATGTGGTTACCCTTGATGTGAAAAGAGCTATCGCTTCAGCGGGGAAAGTTGGCGAAGTTTTAAAGATCGGCATCCCGGCATCTGTCACTAACATCATGAACTCTCTTGCAATGCTGGTTACCAACAGAGCCCTTGAACCCTATGGCAACGAGTGCATAGCAGCCATGGGAATTGCCTTTAAGATCAACATGATCTCACTTATGACATTGATTGGTTTTGCCTTTGGTGGTCAGCCTCTGTTTGGATATGCTTTTGGAAGCAAGGATAGAGATCGTTTTAAAGGAACCCTTAAATTTGCATATCTATTCGAAACTGGCCTTGGAACAGTCTTTGCAATTATTTTGTTCTTTGTTGCGCCTTTCCTTGTCAGGTTCTTCATGAGCGACCCTGTTGTAGTAGAAGCTGGAACTTCTATGATCCGCTTCATGCAATTAAGTTCCATTCTTGTGGGAGTACCACTGGTTTCCACCTGTGTATGCCAGGCGGTGGGCAACGCGATCGGCTCCCTGATACTATCTCTTTCCCGCCAGGGCATCGTTTTCCTAGCTGCCATCTACGTGCTATCAAAGCTTCTTGGATTTAACGGAATCCTGCTGGCTCAGCCGGCAGCAGACTTCCTGACAGGAGTGGTGGCCATAATAATCATTCGTGATATTTTGAAAAAATTTTTTTAAAATTCCTGCAACCTTTTTGAAACTACATCACTCTAGTAAAATTGAAAATAAGTTAAGACCACAGGATGAAGAAATGTTCGTAGGTACTAAACTGGTTGACATAAATCCATAAACGCCTGCGGCCAGGACAAGGCCGGTGAAAAAGAAGGCGATATTTGCCTAATCCGTGCAATTAGTGTATGATATGCATGTTTTTGCAATAATCAATTTAGATAGGTGAATATATGGAAAACAATAATAAGGAAAAAACTCCCGTATATAAAAGAGTCCTGGCATGGATCGGAATCATCATCCTGGTAGGCATGTACCTGGTACTTTTGTACGAGGCCCTTACAGGATCACCAGAGACCTACAACGTGTTCATAACATGCGTTGCTGCTACCATCGCAGTGCCAATTATTCTTTGGCTTCTTATCTGGTCCATTGGAGCGCTGACAGGAAGGCATACAGTAGCTTCCCTTGATGCCATGACCAGCAACAGGATGCATGACAGGTACGGAAATGTGATCCCTGAAGGGAAGATCAGGACTATCGTTTTTGACATTGGAAACGTGCTTGTAGATTTTGCCTGGAGACCACTTATTGAAAAGCGCGGCTTTGACAGCGCCATGGTCGACAGGATTGCCAAGGCTTCAGTATTTAGCGAAGACTGGGTTGAATTTGATAAGGGTAATCTATCTATAGAAGAGATCATTGACCTTTTTGTGGAGAACGATCCTGAGATTGAAAGCGAGATCAGAAAGGCATTTTCAGACCTTACAGATATCGTCACCAAGAGAGAAAGAACTATTCCCTGGATAAACGCCATAAAGGCAGCAGGTTATCAGGTGCTTGTTCTTTCAAACTTCAGCAAGATGGCTGTTGAAAACTGCAAAGAAGCCATGGGATTTTTAGACTATGTTGATGGCGGGATCCTCAGCTACAAAGACCACGTAGTAAAACCTGGAGAGGAGATCTACAAGCTCCTTATGGAGAGATATGATCTTACAGCTGATACTACAGTCTTTATTGACGATACACCTGAAAACATCGACACAGCTAAAAGACTTGGCTGGAATGGTATCATATTTAAATCCTATGACCAGGTTGAGGATGAGCTTAAGGCCTTAGGCGTTAAGTATTAATCTAAGCAGCTCAGAAGCAGCAAGACTAAGAGGTCTTGACTTGTCACTTACAACACAAATATTACGTTTAGGAAGTATCTTATTGAAGCGGAGTTCGAACAGGACTCCGCTTTCTAAATATTCTTTTGCAAAGCTCTTTACAACGCAGCCAACGCCAAGGTTTCTTAAGGTAAACTGCACGATCATGTCGCTGGTTGCAAGCTCAAACTCAGGCTGGATAGAAACCCCATTATCTTTCAAAAATGAATCCACATAGTCTCTTGTGCTGGATTTACCGTCAAGCATGATAAGAGGAAGGCTCTCAAGGTCCTTGTAGTCCATCATCTTGTTCTTGTACTGGATAAAGCGTCTGGCAGCCACGAAGGTATCCTCTATTTCAGAAACCTCGTGGAACTCGTAGTTTTCTTTTTCTGAAAAAGGAGATGAGATAACGCCAAAGTCTATAAGATCCCTGTCAAGGTAACTTAAGGTTTCAGGAGTCGGTCCATTGGTTACTGTGACCTTGATACCAGGGTGCAGCTCATGGAATTTCTCAAGATAGGGCAAAAGAAAAAATCTAAGAGTCATGTCACTGGCTCCGATCCTGACTTCTCCCGCATCAAGATGAAGGAGCTGCTTAAGT
>NZ_JAGAYD010000140.1 GCF_017940685.1 Butyrivibrio sp. | reverse complement strand
GCATTGGTTCCTTTTTTTTAGTCTGTTTGGCGATAGACATTATACCAAAAAGGGAGGTCAATGCTCTTTTTATTTAAACCTCCCGAAAATAAAGGATTTAGTAACAAAAAAGGGGTGTCAGATTTGACACTACCCAAAGAGATTGGGAAGGAATTATATGAGAGAGGCGTAGGTGATTGTGAGCTTGAAACAAAGAAAATGGACAAGATGAATACATCATATGAGGCTCTTACCATTAAACCTGAGGGGGCATCTGTTGGCATAAGCCTGAATGTTGACGAGCTTTACAAGACCTATGATAATGGAAACAGCTTTGGTTCTATTGTGAAGCATGCTGCAGAAATTGCAGCTGCACGACTTGAAGAGGCACCGAATTTTGATATAGACAGTTTTAATGACTATGACAAAATGAAGCACACTCTTTCCATGGAGGTTGTATCTACTGAAAGGAATGCAGAAATCCTGCAGAATGTTCCTCATAAAGATATCGAAGATATGGCTGTGGTGTACCGATTCCAGGTTGTTTCTGAAGGGGCGGATGTCGGATCAATTCTTGTGACAAATCAGATGCTTGATAATTATGGAATATCAGCAGAACAGCTCCATGAGGATGCGGTTAGAAATGCACCGGAAATCAAACCGTTGGTAATCCAGGGAATGGGTGAAGTACTTGCTAAACAGATGGGAGTCGAGGATCTGGAAATGCTGGGACTTAACATTCCACCAGAGCAGGAGCAGATGTTTGTAGCATCTGTGGAAGGAAATGTTCATGGTGCAGGTGTTATTGCTTATGAAGACTTTATGGAGAAGGCTTCAGAAAGGGTTGGTGGTTCTTTTTTCATTTTGCCCAGCAGCATACATGAGATATTGATAATTCCAGACAATGGTAATTTTGACCTAAAGACGCTGGAGAACATGGTCAGAGAAGTTAATGCTACTACAGTGGATCCGGCGGATAAGCTAACAGACAGTGTTTATCATTATGATTCAAATAATAAGGTATTCGAACTGGGGGAGAAATTCGTAGATCGTCAGAATGGGATTGTTGAAGAGAGAGGGTGCGATTCCAGGGAAAAGAAGTCTCTTTTAGGGGAGCTAAAAGCAGCTAAGGAAGAAGCTTCGAAGACTCCAATGAATAATTCGTTGGACAAAGGGCATAAAGAAAAAGGTGGTAATGCCATCTAAATAATATCTATTCATACCAGGCACTGGTCTAAAGAAATTTGGACTGGTGCCTATTTGTTTTAAGCGGAGGAGATATGCAATGTCTAAAGCATACAACAGAGAAAAATACAGTGGAGGAAAATACTTTTTAGGAACAACGAATCCAATACCGACAGCAGGATTGAAACCTCATAATTGCAATACTCCATGCCCTTATGGAACAGGAAGGACATTTTGTTTTCCCTGCATGGCAATGATTATGGATGAACATAGAAAAAATAGAAAGGCAGCGTAAAAAAATGGAGGAACTAAAGATAAAGATTGAGCTTGATCCGGTGACAGACGGGATCATCCAGTTCCCAGGTAACTTTAAGAAAGATGTAAGCGGTGATATCAGAAGGGCTCTTGTCATAGGTACAGATGGAAACTTCCGCACGATTGATACAGCAGAGATGGACAGAATCTTTGATGGGATAGGACAGGATGGGTATGCAGCGCCTGTTGGCGATGATTATCTTCTGTGCTTTTCCGGAAACAGTGTAATGAATTCCGGCTATTCAAGGTATCTTGTAGGAAGTGCTGTCATGGTGAAAGTAGGGAAAGACTCGAGGATAAAGCCACTTACAGACATTGATATCAAACTTATGCGGACTTATTTCCAGATGGGGCTCATAACCCTTACATATGGTGGTGAGAAGTTTGGAGCATATCCTCTGGAGTATGAAGCCGCAGCATGAGGTGTAGTCTATGAACGAAGAAGTATCGGCAAAATACATACGCTTCTGCTATCAGGTTGGAAAGGTATCAGGCAGGGCACTGATAAGAGGACTGGTTGCATTTCTTAAGTACCTGGACCAGCAGTCCAAAGCTCCGAAACATGGCAAGATGACAGTAAAGCAGCTTGTTAAGCAGGGGCAGGGTGCATCATCAATGGAAGTCAGTGGAGAGAGCATGCGTACTTTCAAGCGAATAGCAAATAAGTATGGAGTCGATTTTGCCATTGTAAAAGACAAGACTTCGGATCCGCCAAGGTATACATGCTTTTTCAAGGCAAAAGACATCGATGCCATAAGCGCAGTTGTAAAAGAATACTCTGCTAAGGTGGTAAAGCGGGAGCAGAAAGAAAAGCCAAGCCTTACAAAGCAGCTCCGAAAGCTAAAGGAAGAGATTGCAAAGCGTCCACGTAAGGTAAAAGAGAAATTCAAGGAGAATGTTAGATGAACAGAAAAGTGAAGAAGACAATAATCCTTAATATTCCATATTTTGCAGTGGGACTATTTTGCACTAATCTTGGTGAAGCCTGGAGAATATCCTGGGGAAGTAATATGTCAGAAAAGATTCAGGGACTGGTTCTGTATGGTGGACTTAGCGAAGCTTTTTCCAATTTGCTTCCAAGCCTGAATCCATTTGACCTGATGATAGGAATTGTATGTGGCGCAGCTCTAAGACTGGCGGTCTACCTTAAGGGTAAGAACGCCAAGACCTTTCGCCACAATAGAGAATACGGCTCAGCGAGGTGGGGGAAACATGAAGACATAGAACCTTTTGAAGATCCTGATTTTAAGAACAACGTGATCCTGTCGCAGACGGAGCGCATTACCATGAATTCAAGACCAAAAGAGCCGAAGTATGCAAGAAACAAAAATGTCCTGATCGTCGGCGGTTCCGGTTCCGGTAAAACAAGATTCTGGATAAAACCAAATCTTTTGCAGCTCCACAGCAGCTATGTTTTATCAGATCCAAAAGGAACTTTATTGGGCGAAGTTGGGAATGTGTTTCTGAAAGCCGGTTACAGGATAAAAATCTTCAACACAATTAATTTCAAGAAGAGCATGAGATATAATCCTTTTGAATATATCCATTCGGAGACCGATATATTAAAGCTTGTTACGACTCTTATGGCAAACACCAAAGGGGAAGGTACTCCCGGAGATCCGTTCTGGGAGAAGGCTGAAAAGCTCCTTTACACGGCGCTTATCGGCCTGATATATTATGAGGCTCCTGAGGAAGAAAGGAACTTCAATACTCTTGTTGAAATGATCAATTCCATGGAGATAAGGGAAGATGATGAATCCTTCAAAAACGCTGTGGATATTCTGTTTGAGAGACTTGAAAAAGAGAAGCCTGACCACTTTGCAGTAAGGCAGTATGCAAAATATAAATTAGCTGCCGG
>NZ_JAGAYD010000139.1 GCF_017940685.1 Butyrivibrio sp. | reverse complement strand
TGGCTTGGCTCATAAAGTCCAAAGCTTGTGTCATTAAGTGAAGCACTGGGAAGCATTCCAATGGAACCTGTTATCATGCTGGCTTCATCAGAAAGAATATCACCAAACATGTTCTCAGTAAGTACCACATCAAACTGTGAAGGATCCCTTACAAGCTGCATTGCGCAGTTGTCAACCAGCATGTGCTCTAGTGTAACGTCAGGATAATCCTTAGCAACCTCTTCTACTACCTTGCGCCACAGTCTTGAGGAATCAAGTACGTTAGCTTTATCAACGCTGATAACACTCTTTCTGCGCTTTCTGGCAACCTCAAAGGCTTTTATGGCAATTCGTCTTATTTCGCTCTCTTTATATACAAGAGTATCTGTTGCTGTAAGTTCACCATCAACTTCTTTTGTAAAGCGTTCTCCAAAATACAGACCACCAGTAAGCTCCCTCATAATGAGCATATCAAAGCCTTTTTTCGCTGATTCTTCCTTTAACGGGCAGGCCTTCATAAGCTCAGGATAAAGATAAGCAGGGCGGAGATTAGCAAAAAGATTAAGTGCCTTTCTTATACCTAAAAGTCCAGCTTCAGGTCTTTTTGATGGTTCTAATTTGTACCAGGGAGATGTGGATGTGTTTCCACCTATAGATCCCATAAGAACAGCGTCTGCGCTCTTTGCCGCCTCTATAGTTTCCTCTGTAAGAGGAACGCCATAGGCATCAATTGAGCAGCCGCCCATAAGAACATCTCTGGTAATAAGTTCATGTCCATAGACTTCGCACACTCTTCCAAGGACCTTTTTAGCCTCAGCAACAATCTCAGGGCCAATTCCATCACCAGGAATACAAGTAATATTAAGCTTCATACCTCTCTCCTCCATATTTGAAAATAAGCCCGATTGGCAAGTGCCAATCAGGCTTTAATAGACACGAAAAATATTACTTCTTTTTAGAATCAGAAGTATCATTAGCAGTTGCTACTGCATCTTCAGGCTTCTCAACCTCAACAATTGCCTCTTTTACCATAGGTATACGGCAATTCTTGTTGTTACCAAACTCAACGATAACCATGTCGTCATTGATATCGATAACTGTTCCAATGAACCCACCTGTTGTACGCACACTGTCACCAACTGCAAGTGCTGCAAGAACCTGAGCCTTCTGCTTCTGCTCCTTACGCTGTGGTCTCATAAAAAGAAAATAGAAAACTGCGATTACTGCAGCATAAACAACTACCATAGAAACAATACTCTGTGTACTGGCAGTTGCCTCAGATGTTAAAAGTAAACCCATAACTTCCTCCATACCTTAAATAATTATATACACCAATTCATAATACAAGATGCAGGAACTAAATTCAAGTGTGCAATCTTAATGGCTGATGATGACAAATTTAACCTTTTCTCCAGTTTTTATCTATGCCCTGATAGTCTCCAGTACTTTCCCCATCAAATTCCATCATGCCAAAGAGCTTGTTTTTCTTGTATGTAGAATACTCTCCTTTTTCGATGGCATCTCTTATTTCTGTCATCATGTGATTATAGAAATACAGGTTGTGAAGAACGCAGAGTCTCATTCCAAGCATTTCTCCAGCTTTTAAAAGATGTCTTATATAAGCCTTTGAATATCTCCTGCAGGCCGGGCACTGGCACCCCTCTTCAATAGGCGTATCATCAAGCTCATACCTTGCATTCATGATATTGATGTGGCCTCTGTTTGTATAAAGATGGCCATGTCTTCCATTTCTGCTTGGATATACGCAGTCAAAAAAGTCAACTCCCCTCTCAACTGCTTCCAGAATATTTGCAGGAGTTCCAACACCCATAAGGTATGTCGGCTTATCCTGTGGAAGATATGGAACAACAGTCTCTAGTACGTGATACATCTCCTCATGAGATTCGCCTACTGCAAGACCTCCAACTGCATACCCGTCAAGATCAAGGTCACTTATAACCTTGGCATGCTCTATCCTGATATCATCAAAAATTGCACCCTGATTGATACCAAAGAGCATCTGATGGGGATTGACCGTATACGGAAGGCTGTTCATTCTTTGCATTTCAGCCTTGCATCTTTTTAGCCATCTGGTGGTCCTGTCAACCGACATCTGTACGTAATCATGGTCAGCTTTGGCTGATGGGCACTCATCAAAGGCCATGGCTATTGTGGAGCCAAGATGGGACTGTATCCTCATACTCTCTTCAGGCCCCATAAAGAGCTTGTGGCCATCTATATGGGAATGAAAATAAACGCCTTCTTCTTTGATCTTTCTTGTCTTAGCAAGAGAAAAGACCTGGAATCCGCCTGAATCTGTAAGAATGGGCTTGTTACAGCTCATAAACTTGTGAAGTCCACCCATTCTATAGATAAGATCGTCTCCTGGTCTTAAGTGTAAATGATAAGTATTGGAAAGAACGACCTGTGTATCAATACCCTCCAGATCCTCAGTTGATACTCCGCCCTTAATAGCTGCAACAGTTGCAACATTCATAAAGACAGGAGTCTGGATCTTGCCATGAACAGTGGTAAATTCTGCTCTCTTGGCAGAGCCGTCCTTTTTTAAAATCTTGTACATAAAAATCTAAATCCGTTTCTCTTTAATCTACGTAAATATTCCAGAATTCTTCAAGGCACAGATCATTATCTGTTATGACCGTAGCTGCATCTACGCCCACATATCTAAAGTGCCATGGCTCATACTCGATACTGGTGATGTTTTCTTTTCCATCAGGATAGCGAAGAATAAATCCGTACTTGCTGCTGTTAGCTGCAAGCCACTTACCAGCTGCTGTATCTCCAAATCCCTCATCAAGTGATGAGTATCCATCTGTGATAATATCAACTGCAAGACCTATCTGGTGCTCAGATGATCCAGGAACAGTTACTGCCTGTGAAGCCAGATTGTAAGCATCCATGTAAGACAAACCGCCGTCCATGTATCTGCCTACCTTATTTGAGAAAAGCATTGTCTGCCTGTCAAGATCTCTGTATGGCGAACATACGATAAGATTAACTCCGTCAGTTCTCGCTCCCTTAAGCATGTCAAGAAGTGGTGTGATGATCCTCTCATCGCATCTCATGCTTCCGCTAATGGTTCCAAGCTCAAAGGAATAATCCTCAGGAATCGGGTGCTGCTTGTTTACAAGAACTATCTTCCAGTCGTCGCTGCTAAAGGACTCTTCCTGAACTTCAGTTTCCTCTTCTTTTTCCTCAGCATCGGAAACATATCCGTAAGCCGCAAGGGCCTCAGGATCGATCTGCTCTGTAGACTCAAGGATCTCATTAAGAGAAACCATATTGTCAATTTCAGCTACATCTGGATTGACGTCTGTGCTCTCCTGTTCGATAACAGAAGAATCAACAACTGTCTCAGCTACAAGCTCAGCATCTGATTCAGCTACTGTCTCATCTGAAAGAGCTCTTGAAGTTCCCAAAACCTCATCACTTTCACCGCTGCTATCAGAAGCAAAGCTGATATTAAGTGACATTGCGGGATAGGAAAAGCTGCTGCTTGATACAAAGAACAACAAAATACACGCAAGCGCAGTAAATCTCTTGCCATTTCTATAAAAATAAAACAAGAAATTATATGTTGTTATTGCTAAAACAGCATAAGCAAGTCCAAGAAAAGACAAAGCCTTATGCTTTCTATTGAATTTTTCTACTTGAGAAATCACCTTGCTTTTAAAGGTAAGTTTCTTCTGTAGGTTACTGGCATTCATATCAAAAATCCCCTCTATTTCTGATATCCAGAACTCTAGTTACAATAATACTACTGTATTATAGTACGTTTTCACAAAAAATTCACTACTTATTTTTTTTCGGAAATAATATTACAATTCAAAAAGTAAGATTATCAGGCTATTTAGGAAGGGAGTAATATGGCAGGATCAGTATTTGGCAAGAATATAACAGTATCTACCTGGGGAGAATCCCATGGCAAGGCACTTGGATGTGTGATAGACGGTTTCCCGGCAGGACTTGAGCTTACCGAGGAAGACATCCAGAAATTTTTAGATAGAAGAAAGCCTGGCACTTCAGGCGCAACCACATCCCGTAAGGAAGATGATCTTGTAGAGATCCTTTCTGGAGTTTTTGATGGAAGGACAACTGGAACTCCTATTTCCATGATGGTTAAAAATACATCCCAGAAATCCTCAGATTATAAGGAAATAGCATCCTACTACAGACCAGGTCACGCTGACTATGGTTTTGACATGAAGTATGGTTTTAGAGATTACAGAGGCGGTGGAAGGAGTTCTGGCAGAGAAACCATTGGCCGAGTGGCAGCTGGTGCTATATGTTCCAAGCTTCTTGGCAAAATGGGCATAGAGGTCATTGCCTACACTAAGTCTATCGGCGATATAGAGATTGATCCTGGTAATACAGACTATGCTGCAAGACTTACCACTCCCACTGCTATGCCAGATATAGAAGCGGACAAAAAAGCCATGGAACTTATCCAAAAGAGCCGTGAAAAAAACGACTCCCTTGGCGGAGTCATTGAATGCAGAATAAAAGGCGTTCCTGCAGGTATAGGTGAACCAGTATTTGACAAGCTCGATGCAAGGCTCTCTCAGGCAGTCATGAGTATCGGTGCTGTAAAAGCAATCGAAATCGGCGACGGATGCCAGGTTTCTCGCTACTACGGCTCAGAAAACAACGACGCTTTTGAAGCCGTAGGTTCAAAAATAACCAAAAAGACAAACCACAGCGGCGGTATCCTGGGTGGAATGTCAGATGGCAGCGAAATCATTTTAAGAGCATATATAAAACCCACCCCGAGCATTGCCTCCACTCAGGAGACAATAAATCAGGATGGGGAAAACATTACAATAAATATTAAAGGCCGTCACGACCCTGTAGTTGTGCCAAGAGCCGTTGTAGTTGTTGAATCCATGTGTGCTATTACGCTCCTTGATCTGATGATATCCAATATATCTTCAAGGGCCGACAGCATAATCTCTTTTTATAAAAAGTCTTAAGCCTCAAGCTTATGGAATACGATGCAATTGGGTCTGGATATTGGAAGTTCAGGCCCATTCATTACCATGGTTCCGGCGTCCATATCCACCGTAAAGAAAGTAAGCGAATCAGATTCATGGTTTAAAGATACCAGGTGCTTGTTGTCAGGGAAAAGAGCAACATCCTTAGGATACTCTCCCGCTACAGGCAGCTGGATCTTTTTGGTTAAAAGACCTGTCTGCTTATCAACCTTGAACACGATGGCATTGTTCTCTCCTGCTGTGGAGCTCACAAGGTAGTTGTAATCCTCTGAGAATGAAAGTGCGCTGCAGGCAACACCAATAGAGTCAGACTCCTCTGAGTTGCTGACCTCCTGGATCTTGTTAAACTCAGGCATACCATTGTCATCCTCATGATACTCATACACATCTATTGCACATTTCTGCTCAAGACATACATAGAGGAACTTGCCTTCCTTGGAAAACTGCATGTGTCTTGGAGATGATTCCTGATCACAGTGGATCACATCAGCATCCTTGATCTTACCTGTCTCCATATCAAGAGCATAAATATTGATCCTGTCCATTCCAAGATCTGCTGCAAGAAGGTACTTGTTGTCCTTTGAAACCTTGATGCACTGCACGTGTGGAACGTGATTACGTCCAGCAGCCGTTCCGAGACCCTTGTGGTATCTCTCGTCTGTTATCTCGCCGATGCTTCCGTCCTCGTTGAGCTTAAGTATTGTAACTTTGCCATCATGATATCCTGCAGTCACAAGATACTTGTCGTTCTGAGTCTCATTTAAATAACAGCCTCTCATTCCGTTTATAGAAGCCTCATTTAAGAACTCAAGGCTTCCGTCCTTAAGGATCTTATATGACTCAACTCCATCATCTGTAATTGAGTAAAGAGTTTTTCCACTGTGTGAT
>NZ_JAGAYD010000138.1 GCF_017940685.1 Butyrivibrio sp. | reverse complement strand
TTCAGTTTATCCTGCACAGTCTCTTTCTGCTAAGGTAAAAGAGACTATAGCTGAATATACAAAGAGGCTAGCAAAGGCGCTTCACGTAATAGGCCTTATCAACATCCAGTTCATTGCAGTTGGTGATGAGGTTTACATCATCGAGGCTAACCCAAGGTCATCAAGGACTGTACCTTATATCAGCAAGGTTACAGGTATTCCTATCGTTGATCTGGCAGCAAAGGTCATGCTTGGCGAAAAGCTTAAGGATATGGGATACACACCGGGACTTCAGCCTGAGGCTGGATATGTTGCTATAAAGATGCCGGTATTCTCTTTTGAAAAGATCCGCGGAGCTGAGATAAGCCTTGGACCTGAGATGAAGAGTACAGGTGAGTGCCTTGGTATTAGCAGGAACTTCAATGAAGCTCTTTACAAGGCCTTCCTCGGAGCAGGCGTTAACCTTCCTAAGCACAAGCAGATGATCATCACCGTTAAGGATGCAGACAAGGGCGAGATCATTGAGATCGCAAGGCGCTATGAGAAGCTTGGCTATATCATTTACGCCACAAGATCAACAGCCAACACCCTTAACGAGAACGGCGTAAAGGCCCGTAAGATCAACAGGATCAACCAGGAGTCGCCTACGGTCATCGACCTTATCCTTGGTCACAAGATCGACCTTGTAATCGACACTCCTACTCAGGGCCGCGACAAGACAAGAGACGGATTCCTCATCAGAAGAACTGCCATCGAGACTGGCGTCAACGTAATAACAGCTCTCGATACAGCAAGAGCTCTTGTTACAAGTCTTGAGTGTGCTGAGACTGAGGAGAGCCTCGAGCCAATCGATATTGCAAAACTATAAAGTACTAGGAGCTTTACTATGTCAAAGGTTATTTATGATAACCCTCTGGCCTGTGAAAATGATATAAAGGATTTTGTTTTGGAAGGGGAGGCTGAGATCTCTTTTGATGGCGGCGCCCTTTCCATTCGAGGGAAAAGAGAGGCGGGCAGCGACAGGCTCAATTTCTGGTGTCCAAAGAGCTTTCCCTCTGACGTAAAGATAGAGTGGGAGTTTAGGCCCATCAAGGAGCCTGGTGAAGCGCAGCTTTTCTTTGCAGCCAAAGAGAAGGATGATAAAAGGGATTTCTTTGAATTATCCTTTTATAAGAGAGCAGAGGATGCTGACAGGTCTTTTCATCTGTGCGACCTAAAAAAGAGTTTTGATGAAAGCGTAGTAGCGCAGGCAGCAGATCCTCTTCCGGAAGCAAAAGAGGACCTTCCCTGGTATAGAATGTGCATCGTCAAAAACAGGAACAAAGTGGTTTATGCAGTAAATGACTTTGTGGTTTTGGATTTTGAGGACGATGGTATGACCCACGGAGATATTTTGACCGGCGGATGCGTTGGATTTGGGCAGAGAGAAGGACTCCTTGCACAGTACCGGAATTTCAGGGTTACATGGGTGTAAAAGTGATTTTGTAAGAGACTGGAGATGCGATTTTGAAGATACTTGTTATTAACGGACCAAACTTAAACTTCCTTGGTATCAGGGAAAAAGCAGTTTATGGCAATCAGGACTATGATTACCTCTGCAATATGATAAAGGACAAGGCAGCAGCTGACGGGGACGAGGTAGTTCTTTTCCAGTCCAACCATGAAGGCGCCATCATCGACAGGCTTCAGGAAGCCTACAGCGACGGAACAGACGGGATCGTAATTAATCCCGGCGCCTACACTCACTACAGCTACGCCATCCACGACGCTCTAAAGAGCCTTGAAAACATCACCAAGGTTGAGATCCACATCTCGGACATCACCTCCCGTGAGGAGTTTCGCAAGGTATCCGTAACCGCCCCTGCCTGTGACAAGCAGATCTACGGCCACGGCCTTGAGGGGTATCTCGAGGCGATGGACTATATAAGGTCAAGATGAGTTATCATTGAGTTTGCTGTTTTTGCGCCATTGTTCATGGCGAATGCGGCGATTGATTGCCGGTGATGCGCAAAAATAGGACCATGAGGCAGTTTTTTCTTTGGCCTTGCTCATGTACAATACTATAGATATATCGTGCGGAGGCTGAAAGAGATATGAGCATTTGGGCTAGATTAGTAAATAGCTTAAGAAAAAAAGATGATAATAGATCGGAAGAAACAAAACCGGACTGGGTCAAAAGGGCAGAAGAAGAGTGCAAGATAAAATCGAAAAAGGAATTTAGAAAAGCTTGTCGCAAAGCCGGAATTCCTGATGATTGGTTTTCATATACTTATGATAAAAGTAAGCCTGTATGTTTCGACGGAAACAGCGTCTATTATGGCGAGTATGGCGCTACAAACTGTAGTGTTCCAATGGCTATGTGGGATGTGGCCTATGAGCAGCTGATAAAATACAAGAACGAGTATGAATGGAGACAAACTGAGCAACCATTTAAGATAGACTGGGTGACGATCAGGCACAAGTGGTGGATACCAGGAGCAGAATCTGAAGAATATCCATATGTTAAAGTTACAACCAGCACTATGACAGATGAGCCTGATAAAGAATTACTGGCGGATGGTTGGCTGGACCCATGGTATGACCGCTATCAGGGATTGTATCAGTATCACAAGACGGTGGACATAAGGACTATTCTGGAGTATATTTCCATACGCTTTGAGAAAATGACAGATGATAGAGATGCAATGACTTTTGGCTTTAATGAGATGTATATGTCTGGCACCTATCGATATCCTATACCAGAGGACCTGCTGGAAGAGGCTGCTCACGTCGTGTATGATTTTAGAAACAAACAGCATGATTACCGTGGAGATCAGGTACCAGAACCGCTGCGAAGCAAGATTTTAGCACGGTTTGCAGGCAGAATACTGGAAGATGAGTTTACTGCGCTAAGCGAGTTTAAAGAGACTCATCGAAAGGCTCTTTTCGATGCAATAGATCCTGCACTTTCCAAAGAGGAGCAGCGGTCAGCTCTTGCGGATGCGTCAAGGCAGGCTATGAAAGGCTGTCCTGCCAGTGACAACTATATGGATAGTCGAAGCAATACAGTGATAGAAGAAAACTTTGAACTGGCATATGAAGAAGCTGGCCTTGAAAGAAAAAGAAGGCCCTCTGTCAAAGAAATAAACGATGTATTTGGAAATAAGAAGACTGTATAAAAATAGTGACCTGCCCAAAAAGGCAAAGGTTTTTTTGAAAAATGGTTGAAAAATCTTGATTTATAGTTTAATATTAGTTAGTTGTTTGATGTAATGTAATTTAGGAGGATTTTTATGATTTCTGCAAGTGATTTCAGAAATGGTGTTACCATCGAGATCGATGGCAACGTATGTCAGATTATTGAATTCCAGCATGTTAAGCCTGGTAAGGGCGCTGCTTTCGTAAGAACCAAGCTCAAGGATATCATCAATGGCGGTGTTAAGGAGACAACATTCCGTCCTACTGAGAAGTTCCCTGCAGCAAGAATCGACAAGAAGGATATGCAGTATCTCTATCAGGATGGCGATATCTTCAATTTCATGGATTCAGAGACTTATGAGCAGATCGGTCTTACTAAGGATCAGATTGGTGATTCCCTTAAGTTCGTTAAGGAGAATGAGACTTGTAAGGTTATGAGCTACAACGGCAACGTATTCGCAGTTGAGCCACCTATGTTCGTAGAACTTACAATTTCTGAGACAGAGCCTGGATTCAAGGGTGATACAGCTACAGGTGCTACTAAGCCTGCAACAGTTGAGACTGGTGCTACAGTAGCAGTTCCTCTCTTCGTTAACGAGGGAGATGTTATCAAGATCGATACAAGAACTGGTGAGTACCTTTCAAGAGTTTGATCTTATACGTAACCATATCTGACGCGGTAAGTCATAGTATATAGAAACTTAAGCAAGACAATAGATTTTTCCAAGGATTGATCTATTGTCTTTTTTTGCGCTTTTTTAGGCGCCTGGGGCCTTGCTATGGCCCTTTGGGGAGATGTCTTTTCACACATCAAAAAATGACTTAAGGAGAAACAGATATGGATATAAACAGAGTAAGTAATGAGGAATTGATTAGAGAAATAAAGGGTGACAGAGAAAGTAGCAGAGAGTACATGGGATTATCTGAGTTTACAAAGACTGTCTCAGAATTGATACTCAGTTCCCTGGGGGATGGGTTTAAAGTCAGCAGCAAGGAGATCATCAAGAATAACGGAGTGGTTTACCACGCACTTCTTATCAGCGAAGAGGGCAGGAGTATTGCACCGACTATATACATAGACCAGTTCTATGAGGTTTACAAAAATGGAATGCCACTTAAGAAGGTAGTCATGGAGATCCTTACGATGTACAGAAACTCAATGCCTAAAACCGACCTTGATATGGATTTCTTTTTTGACTTTTCCAAGGTTTCTGACAAGCTCTTTTTCAAGGTGGTGAACTTTGAAAAGAACAAGAAGAAGCTTGAAAATGTGCCCTACAGAAAGCTTATGGATATGGCTATGGTGCCTCTTTGCAGGATGAAGAATGAGGTACTGGGTGAAGGAGTGATCACAATCGACAATGACCATCTAAAGAGCTGGGAAATTTCAGAGGATGAGCTGTGGGAGAACATCGGAGAGCATGCAGGCAGTGTTGCGCCTCCTAAGGTTACAGGACTTGTGGATTTTCTTGAGCATATGGCAGGTCAGAGCCTCGATATGGGACCACTTTGCGGGATCAGAGTCGTGACCAACACATCAGGAAATCTTGGAGCAAGTGCTGCATTCTATCCGGGAGTACTTGAGGAACTGGCAGATGACATGGAAAGTGATCTGTACATTATCCCATCATCTGTCCACGAGACTCTGGTAATACCAGATCCGGAGCTTGAGATGGATGTGGAGTGCCTAAAGGATATGATCCACGAGGTAAATTCTACCACAGTGGCAGAAGAGGAGGTTTTAAGCGACAACCTCTACCGCTACGACAGGGAAAGCGGAAAGCTCTTTGTTGTGAAGGCCAGCTGATTGGCTGGATGGTAGGCCAGACAATAAATAAGGGAATAAGCCAAATGCGTTTGGCTTATTCCCTGGCAATAAAAATGCACCCGACT
Organism: Butyrivibrio sp.; assembly: GCF_017940685.1. Classification (GTDB taxonomy): domain Bacteria; phylum Bacillota; class Clostridia; order Lachnospirales; family Lachnospiraceae; genus Butyrivibrio. The sequence goes on along the minus strand of NZ_JAGAYD010000138.1, from coordinate 13,777 downwards.
GGACTCGAACCAGCAACAAAGGCGTCGGAGGCCTACGTTTTATCCATTAGACTACGGGTGCACATACAACATTCATATTCTAGCACAAAATATGAACAAGTGCCATGAATATCCGCTTTTTTGAATGTTGACAAAGCTGTGACAAACTTGACTTGACCTGCGTTTATATATAAAATCAGAGTGTTGTATTATGATTTCCAGAGGTTAATTTAAATGAAAAAGAAGAAAAATGACATTACCAATTGGTGTAATGAAAAGAAGGATATCTGGGCAATCCTTGGAGATAACAAGAAATATCTTATGCCCGCCATACTGATAGTAGCAGTTGCCATTACTATAGTAGTAGCAGTAAGTGCAAACAAAAGAGCTGCACAGGTTGCTCAGTCAACCGCATCTACATCAGAGGTTTCTACTTATGAGATACCAGATGTAACAATGGAGGAGAATGCATATCCGGAAGTTAATGCACTGGTTGAGAAGTACTATACAGCATCAGCAGAGGGAGATGAAGAGACACTTTTACAGATTTACAGAGGTCTTGATGAAACTGAGATACTTAAGTCTGTTGCTGCTTCAGAGTATATTGAGAAGTTTGACAACATCACTGTTTATACCAAGCCAGGTCCTGTAGAGGGAAGCTACGCGGCATATGTTTACAACGAGGTTAAGCTCTACGACTACGATGGCTATTTACCAGGTCTTGAGACTTTATATATCTGTACTGATGAAAATGGCGATTTGTACTTTAACGGCGACATTGCAGATGCCAATGAGATCGAGTACTTAAAGCAGATCAATGTTCAGGCCGATGTCATCGACCTCAACAACAAGGTTGCATCCAGCTATAACGAGATGGTGAGCGCTGATGAGAAGCTTGCCGAGATCCTTACCAAGATGCGCGCAGCACTTCAGGTATCGGTTGGTGAAGCTCTTGCAACATCAGAGGGAGCATCCACAGAGGAAGAGGGCTCGGCAGAAGCTTCTGAGGAAGAGAGCACTGAGCCAGAGGTTAAGACTGTAACTACAAGGACCATCAAGGCTACTGACGTTATCAATATCAGAAGCTCAGATTCTGAGACTGCAGACGTCCTTGACAAGACTGAGAAGGGTCAGGAGTTTAAGGAGCTTGAGGCACTGGCTAACGGCTGGAGCAAGATTGAATACAAGGGAAAAACTGCTTACGTTAAGACAGAGTTTTTTGACGTAGTATCAACAGAAACTGTGGAAGTAGAAAACACAGAGGATGATAGCGCACAGGAGGCTGATGCAGAGAGTTCAGCTGCAGCTTCTTCATCTTCCAGCACTGAGGCTTCAGTAGCTTCAACTGCCTCATCAACAGCTTCTTCATCCGCATCAAGCTCTGCATCTAAGGTTTCTTCTGCTAAGACTGGCAAGATGACTGTTACTGAGTCCATCAAGTTCAGAAAAGAAGCAAGCACAGATTCAGAAGCTCTTGCAACTATCTACGGCGGAGAAACTGTCAATGTAGTAGAGCAATACTCCAATGGTTGGGCTAAAATAGAGTATAATAAGAAGACAGGATATATTAAGTCAGAGTTTCTTAGAGAATAAAGAAATATCCAGGTAGGAGGGACATTAGATGTTCGGACGCGTAAAAGTTGCTATCATGGGAACTGGCAAGATTGCAGGTGTTATGGCGGATACCCTGAAGGGAATGAAGGGTGTTACCTGCTACGCAGTAGGCTCAAGGACTATGGAGAATGCTGAGAAATTCGCCAAGTTTTACGGCATCAAGAAGGCCTATGGCTCTTACCAGGAACTGGTGGATGATTCCAAGATCGATCTTATTTACGTGGCAACACCACATTCCGAACATTTTGAGAATGTTAAGCTTGCCTTAAATGCAGGAAGGAACGTTATCTGCGAGAAGGCATTTATGCTTAATGAATTTCAGGCAAAAGAGGTTTTCGACCTTGCCAAGGAAAAGAACCTTCTTCTTACTGAGGCTATCTGGACCAGGTATATGCCAATGAGAACCAAGCTCTTAGAGGTCCTTGGAAGTGGCGTCATTGGCGAACCAACTATGCTCACAGCCAATTTGGGCTACAACATTTCTTATAAAGAGAGGATAGCTAAACCGGAGCTTGGAGGCGGAGCCCTTCTTGATCTTGGAGTTTATGTCCTTAACTTTGCCTCAATGGTCTTTGGCAATGATATTTCAGACATTGCATCTATCTGTACTTTCAACAACCTAGGAATGGATATGCAGGATAGCATCACTCTTCGCTATGTAAATGGCAAGATGGCTGTCCTTAATGCTACAGCCCTTGCAAATAGCGACAGAAGCGGTATTATCTATGGCCCTAATGGCTATGTTGTAGTTGAGAATATCAATAATCCTGAATCTATAACTGTCTACGACAATGCATATAAGAAGGTCGCTACCTACAAGAGACCCAAGCAGATATCAGGTTATGAATACGAGATAGAGGCCTGCGTCAAGGCTATTTCAGAAGGGTGGACTGAATGCCCGCAGATGCCTCATTCAGAGTCTCTTAAGATCATGAACATGATGGATTTCATCAGAAAGAGCAACAATATAAGGTTTGCGGTTGATGATGAAAAAGATATGACACAAACTCCTTCAATAGAGGAGGCTAAAATGCAGCTGCCTGAGGCTCCTGTTGAGGAGAATACTCAGATACAGACAGATACAGATGAGGCGACAGAATAACCAGCCTTATCGGTGGGGAGTGTATGAAAAGAAAGTTTCTACCAATAATCCTGATTTTAATGCTTTTCATAAATCAGTTCTCTTTTGTAAGCTACGCTTACGAGAGCCTGTCAGAGCTTTATGAGCGTGAAGCTGAGACTCAGCAGGCTATTTCCAATCTCGAGAAGCAGACAAAAGAAACTAAGGATGCCATAAGCGCTCTTCAGGGGCAAAAAGAGCAGACACAGGCCAGTGTCAATAATCTGGAAAACCAAAAGGGAAGCCTTCAGAGCACCATCAATGGTTATTCCAGTAAGCTCACGACCCTTGATGAGGAAATCTCTGAGGCAGAGGATGCCATGGCAGAGGTTTCTGCTGAGATAGTCAAGCTCAATAATGAGCTCTTTGAGGCGCAGCAGCAGGAAAAGGACAGATACGAAGCATTAAAAAAGAGACTTAAGAACACCTATGAGAGCGGCGGAACAGGCGGCCTTGTTCGGGTCCTTTTGGAGTCTAAATCTCTTGGTGAACTACTTACCAAGTCTGAATACCTAAATGCAATAGTCAGGTATGATCGTCAGAAAATAGCTGAATTTAAGGAACTGCAGGCCGATATAGAGGCCAAGAAAAAAGTCGTAGAAGAAAGAGAAGCAGAGCTTGATGCTTATCAGGACCAGCTCGATGAAAAGCATGACGAGCTTGAAGGCCTTACCAATCAGGTAATGGGGCAGCTCTCAGCCACCAACAGTTCCCTTAAGAATGAGAAAAATAAGCTTGCTGATTACGACAGTCAGCTTGCGTCTCTTGATGAAAAGATGAAAGCCCTTGAGTCTCAGGTAGCAGCTGCTCAGGCAAAACTTGCTCAGCAGATTGCTGAAAGACTTGCTCTTACCAAGGAAGATCTGGGTGGAGCCTACAATGCCAGCGACACAGAGCTTGTGTGGCTTGCAGCTACCATCCAGGCTGAGGCAGATGGAGAATCCTACACAGGTAAGCTGGGTGTTGGCTCGGTTATCATGAACAGAGTCAAGAGTTCGGCCTTTCCTAACACTGTAATTGGCGTTATCACCCAGAACATGCAGTTTGCTTCCTACAGGTCAGGTAAGGTAGAGCTTTTTGTAGAAAGAGGTCCTAACTCCACTTGCGTTAGAGCCGCCCAGGAAGTTCTTGGCGGAGCCCGTATCGGCGACTATCTTTTCTTTATGACCAAGTATTGGGCTGATTATTACAGGATCACTTCCTACACCATGATAGGTAACCATGCTTTCTTTTACAGATGGGAGACCTACGCGGCTCCAGAACCAGAACCTGAGCCTTCTGAGGATGCCCAGCCAGAGGAAAGCAGCGGGGATTCAGGAGAGTCACAGCCAGAGGAACAAAGCGAAGAGTCCTCAGATGAGTCAGAGGATTCAGGTGATGATGACGATGGTGATGGCGGAGACGACGGCGGAGATGATGGCGGAGAGTAAGACTGGCAGAAGTTAGCTGGTCAGATGGCAATGTCTTTTTAAACGTATGATAATAATAAAAAATCGCCAGGAGCAATTTCTCCTGGCGATTTGCTATATCTGCAATTATTCAGGTATTAAACAATACCCTGAGCCTTCATAGCCTCTGCAACCTTAAGGAAGCCTGCGATGTTGGCGCCTGCTACGTAGTTGCCTTCCATGCCGTACTTTCTAGCTGCATCGTCGATGTTGTGGTAGATGTTTACCATGATCTGCTTGAGCTTAGCATCAACCTCTTCGAAGGTCCATGAAAGTCTCTCAGAGTTCTGGCTCATCTCAAGAGCTGATGTTGCAACACCACCTGCGTTTGAAGCCTTACCACAAACGAAGAGAACCTTGTTCTGCTGGAAGTACTCAGTAGCCTCGATAGATGTAGGCATGTTAGCACCTTCGCATACAGCCTGTACGCCGTTAGCAACAAGCTGCTTAGCATCGTCGATAAGAAGTTCGTTCTGCGTAGCGCAAGGAAGAGCAACGTCACACTTAATTGACCATACGCCCTTGCCTTCGTGGTACTCTGCAGACTTTCTAGCTGCTGCGTACTCTGTAAGACGAGCTCTCTTAACTTCCTTAACTTCCTTAAGAAGAGCAACATCGATTCCTTCTGGATCATAGATCCATCCTGTAGAATCTGAACATGTAACAACCTTAGCACCAAGCTGCTGAGCCTTCTCGATAGCATAGATAGCTACGTTACCAGCACCAGATACAACAACTGTCTTGCCCTTGATGTCAGAGCCGTTGCACTTTAAAAGCTCCTCTGTAAGGTAAAGAAGGCCATATCCTGTAGCCTGTGTACGAGCAAGAGATCCGCCGTATGTAAGACCCTTACCTGTAAGAACGCCTTCGTATGTATCTCTGATCCTCTTGTACTGACCATATAAGAATCCGATCTCACGTCCGCCAACACCGATATCTCCGGCAGGAACGTCTGTATCAGCACCGATGTGTCTGAAAAGCTCTGTCATGAAGCTCTGGCAGAATGCCATAACCTCTCTGTCTGACTTGCCCTTAGGATCGAAATCAGAACCACCCTTACCACCGCCGATTGGAAGGCTTGTAAGAGAGTTCTTGAAGATCTGCTCAAAACCAAGGAACTTGATGATACCAAGATTTACTGAAGGATGGAAACGAAGTCCTCCCTTGTATGGTCCGATTGCAGAATTGAACTGGATCCTGAAACCGTTGTTAACCTGAACCTGTCCCTTATCATCAACCCAAGGAACTCTGAAGAGGATCTGTCTCTCAGGAGTTACAAGTCTCTCTAAAAGAGCGTCCTTGCGGTATTCATCTTCATTAGCCTCGATAACAACACGAAGTGACTCAAGCACTTCCTTAACTGCCTGATGGAATTCAGGCTGAGCTGGGTTTTTGTCTACTACATACTGGTAGACTTCATCAACATATGACATTTTAGGTTCTCCTTCCCGTGCCTTGGCACAATACAATCTGATCTAATTCCTTATTTTTGAGTATAAAAATAGGGCGTAAGGAATTAAAGGTCTCTACGCCCCATTGCGCAGACATCACTGTCTGTATACAATTATACACATGACCACTTTAAAGCGCAAGAGTTTTTTCACAAGACAACAGAACCGTCCCCGTGTCTTGTGAAAATAGTGTATTATGGAAGTAGCAAAACTATTGGGGGAAGGTTATGGCAGGTATTAGGGATATAGCAGAAAAAGCAGGAGTATCGCTGACAACGGTTTCCAACGTTCTTAATAAGAAGAAAAACGTTGGAGCAGAAACCAGACAGAAGGTACTTGAAATAGCAAAAGAGCTTGGGTACACCCATAAGGAGCAGGGCGGTATTGATGGAAAGAGGCGCACTATCATAGTGAGCTTTAGTGATTTTGATACCCTTTATTATCTGGATATACTTCATGGCATAAGCGATTATGTAAGTAAGCAGGGATATCATATCCTCATATGTAATGGTGATGACCTGGCTCACTACTCGGACCCTGACGAAGTTTGTGGCTGCATAATCCTCAGTTCTCTGATACAGGACTATCAGGTTCTGGCAGTGGCAGATAAGGGGCTTCCTGTGATAACTTTGGACAGAGAGCTTGCCCACCCCATGATCAAGGCCATGATCGTAAGTAATTATGAGGGCGAGAGGCAGCTTATGCAAAAGCTGGTGGATGAGGGATTTGATTCCTTTGCGTTTTTATCTGGTCCCAACACCCCTGACAACAAGGAGAGATACACAGCCTTCAGGGATGTACTTAAGGAAAATGGCATACCCTTTAACCGCAATGACCTCTATGAAGGAGACTGGAGGGAAAAGAGCGGCGTTCAGGCCGCAAGGCTTATAATGCTACGGGATAAGATGCCAGGAGTTTTGGTGTGTGCCAACGACATGATGGCTATTGGCGCCATAAGACACTTCCAGGAAAATGGCATAAGAGTTCCTGATGATATCTGCGTTGTAGGCTTTGATGACATCATTATTTCAAGGTATTTGGGGCTTACGACGGTAAGTGTTCCTGACTATGAGAGAGGTTTTCTGGCAGGACAGGCTCTTTTAAACATCCTGGATAAAAGCGGAGACTATGAAACATACAGGATCGGAGCCAGAGTGAAGTGGAGAAAAACAGCCCTTGGAAACCGGGGATAAACCAGAATTTTACCAGAATTTACTAAAATAGAAAAAGATTTTAGTAAAATTAATTCAAATTTAGTAAATTACACCACCTTCCATGTGTGATTATCACATGTGGAAGGCGTTTTTTTGTGGTAAACAGCCAAAAATTTTATATAATATTGCGACTTTTTCAGTAAATACCGTAGCATATGGACATAAACAAACGAGCATTATTTTTTTCATATAAAAGGAGGAAGACATGAAAAAGAAAGCTTTAACACTAATGCTTGCAGCAACAACTACACTGACATTTGCTCTTGCTGGTTGCGGCGTAAGCACAACAGGAACAGCAGACACAGCGCAGGCACCAGAAAGCACTGAAAACACTCCTGCAGCTGACACAGCAGCTACAACAGAAGCTAAGGCTGATTCAGCAGAGGGAACAACAGTAAGACTTGTTAACAACAAGGCAGAGATTCAGGAAGGTCTTACAAAACTTGCTGATACTTACAAGGAGCAGACAGGTGTGACCATCGACATCGAGACTATCGGTGGCGGACAGGATACACAGGCTATCCTTAAGAACTACTACCAGGCTGACGATATGCCAGACATCTTCGTATTTGAGGGTGATACACACTATGAGACATGGAAAGATCTTCTTGTAGATCTTACAGACGAAGAGTGGACAAAGAACACAGAGGCTGAGTATGTTGCAGCTGATGGCCATGTTTACGGCTTCCCTACAACAACAGAGGCAATCGGACTTTCCTATAACAAGTCAATCCTTGACAAGGCAGGTATTGATCCTAAGTCTATCACAGGTCCTGAGAGTATGAGAGCAGCTTTTGAAAAGATCGATTCCATGAAGGATGAACTTGGACTTACAGCAGTTATCGGTTACTACACAGAGTCAGCTAACCTCTGGTGGACAGCAGGTCAGCACCTCTTTGGAACATACCTTGATTCCGGTCTTAAGAGAGATGATACAACATACCTTGATCTTATCAACGACGGCGGAAAGCTTGATCCTGAGCGTGCTAAGGCATTCGCTGAGATGGTAGCTCTTTTCAACGAGTACACAGATCCTAAGGGAATCTCAGGTTCATATGATGATCAGGTTCTTGGATTTGCAAGCGGACAGTATGCATTCGTATCACAGGGTTCATGGATCGGCGCTTCAATGACAACAACTTATGCTGATCAGTACGCAGCAGCTGGTAACTTCGAAGTTGGTATGATCCCTTACGCATTCATCGAGGGACAGGATACTATCCAGACCAATTCACCTAACTGGTGGGGACTTTACAACGGCGGAAACGTTGATGCAGCTAAGGCATTCATTCAGTGGTGCTCACAGAACGACGGCGGTCAGGAAATCCTTGCTAAGGACTGCGGATGCGTATCACCTTTCACAACATCAGAGTTTGCTCCAGATGATCCTTTCGCAGCAACAATCGGTGATTACACAGCAGCAGGCAAGACATCAGCATGGCACTGGCAGGGCTGGAAGGCAGGACTTGCACAGAACGTAACATCAGTTATCTTCCAGGATTTTGCTAAGGGTTCAATCAAAGATACAGATCAGTTTGTAGATACACTTCAGAAAGCAATTGAGGCATATTATGCACAACAGTAATCGTGTCATCAGACGTGATGAGAGATACGATAACAAAATACTTAGACTAAACGAAACATTGTTTTCAAATGCCAATGGGTACATTGGAGTTAGGGGCACACTTGAAGAAGGTGTGCCCGCTGACTTTTCGACTATGCGCGGTATGTACCTGGCAGGAGTCTATGAGACCATCCCAATGAAGCAGGCAGAGAGCCTGTGTAATCTCATTGAAGAGAAGCAGACAATGCTAAACGTTGCAGATACCCAGTCAATTGACCTTTACATCTGTGGCGAGCGCTTCGATATGGGAACAGGAGAGCTTATTAAAAATCAGAGGATCCTGGATATGGATGGCGGCTTTACTTCCAGAGAGATAATCTGGAAGAGCCCTCTTGGAAACACTGTAAAGATAGTGACAAAGAGAATTGCGCATCTTGCAGTTCCGCAGCTTTTTACCATCGAGTACAGTGTCACATCCCTTGATTTTGATGGGGAGATAGTCTTTGATTCCTGGCATATTGCAGACGTTAAGAACTATTCAGATCCTACTGACCCAAGGCTTGCGTCTGAGAGCCCGTCATACCTTAATGTGGTAAGCTCTGAGGTTGTGGGTGACAGCACTATCTGCGTAAGTAAGACAGGTGTAAGTGGCATCAGCATAGCATCTGCGTCAGCCCATCTTCTTCTTGGAGAGGACGATCATATAGAAGTCTGTGACAACGACAATGACAAGAGGCTTTGCAGCTATATCAAGGCCCACATCTGTCAGGATCAGGAAATAAGACTTGTTAAGTTTTGTAGCTTTTCAGATTCACTCAGATGCCAGGATCCAAAAAATGACGCTCTTATGGTCCTTAATGATGCTCTTAAAAAAGCGGGTACTGATGGAAAGGGACTTATGGACCTTTACCAGGATCAGAGCAATATACTCAAAGATTTCTGGCAGCATTCTGGCATGGAGATCATGGGAGATGAGGATCTTAACCTTTCCATGAGCTTTAACATGTACCAGCTTTTCTGCTCTGCTCCAAGGACTCCCGGATACAGCATGGCTGCCAAGGGACTTACAGGAGAGGGCTACGAAGGTCACTATTTCTGGGATACAGAGATGTATGCACTGCCTTTCTTTACCCTTACAGATACTGACCTTGCAAAGAATATCCTTCATTTCAGATACAAGACACTAGATAAAGCGAAAGAAAATGCAGCTCTTCTGGGCCACAAAAAAGGCGCACTCTACCCCTGGAGAACCATCACAGGTCAGGAGTGCTCAGGGTACTTCCCAAGTGGAACAGCTGCATATCACATAAATGGCGCAGTTTCTTATGCCATAGTTCAGTACTATCTCACAACTGGCGATAAGGACTACATCTTAAAAGAGGGAGCAGAGATCTTAATTGAGACGTCACGCCTGTGGCTAGACACAGGTAACTACGACAGGAAGGGTAACTTTGTCATCAACGAGGTTACAGGACCTGACGAATACACCTGCATGGTTGACAACAATTTCTACACCAACTGCATGGCGGCTCATGGCATGAAATGGACCATCAAGCTCCTTGAGAAATACTCAGATACAGCAGAGATCATCAGCCTTAAGCAGAGGCTTTGCTTAACCGACAAAGAGCTCTCTGATATAAAGAAGGCTGCCGATAATATCTACCTTCCCTATGATGAAGAGCTGGGGATCAACCCACAGGACGATTCTTTCCTGCAAAAGCCCATATGGGACCTTGAGGCAACCCCAAAGGAAGAGTTTCCCCTTCTTCTTCATTACCATCCCCTGCACCTTTACAGATATCAGGTCTGTAAGCAGGCGGATACAGTCCTGGCGCATTTTCTTTTCCCTGAGAGCGCAGATAAGACTACCCAGGAAAAGAGCTTCAGGTACTATGAAAAGATAACAACCCACGATTCATCGCTTTCTACCTGTGTATTTTCCATGCAGGCATCAAGGCTTGGATTATATGACGAAGCTGTTTCATATCTTGGAGATTCAGCTAAGCTCGACCTTTTGAACCTTCATGGCAATAGCTCTGATGGTGTTCATACAGCCAACATGGGAGGCTCTTACATGGCCTTTGTGTTTGGCTTTGGAGGCGTGAGGATCACTGAAGAGGGCCTTTCTTTCAATCCATTTTTGCCCGGGACAGTAACGGGCTACTCCTTTAAATTCGGTTACTTTGGAAGGCTCCTTCAGTTATCTATAAATGAAAAAGAGATTGTGGTCACCCTTATAAGTGGCGATGAGATTTCTTTTAAACATGGAGAAAAAACTTATACAATCACCGGAGGTGAGAAATGCATTATAAAGCGGTGATCTTTGACCTGGATGGGGTGCTGGTTTTTACTGACAAGTATCACTACAGGGCTTGGAAAAAGCTGGCAGAGAAGCTTTCAATAGAATTTACAGAAAAAGACAACGACAGGCTCCGTGGGGTCAGCAGGGCAGAGAGCCTTGAGATCATTCTTGAAAAGTACCATGGAAAGCCTATTTCAGAGGATAAGAAAAGAGAATATCTTGAAGAAAAGAATGATACCTACAGGCAGTTTCTTGGGGATATGAACAGAGATGATGTAGCGAAGGAGATAAGGGATACCCTCTCTAAACTTCGAAAGGACGGATACCGCCTTGCCATCGGATCATCCAGCAAGAACACAGCCTATATTCTTGAAAGAACTGAGCTTACAGATGCCTTTGATGCTGTTGCAGATGGAACCATGATAACCAGGTCCAAGCCCGATCCTGAGGTATTCTTAAAGGCTGCAGAGCTTCTTTTGGAAAAGCCTTCAGACTGCCTTGTGGTTGAGGATGCAGACGCCGGCGTAACAGCTGCCCACGCTGCAGGAATGGATGTTGCTGCAATTGGAGCGGCCACAAAGAGTCAGCGGGCCGACTATAGCCTTGAGGTGTTTTCAGACCTTTTGGGAATACTTGAGAGATGATCCATGTCGCACTTTTTTATGCTAGAATTTATTAACAGGAGGAAAAAGACATGATCAGAAAATTCAGGATAGGTGATCCAATACCCACAGATGCCGTGGTGGAGGATATAAAGCTTTCAGAGGGCAGTATTCCTTACTTTGATACCGACAAAGAGGATAAGTCGTTATCTCTTTTCCTTGATGAAAAGGACAAGGTATTTGGTCTTGGTGAAACAGTAAGGGGTATCAATAAAAGGGGATGGCTCTATGTGAGCAACAACTCTGACGATCCCAACCACACGGAGAACAAGCACTCCCTTTATGCTTCCCAGAACTTTTTGATCGTCTATTCCAAAAAGAAAACCTTTGGAATTTACATTGACACTCCAGGGCGCGTAAGCTTTGATATTGGCTATACGCTTCATAACAAGATGACTATTTCCTTTGAGGACTTTGATGCGGACATTTACATTGTAGATGGTGATGATCCGCTTTCCATTGTGGCGTCATTCAGGCACCTTATTGGCCGCAGCTACATTCCGCCAAAGTGGGCCTTTGGTTTTGGCCAGAGCAGGTGGAGCTATTTAACTGCAGATGAAGTAAGAGAAGTGGCAGATAAGTATCAGGAAGCAGGCATTCCTATCGATATGATCTATCTTGATATCGACTACATGGAGCGCTACAAGGACTTTACCATAGATGAAAAGGCATTCCCTGATTTTGAGAACTTCGTTTCGGAGATGAAAAACAGGGGGATCCACCTTGTTCCTATCATTGATGCGGGAGTTAAGATGGAGGACGGCTACGACATTTATGAAGAAGGCGTAAAGAACGGTTATTTCGTGAAAAAAGAAAACGGCGAAAACCTTGTGGCTGCAGTCTGGCCAGGCAAGGTCCACTTCCCTGATTTTCTTAATGACGATGCAAGAGCCTGGTTTGGCGGCAAATACAAGATATTAACAGACATGGGAATTGACGGCTTCTGGAATGATATGAACGAGCCGGCAATCTTCTATACAGAAGACCATCTGGCTGAAGTATTTGACCAGATAGATACCTATAAGGGCAAGAACCTTGGTGTCAGGCAGTTCTTTGGATTCAGGGACCTTATTGCCCATATCAGCAACAATGAGGATGACTACAAGCGCTTCTACCATGAGTACAAGGGCAGGAAGATAAGACATGACAAGGTCCACAACATCTTTGGTTACAACATGACCAGAGCAGCAGGAGAGGCCTTTGAAAAGATATCTCCCGATAAGAGAATTCTTATGTTCTCCAGATCTTCTTTCATAGGAGCTCACAGATACGGAGGAATATGGTGCGGAGATAACCACTCCTGGTGGTCACATCTGCTTATGAACATTCAGGAGATGCCAGCTCTTTCCATGACTGGGTTCCTTTATTCAGGCGCGGATATAGGCGGTTTTGACAGCGATGTAACTGAGGATCTGATGCTCAGATGGGCAGCCTTTGGAATCTTCACTCCTCTGTTTAGAAATCACTCTGCAGAAGGAACAAGGCGCCAGGAGTTTTACCGCTTTGAAAATATTCCTGCCTTCAGGAATATAGTGAACCTGCGCTATGCGCTCATTCCTTATCTGTACTCTGAGTATATGAAGGCAGTTCTTAATGACAGGATGCTCTTTAAACCTCTTTGCTTTGAGTATGGCGATGAAAGAAGTGCGCAGGTCGAAGACCAGCTCCTTCTTGGAGAGAGCATCATGCTGGCCCCGGTATATACCCAGAATGCCACAGGAAGATACGTATACCTTCCAGAGGACATGAAGCTTGTAAGGTTTAGAAGCTATAATGACTACGATGAAGAGATACTTTCTGCTGGTGACCACTACATTCCAGCAGCCCTTGACGAAATCCTCGTATTTGTAAGAAAAGGCCACGTACTCCCTCTTGCAGCTCCAGAAAAGGGCATGACTACAACAACCAAGGACGAGCTTATCTCCATCGGTTATGAGGCAGACCTATCTTCCTACGACCTCTACACAGACGACGGCATCAGCCGAATCTGATAAATGACACGGGGACGGTTCTGTTGTCAGCCTGGACCTTTGGCCTGACCACTGTGGGAGCTCACGCTTTGGGCCATGGCACGGACCTTCCGCCCACCAGCGCCGCTCTGGCCCCGTTTAAGCCCGTGGCGCCGTCTCACAATATGTTCAGACTTTTTTCCGTTTGAGGGAGCCGCTTTTTTCTTGAGCCTTCGGAAGTCCCCTTAAGTTCTGCTCACGGTGAGTAGGTGATCCCTGCCCCGGCTTTACTATTATTTCCGGTTTTTCGCTATCCGCAAACGAAACTTTTCTAAAACGCTCCTGCAGTTTTTTCTCGATTACGCACGCTCGACCGCACACGCAGGGCAGATTTCAAAAACTATAACTCATAATGGTCATCGCTCGCTGTGGCGAGCGGGTAAGGAAATAGAAAAGGCCCAAAACCAAGCTCCC
>NZ_JAGAYD010000012.1 GCF_017940685.1 Butyrivibrio sp. | reverse complement strand
TTTATGGTTTCTACATACTTTGATCTGTTTAGTGCTTATCTCTTAAAGAATGGAATTAAGATCGACGGAAGTCTTGTAAATGCTAATATCTATGACGAGTCACTTGCTGAGATAACAAGATCTAAAGAGGGCAAAGCGAATATGTCCAAGAGCGATGCCCTGGAAATGGGTAAGGAAGTAAGCACCCAGGCCAGAGAGAATGCAATCCAGCTTTTCAATGCTAAGCAGGAGTATATAAAGAGCGGTGATTATCTCAAGGAGTATAAAGCATTGGAAACAAGGCAGACGATGCTTGACAGAGAAGATGCAGCAATGCCTACGCAGATCCATAAAACATTTGATGCCATCCTTGCAAAGAAGAAGAAATCAAAGATCAAGGACGATGTGGAATTCATGCTCAATGGACTTACAGACGAAGAAAAGCTTAAGCTTAGGAAATATGGCCGCAGCAATACGGAATTCCTGGAAAAGAGAAAACAGCAAGCAGAGGCCAAGACACTTGCAAACCTTAGAGAATTGATAATTCTTGCGGATGTATATGATAAGGTCCTGGTAAATCAAGGCTCAAAGAATATTAGTTTAGTTCTTAAGCAATACTCAAGCGACGAGCTTATGGTCATCAAGTCTTATAAAGGCCAGTTTGCAAAGTACACTGAGAGATTCTTTGATGCTGAAAACATCTTCGAAATGTTACGGGCATACGTTGTGTCCAGAGAGGAAGAATACCTCGAAGAGTGCAGGCAAAAGGAGAAGGCAAAGAAAGAGATTGAAAAACAGCAGAATGGTCAGGCAGATCCAGTTCTGAACGATCTCTTCAGTATCAATGCAGTTGATTAAAAAAGTATTAAATATTCTTAAAAGCGGAGAAAACCACACGGTTTTCTCTGCTTTTTTCTTTTATAAATCGTATAATTGAAATGTATGGAGTCAAGAGCAAACAAGACATGGGGACGGTTCTCTTGACTCATTGCGTGCAATAAGTCAAGAGAACCGTCCCCGTGTCTTGGCCATGACTTTTAAGGAGGAAAACATGGAACTTAAGCAGATATCGTTGTTTGAAGCACAGATAAACAACATGCCGGCAGATATGCCTGAGGAAGGGGAAAACATCTTTTGGTATGGCCTTAGTGATGAAGGGCAGTACAAGGGATTTATGGAGATAACGGAAAGCGATGGTATCAGCGAGATATCTTTTTTCATGGTACCAAGTCTTTATCAGGGACACGGATACGGAGATATAATGCTTGAGCTCTATCTTGATCAGTATATTCCAAAATCGGAACCCTCCAGTATGCTCACAGCGGTGTTTGAATATAACGGTGATCATGGATGGGAGCTGAGCAGGCTCTTTTCGGACCACGGGTTTGATATAAGTCTTCGCCATTTTCGTGAGTGCCGCTTGCCGTTTGATACAGTACACAAGAAGCTTGCGTCGAAAAAAAGCGGAAGCTACAGCGGAAGAATGGTCAATCTGGCCAGCGGGATAAGTGCTGTTTTAGATGATATCAGACAGATCAAAGATATAGACATAACTGTAAGGGATGTAAGTGAAGCCAGCGTGGAGCTAAGTGTTGCAGCCCTTAATGAGGAGGGCAAGCTTGAAGCGCTTCTTCTTGCTGACAGGGACCAGGGACAGAATGAGGTCCAGGTAACACATCTTTTCACAGATACTGATGATCCAACGATCCTTCGAAGGTTCCTTTCCTTTGCAGTTGAAAATGCCAGTCAGAGCATGAACCCGCCAAAGTGCATTTCCTTTGTGGCAGCAAATGAAAAGCTTGAGAAGGTAATGGATTCATTCTTCGACGAGCCGGAGACAGCAAAGCTTATTATGGCAGCTGCGGAATTTAATCTTGGTAAATATCTTGAGCAGCTGAAGGTAAAAGAAATCATTAAAGAGGTAAGAGTATGATCGATAGAAACTTGCGAGCAATCAAAACAAATAAAACCGACAAAGTTCTGAATCAAAAAAAGAACAGCGTTTCTTCGAACATTACTGATCAGACTAAAATCCTGGATGAGTCCAAGCTTTTAAATAATAAGGCAGTTAAGTCCGGTCTCAGGCAGGAGGACATTATTGATTATGGCCATATCAAGGATATGGATCTTAGCAAAGAAGATGGCTGGACCTATGAAAATCTTCCTACTCTGCGCCTTAACAAGGAAAGGGCTGAGCTTACAAAGATGCCGGCTCATTTGAAGGGCTGTAAGAAGACCTTTGCAAGGTCCAAATGGACAAAAAAGCAGAAGGGCAGAATTAGTAAAGCTGAGAAGGAACTTAAGATCCACAATGCCAGGCTTAAAAAATTCCAGGATTTTAAATTGGCTAAAGAGATTTATGCCATGCAGGATGCTGAGTATGCTAAGGAACAATATGCGGGACAGATAGCAGATGACAGTGCAGAAATGCTTGGAAAAGTAAACGAAAGTCTCACGAAGCACTCAATGATCGATATTTTGGATGCCTACAATGAGACCATGTCAAGTGCTGACAAGGTACTTCTCTACGAAAGCGACTCGCTGCTCAAACTTGAAACTGATGTAAAAGATTTTAATTTTGAGAACAAGACAGACATTAAGGATATTGCAGCTTTGTTTAAGAGCATTCTTAAATACAGCGAGAATCCTTTTACAAAAAATGTACAGGACAAAGAAACTGGCAAGATCACAGTAGAGGACCTTGGTGCAAGCCGTTATGAGGATATCAGGAAATATGCACAGCAGGTTCTTGATGTTGCAAATAAGCTTAGCATACCTGTTCCACAGGAGCTTGGCTACATCCTGGATATAGACAATGATCTTTTTGTGGGAGTCAAAGATGAGTTTGATCCAAAGGCCCACGCAAATGAGGCCTATATCCTGCTGATGGCTTCCGTTTCCAAGGTGTACTATGAATCTCTTAACAGATTTGCAGGATACGACGCGTTTGATGGAATAAACAAGTACAACGATGGAAAAGATAAAGAAAGGGATATCAGGAACTTTGATATTTTAAATTCTGACCTTATGGTCAATATCCGTAACATGCGTGATATGACCACTGTTTATGCTGCAGAGATTGCAAAGAACAGACTTGAGATCTTTAAAAAGACAGCTACTAAAGAGCAATTGGCTGAGCATAATCTCAATATCAATGTGCGTCTTGCAAAAAACGCACAGACCATTGCAGTGGATGTCAAGAAGTCTATGATCGGGGAAAAAGAGGCCGATCCGGAGGAGGTTTACAAGCAGTGGGAAGTCCTCATCAAGAATGATATCCGCAGCGTCAAGGCAGTAGACACAAAGGACATGAAGCAAAAGCCCTGGGTAATTGGGGATAAGGAATATGCTGATAAGGTTTTGGAAATAATGAAGGCAGATCCTGATCTTTATCATCAAAGCGGCACTGAGATAAAGCGATATCTCATAAGTATTAATGACAATCTGCATCATAACCTTCTGCAGCTTAAGGATGAGCTTCCCAAGACTTCTGTAGGGGAGCATTTCTGCTATGTTCCAAAGATGAGAGATTTCTTTATCGAAAAGGTAAAGAGCGAGAGATTTGGAATGCTCCTTAAGCCAGGCATAAATTTCAGAGACCTTCTTAAGGATAACAATGTCCTTCAAGACATCTTTGATGCCCCGGAGTTCTACGCTATAAAGAACAGACAGAAGGCCATAATGAAGACCATAAACGAGGCTCTTGGTATAACATTCTTTACCGATGCCAGGTCCCTTGAGAGTTTGTGGGCCAACAATGATATACAGGCTCTTTTGACAAAAAAAGCTTCCGGAATCTTTACAAGATCAGAAAACTATGGAATTAGTGATAAGAGCTTTAAGGAGTCCCTTGCAAAGATCAAAGCTACTGTCATCAGCAACATAGCTATCATTGACAAAAAGATCAGCATGATGGGAGTCTGCGATACTGCAAAAGCACTGCTTAAAAGAAGTATCGTTAAGTCAATGGGTGGAGAATACCTTCTTGGCTACAACCTGATCGCAGAAGATATTGTTGAGTACACCATCGACAATATGATGAACTATGATGGCCATGCAGCTTCTATTCAGAGGGCATGGGATAAGAAGTTTAATAAGACAAATCTTGCAGGAAGACTTAGCAGTAAGATTGAGAACAGAGTTGCTTCCCTGGTCAATAAGAATGATGAAAACAAAGAGTACTACCTGAGGCCACAGGGATTTAAAACTTCAGAGGAGTACAACAAGAAGTGGGATGAGGTAGATAAAAAGACCGACAATGTCCTTGCCAATATTAAAAAGCTTTATAACAGTAATGTTGCGAAAATCTTAGAGAAGGCTGCTGCTGAAACAAAGCTGACAAAAGAGCAGTGGAATGATATTGAAACCAGTTTTGAAGATATATGGCTTGATGAGCTTAAGGATCTTTATGGAGCTGACAAGTACTCTGCAAAAAATCTTGAGAAAAAAACTGCTGAGATCGAGAAGAAAGTCAAAAAGTCTATAGATGAGCAGATAAAGGCTACAACCAAACAGCGTGAAAGCCTTTTTAATGATGGGGATTTTGCAGCCCTTGATGATTATAATGCCACCCTTGTTACGAGAAATGAATTCCTGGATGGACTTAAGAACAACCCTGTCATTACCGTAGACTTCAAACAGCCTGTCATAAATCAGGATATTGAGGATCACATTTTTAAAAATGCTGTCCTCAAAAATGCCCTTAAGGTCAAGGAAGATAAAGAGCTCTTTATGGAGGTCTTAAAGGAAGAACTCCTTGATGAAAAGAGTCTTCTTCACGCAAGGTATCCATACCTTGAGGGAGTTAAGAGTATAGAGCAGCTTGCAAATCTTGGAGTTGTGGATTATGCGCAGTTCTTTGCTGATATTAAGCTTAGCCTGTCGGCAGTTGGAAGCATCAAGGATGATAAGGCTGCAGATGGTCTTCTTTTAGACGACTGGAAGTTTTGCGGCGTATATGGCCTTAAGAAAAAGCTTATGAAGGACTTTCTCACTCTTCAGATGACTCCAGAGCTCTTTAGACAGAGGAAAGAAGAGCATACAAAGGTCATGGCCGGAGAGGAAAGTGTCAACAGAATGCGCCTTGATGCTATGTTGGCAACAGACTTTGATCCTAACAACACTTACCTTAAATTCAATTACCTGAATATTCAGGGCAAACAGGTGAATCAGGTGGCGAGGATCAAGAGGATCAACTTTGCCGAGACCTTCTGGAAGAACTTGGCAAAGAGCGATGAGACCCAGATTGCGCCTGGGCTGCACCCTGAGCATGAGGATAGATTCACCAAGCTTATCCAGAAGTTCCTTGCTACTTTAAAAGAGGTTCCGGCTGATAAAGTTAAAGACAGGATCAGGGATTTTGGTACTTTCATTAAAGAAATGAAGATCACCAAAAAATATGAGGAAGGTACAGGGGCTGCTAAGTGGGTTATTGATAAGAACTCTGAAAAAGAGCTTAGTACATACCTCGGAAAAGATCATGGAATCCAGGAGATGGATCTTGAGACTCTTTTTGCAGTGAAGGCAATATTTGCCAATGTCATAGCAGCAGATTCTTCATCAACGAAGCTTGAAATGGCTGACTGTATGGGCGAATTGCTTTTGTTTGGCTGCGGCAAAGAGTACTTTGGAGCAGGCGGCGTCGGAGAGAAGGCATTCCTTGATTCTGGAGATGATCAGTACTACGCAGATATTGTAGAAAAGAGTAGAGACTTAATAATCAAGAGACAGCAGCTTACTGCTATTTTACAGGGACAGGACCTTAAAACCGAGGAAGTTAGTAAGATCCTTAACAAGTTAAAACCTGTAATTGCGGGACTTAAGGTCACTCACAACAAGAAAGACAGAGAAGAAAACGTCAGAAAATATGGAGTTGAAGACCTTCTTGATCTTTCCCAGAGGCTTATGGACATCTATGGCAGCGACGATAAGTGCGTTAAGGCGCGCAAAGAAAGTGAGGAGATCGGAAAGCTCTACTTACGAAGAAGAGATTACATCGATAATTATGGGGATCCCAGAAAAAGACAGGATGGCAAGTTCAAGGTTGTAAGAGACCAGATGATGAAGGATCCTGAGGTCTATAAGAAGATCATGACCACCACCGACAGCGAGTTTGAAGAATTCATGAAGCAGCTGGATGCAGAGATCGGTGTGGGCCTTGATGTTATGTCCAGTAATGACTTCAGAGGATCCATGCCCATTAACGAGCAGTATGTCATGGAGAACTGGCAGTCCTTCAAGGGCAGGAAGAGCTGGGACAAGGATCAGTGGTACACCTCTATAAAGAACTACCATGACGGATTCTATCTCAAGGAAATAAATGGAAAGAGCGTAAGAGACATACTTAACAATGTCCAGGGAAGGATGTGCTCAGCGGGCATTGATAAATCAATGGCTTCTGGCACCCTTCTTATGAAGCTGACCTACATCCTTGGTGCAGATCCTGCTTCCTTCGCGCTTTTGTACAGTGAAGACGATATGTTTGAAGCTGTTAAAAAGATAGAAGACCAGTACAAAAAGAACATGCAGTATCTGGATGAGACCATGATGGTCATCTATGACAAAGCCCAGAAAAATAAGGCCTACACAAGTGTCAAAGAAAATGATGATCTGTACAAAGAGGCAGCTAATGTATTCACATTAGGCGGAGCGGTCAAGCAGAAAAAAGAGCTTATGAGCTCTACGAAGATCTTAAGTGATCTTGATGCAAAGAGGGAGATCACAGAGGAAGATAAGGTCTTTGCAGACTACAGTCTTCTGATGCAGATCATGAATCCGAAGGCGTACCTGCTTAATGAAAGTGAGTTCAGACATTCATTCCTTGATAACCTGAAAAAGTACAAGGAAGCCCTTGGCCTTGACAGAAATAAAGACATCTATGGCGACAGGACTGTGCTTGATACAAAAGAGAAGATCCGTCTTGGTATTGAGATAAGAAAGGGCGAGGGAAGACTCCTTCAGAGAAATAAGGAAGAGAAGTACAACGAGTTTGTTGAAAAGAAGCAGTCCCTGGGCACAATAGGTCTTTTCGCATATAATGCAGATCCAAAACTTGTCACACAAAAGGCTATCGATAATGCGGCAGATTTTGTATATATCCATTTAAGCGATAACTATGGCAAGGCAGATCCTGAATTCATAAAAGGACTTCTTGCAGAGAGAGTTATTGCCTATGGTAAGGTTGAGGAAAAGAAACTATCTGACTATATCACAGCAGACAAGAAAAGGCTACTTACCCTTGACGGTGCCCTGCGCGCCCATGGGGGACTATCTGAAGATGAGATCAAGAAGGCAGTTGTATTTGCCTTTGCTCAGAATGCCATAAGAAAAGAGCTTCCATTAGATGGCACAAACGAAGGCGACGTAAAAGAGATACTGGATGAGCTTAAGCTTAGGAATGAAGCACTTGATATAGCTAAGCCAAAATCTCTTTTGGCAAAACGTGAGTATGACGAGTTCATGGAAGAGATGAACATGGCTCGCTTTACCATGAGCAAAGAGGACTTCCATGAAATCTGCAGGGAAAAGAAACAGTACTTTGAACTTGCAGATATCTGCTGCCAAAAGATAGAACAGGTAAGTAAAGACCTGGGCGTAAGGCTTGGACTTTTTGATTACTTAAAGAAGGATATCTTTGAAAACATAAGCGAAGATGGAAAGCTTGATATCAAGAAGTTCACAGATAGCATAAATGACGCTGTAGATAAGCTTGTTGGTGATCAGGTCAAGGCAGAGGGAACTCTTTCAAAAGAGAGCACCCAAAAGGTCGCCCTTACCTATCTTCCTGACTCAAAGGCTCTTATGCAGCATGTTTCAAGTAATAGTGTTACGGCTGCAGAGAAGATGAACTCTTCTGTAACTTATACAAGGGCTGATGTTGAAAAAGAGATCGCCCTTACCGGCAGGAAGGAGCTTATAAATGAATATAACAACCTTACCTGCGAGGAGCAGAAGGTCTTTGCACTGGTTCTTACATTCCCTGAAATGGGACTTTTGGATTCCAATAAGCTTACTTCTAACTCTGTAATGGTTGACAGGGATAAGCAGATCAGCAAAGAGGTAGAGCTCCAGGAGCAGCTGGCTTCCTATATCTATGGCAAGGACTTTGCTCCTAAGATCGATTACAGCCTTGTTATGAGTAAGCTCCTTAAAACTGACAGAAAGACAGGTCTTCGCAGAGTTTCCAAGACTATCTTTGACAAGGCAATGACTTACACAAAGTACTGCATAAGCAAGAAGCTGGAAGTTATGCCTAAGGATGCAAGACTCTCAGATGGAAGATACACCGCTGAGATCGGAAGAGAGCTTGCAGGAAAGCCCGGGGAGTACAAGATCGTTCAGGATGCTCTGGATACAGGAGCTTTCTATGGCGCCAAATCCTTCAAGGAGTTCTTTACTAAATATGCAGATTCAGAGATGAAGATTGATGAGTCTGTGGGCAAGATTTCAAAGAAGCTTGGTAAGTACAACGACACACAGATGTACATGCTGCTCCATATCCTTCAGGATAGAACAGTAGTTGACTATACCACTAATGACGGCAAGTGGGATGCGCTTATGCTCCGCGGAGTCCCATTTGTAAATGAGGAGAAGAGGAATGCCCTAAAAGAATCTCTTTCAAGCTCTGAAGGTATGGACAAGAATATGATCGCACAGCTGTGCACATCTGTGGATAACCCTATGTATGCAAAGGCAGCAGCTACGCTTTTTAGCTTCCAGCTCAAGGATAGCATAGATCTAAGTCAGACCGGTGTTTCGGCAGAAAGCTTTGCTAAAGGTGCACTTAAGCGTGCTACCAAGATTGATTGGAAGCTCCTTGAAAGAGCCATGGATATGGTCGATGAAATTGAGGCTGAGAACTTAAAGATCCAGGTTTGCAGACAGACTGTGAGTCACACCACAGACAAATCAGCTCCTAACAAAGAGGCTGCAGTTCTTTA
Source organism: Butyrivibrio sp. (assembly GCF_017940685.1). Lineage (GTDB taxonomy): Bacteria > Bacillota > Clostridia > Lachnospirales > Lachnospiraceae > Butyrivibrio. Next base: position 27,837 of record NZ_JAGAYD010000012.1, on the reverse strand, counting down.
TAATGAAATTGACAGTAAGTTTAAGGAGAAGGACTTCAACCAGTTTGATTACTTTAAGGACTTTCTTGTCAGAGAGGCCAAGAAGAATCCAAAGGAGGCCATGCCGCTTATTTCTGCATTCTATGGAATGTCCGACAATGAGCAGATGCTGGTAGTTCACGCTCTTAAGCATAGAGATATACTGGATGTTTCTACCGACAACAATATCTCTACTGCCATTGGCATGAATGAAGACAAGTATGTAAATGAAGCTGGAAGGGACAAGCTGGCGGATTACTACATTGAGCACCTGTCTGTACCGGGAGCTAAAAATATCCTGGCCACCAATCAGCAGGATATCCATGAAGCCATGCAGTCACTGGTTTCAACACAGGTTTCCGATAAGAGAAATCCACAGAAGAAGAAAGATTTTGTGGACCTTATGGTAGGGAAAAAGATCTTTAACTGGGCATACATTGGTGCTGATAGAAAAACTGGCATTGACTGGGGACTGTTTGCAAATGCCCTTAAGTTTGTAAGAAGAACCGAAGGCGAGAGAAAGACATTTGTAGGCGAAGCAGAAAACTACCGTGCTACCGGTAATGTAGATGAGTACGGACGTTTCATGTACAATTACAAGTTCCTTAGAAAGAATCTGTACCGCTCAGGCAACAGACTCACAAGGTTCATTGGCAGAAGAGTCCGGGCAGAGCTTGAAGGGGCAATCCCAGGTTATGCAGTAGGTCAGAGAATCATGATGGCTTGCCTTAGCCCTCAGATGAGAAACAAGATGCTGAGCACCGGAATTGTTAAGCCTGGAATTACCAAGAATACTGCAACTGATTATCTTGGATATGCTGAAATCGGTGGTACAGTGACCAAGTCCACATCTGCAGTGCTTCAGGTGGTCGGCCAGGCTGTTCAGACCGGCTTTGCAATAGGCGGTGAGAGCCTTGAGCAGACAGCCAACGGACTTATGGGAATCTACAACATCTATCTTGATGCCAAGGGTATAAAAGAAATCCGTAAGCCTGTGGAGAATGAGGAAGAGCTAAAGAAGCAGACTGAGAAACGCATGGAAGAAGGCAAGAAGCGCCAGACCAAGGAACAGCAGCTTGTTACAAAGGACAACCAGCTCAACAAGGAATGGATATTGCAGGAGGTTTCAACTGCTGCAGGAACTGGAGCCAACGCCAGGGATATCATTGAAACTGCAACTGCCTGCGTCAACGTCCTTTCTGGCAGTAGCATCGGTATTCAGGCTGTCACTAACTTCTTTGTTGGCGGTATCAGGATGATCATCCAGGAGACACTTGAAACTGCACGCTTCATCACCAGTGTGGTAACTGATAAGGTTGTGATGGATAAGTATTTTGCAGATAACGGACCTTTAGGTGAAGAGATAAAGAAACTCAGGGGCGACAACGTAAACAAGATCATAAGCGACCAGACCGGCAGAAAAAATACGGGATCAAGAGACATCATGGATGGCTGTGAGCTTGAAAAGAAAGAGACAGAGTTCATGGGCGAAATGAGCAATGCCGAGCTCTTCAGGAAGGCCTACGGCTTTAAGGACTTTAGTGAGCAGGCCTCCTTTGTAGGATGGCACATCGTTCAGACACTGCTTCAGTGTGCAAGTCCTTTCGGCGTTGATGCAAAACAGTTCCTTAGAGCATCACTTCTGCTTGCAGCTATAGGCTGCAAAGACGCTGTTGGTAAGCAGGACAACGAAACAGCCCAGAGAGTTTACAACAGACTCATGGGCCAGGATATCAGGTGAAAACAAGCCACGGGGACGGTTCTTTTGGCTGGTTTTGAAAAATAAACCAGCCAAAAGAACCGTCCCCGTGGCTTCCCGTGTGATTGTTAGATATTTGAAATCTCTTCCTGGGTAAGGATCTTAGCGCCCTTTCCAAGAAGCCTTGCTTCGGCTGCCTTAGTGTCGGCTACGCGGAAGATCATTACGGCCTTGTCAGTGTCTTTTCCACCTGGGAAGGCATACATATATTCAATGTTTACTTCCGCTGCGGCGAAGATCTCAAGGAGCTTGTCAAGACCGCCGGCTTCGTCAGGAATCTCGATAGCAAGAACTGGTGTAAGGCTTGCTACGAAGTCGTGCTCTTTAAGGGTGTTTACGGCGCTGATGGCGTCATCAACGATGAGTCTTGCGATTCCAAAGTCCTTGGTCTCTGCAAGGGATGTAGCTCTCATATCTATTTTGTGTTCTGCAAGAACCCCTGTCATTTTCTTGAGGGTTCCGGGTTTATTTTCCAAAAAGACGGATATCTGCTGTACGCTCATGGTTATCCTCCTGTGAATAATGTTGTTGGTGGATATAATATTATATCACATCAAATCTTACGCTTGTCGATAACTCTGACTGCCTTACCCTCAGACCTTGTGATGGACTTAGGAGCAAGGAGAGATACCTTGGCCTTGATGCCAAGCATTGACTTAAGGTCTGCTGAGAGCTTGTTCTGCCTTGCCTCAACTTCACCAAGGTTATCGTTGAACATCTCAGGAGTCATCTCAACCTGAACGTCAAGGGTATCAGTGTTGTTTACACGGTCAACAACTATCTGGTAGTTAGCTGCATAACCGTTGTTTAAAAGAACTGTCTCTATTTCGCTTGGGAATACGTTTACACCACGGATGATGAGCATGTCGTCGCTTCTTCCCATAGGCTTAGCCATTCTGATAAGAGTTCTTCCGCAGGAGCACTTTTCTCTTGTGACTTTGCAGATATCTCTTGTGCGGTATCTGATCATAGGGAAGGCTTCTTTATCAACAGCAGTAAATACCAGCTCGCCCTGGCTTCCTTCAGGAAGGACTTCCTCGGTTTCAGGGTCAATTATCTCGACGATGAAGTGGTCTTCGTTTACGTGCATGCCCTTTTGCTCGCTGCACTCAAAGGCAACACCAGGACCTGAGAGCTCTGTAAGTCCATAGATATCAAAGGCCTTGATGCCCATGGTCTTTTCGATGGAGTGTCTCATCTCTTCACTCCAGGCCTCGGCTCCGAAGATACCTGCCTTTAATGGAATATCATCAGGACCATAGCCCATTTCCTGCATGCGCTCGCCAAGATATGCAGCATAGCTAGGAGTGCAGCAAAGGATAGTAGCCTGAAGGTCGTTTATGAACATGATCTGACGGTCTGTGTTACCGGAGCTGATAGGAACAGTCATACAGCCAACCTTGTGGGATCCGCCGTTAAGGCCTGCGCCACCGGTGAAAAGTCCAAAGCCGTAAGATATCTGGCAGACATCTTCCTTGGTTCCGCCGGCTGCCATGATAGCTCTTGCGCAGCAGTCCTCCCAGAGATCAATGTCATGCTGTGTATAGTAGGCGATGACTCTTTTTCCTGTGGTTCCTGAAGTGGAGTGGATCCTTACGACCTGATCCTGAGGAACAGCAAGAAGTCCCTTTGGATAGGTCTCTCTAAGGTCAGCCTTGGATAAAAACGGGAGCTTGTGAAGATCATCAACAGACTTGATGTCATCAGGAGTTACGCCCTTCTCCTCCATCTTTTTGCGGTAGTGAGGTACGTTATCCCAGACATGCTTTACCTGTTTAACAAGCTTCTCAGACTGGATTTCCTTAATTTTTTCCACTGGGGCACATTCAATCTCCGGTTGAAAATACTGCTCCATAGTTTTTCTCCTCCTTTTACTGGGTGGCATCGCCATATGTTTTAAATATCGCTTATAGCTTAGTTGTTTTTGCCAAGCTCGAAGGCTTTCTTGTTCATATCAAGGAACTTGGCAGGTACGTTTGCTTCAAGGGATTTCATCCATGCTTCTTCCGGAAGGTCAAAGTAGTGGGAGAGTCGGCCAAGGAGCACGATGTTTACTGCTTTGGAGCTGCCTGCCTGCTCAGCAAGTGACAGACAGTCAAGGGCATCAACCTTGGCACCTGTAGCCTTAAGCTTTTCAACAAGATTTTCTGGATACTCTGCAGCTCCGGTGATAACTGGCATTGGATCGATCTGCTGAGTGTTGGTAACGATCTGTCCGTCCTTTTTAAGGAATGGAAGCCACCTTGCAGCCTCAAGGAGCTCAAAGGATACGATGTAGTCGGCTTGTCCCTTGTCGATGACTGGTGAAAAGACCTTGTCGCCGTATCTTACGTATGTGACAACTGATCCGCCTCTCTGGCTCATTCCGTGTACTTCTGAAACCTTTACGTCATAGCCCTGGCTCATTAAGAGATGTCCAAGGAGTTTACTTGCAAGAAGTGAGCCCTGTCCGCCAACGCCCACGATCATGATATTTTTGGTATTCATTTTTCTTCTCCTTATTCTTGTCCCGCTGCACTAAACTCGAAAATACCTCGTTAAGTGCACGTGACTGGTTCGCACTAGGTTCGATACTACCTCACCAAGTGCTCTACGCAAATGCTCCTACAGGGCACAGCTGACTGCATACGTTGCAGCCAACGCAAAGTGTGTTGTCGATGGTTGCCTTGCCGTTCTTCATGGAAATAGCAGGGCATCCGATCTTCATACAGGATTTGCAGCCAACGCACTTATCGTGGTTAACGGTAAGCGGAGGATTGTGCTTAACATACTTAAGAAGTGCACATGGACGTCTTGAGATGATGACTGAAGGAGCTTCAACTGAAAGCTCTTCTTTAAGAACCTCGTCGCACTGCTTAAGGTTATATGGATCAACAACCCTGACTCTCTCAAAGCCCATAGCTCTGCAAAGGGCCTCAAGATCGATCTTGCCGGCAGGATCTCCCTTGATGTTGTAGCCTGTTGTAGGGTTCTGCTGGTGACCTGTCATACCTGTTATGGAGTTATCTACGATGATGATGGTTGAATTACTCTGGTTGTAGGCAACGTTTGCAAGACCTGTCATTCCGGAGTGCATAAAGGTTGAATCTCCGATAACAGCTACAGTCTTTCCTTCAGACTCTTTTCCCCTTACCTTGTTAAAGCCGTGAACAGCACCGATTGATGCACCCATGCAAAGAGTCATCTCGATGGCACCAAGAGGTGGAACAGCGCCAAGAGTGTAGCAGCCGATGTCTCCAAGGACTGTGCAGTTATTCTTTTTAAGAGTGTAAAAGAGTCCTCTGTGAGGGCAGCCTGCACACATTACAGGAGGTCTCATTGGAATGTTGTCAGAAAGAGCAAAGCTGTCAGCTGTGTCTTTTCCGAAGGCCTTTGCAATGAGATTTTGTGAGAATTCATCGCATACAGGAAGAAGTTCTTTTCCTGTAACAGTAAGGCCAAGAGCCTTTACGTGATTCTCAATGATTGGATCAAGTTCCTCAACAACAAAGAGCTTGTCTACCTTTGAAGCGAAGTCCTTAATTAGTTTTTCTGGAAGAGGGTTGGTCATTCCAAGCTTAAGAACTGAAACGGAATCTCCAAATACCTCTTTTACATACTGATATGAAGTAGAGCAGGTAATGATACCAATCTCAGTGCCGCCCATTTCAACGCGGTTAAGAGGGCAGTTTTCTGCGTACTCGATGAGCTTTCTTGTGCGCTCTTCAACGATGGGGTGACGCTTTTTTGCATTGCCAGGCATCATAACATATTTCGCGATATCTTTTTCATAAGGAAAATCTGGAACCTGACGCTCGCCAACAGTTACCAGGGACTGGGAGTGAGCAACTCTTGTGCACATTTTAAGGAGCACAGGAGTGTCGAACTTCTCAGAGATCTCGTAGGCAAGCTTGGTGTACTTAAGAGCCTCTTCTGAGTCTGATGGCTCGATCATGGGAACCTTGGATGCGATGGCGTGATGCCTTGAATCCTGCTCGTTCTGAGATGAGTGCATGCCTGCGTCGTCAGCTACAACGATGACCATTCCTGCATTTACACCTGTGTAGCTCATGGTGTAAAGAGGATCAGCAGCCACGTTAAGTCCAACGTGCTTCTGAGCACAAAAGCTTCTGCGGCCTGCAAGGCTGGCGCCAAAAGCGGACTCCATGGCAACCTTCTCGTTAGGTGCCCATTCGCAGTAGATCTCATCATATTTAGCCGCTTCCTCGGTGACCTCAGTACTTGGGGTTCCGGGATAGCTTGAAATAAAGCAGACACCGGCCTCATAAAGACCACGGGCAACAGCCTTATTACCCAGCATGATCTGCTTGTCTTTGTTGTCGTTCATTGTAAAACCTCCTACTTTTTACAGAAAATATTTAATATCAGGACTGATTCTGATCTTCGACGATATGTGCGCCGGCGTAGATCTCGCGAAGCTTTGGCTTGTCGATCTTTCCGGTTGCGTTTCTTATGACATTTGCGAAAATGATCTTTCTTGGTCTCTTGTACCTTGGAAGATCTACGCAGAACTCATCAACTTCTTCTTCTGTTAAGGTCATTCCTTCTTTTACCTGGATGATGGCAGCTGCGATCTCGCCAAGACGCTGGTCGCGAAGGCCGATAACAGCCGCGTCATGGATCTTGTTGTTCTTCATAAGGAAGCTCTCAATCTGAACAGGATACAGGTTCTCACCGCCGGAGATGATGACGTCTTTCTTTCTGTCTACCAGGAAGATGAAGCCTTCTTCGTCCTGACGGGCCATGTCTCCTGTAAAGAGCCAGCCGTCCTTTAATATCTCAGCTGTTGCCTCAGGGTTCTTGTAATATTCAACCATTACGCCAGGACCCTTTACGCAGAGCTCGCCAATCTCGCCCTGTTTAACAACGTTTCCTTCTTCATCAACGATCTTGGTCTTCCAGCCGTAGCCAGGAATTCCGATGGCGCCAACCTTTCTGACATTTTCCATGCCAAGGTGTACGCAGCCGGGGCCTGTTGATTCTGAAAGGCCGTAGTTGGTGTCGTACTTGTGATGTGGAAAGTACTCAAGCCAGTGACGAACCAGTGAAGGTGGGATTGGCTGAGCACCGATGTGCATAAGTCTCCACTGCTTTAAGTGGAAGTCCTCAAGTTTTAGTTTGCCGCTGTCAAGGGCCGCGAGAATGTCCTGAGCCCAGGGCACAAGGAGCCACACGATGGTGCATCTCTCTTCAGACACTGCCCTGAAGATTGCTTCAGGTGAATTGCCCTTAAGAAGTACAGCGCGGCTTCCGGTGTAAAGAGATCCAAACCAGTGCATTTTTGCTCCAGTGTGATAAAGGGGCGGGATGCAAAGGAAATTGTCTGCGTGAGTGGTCTCATGATGCATGGCTTCCATCTGAGCTGACTGCATTAAAGCTGTGTGGATGTGCAAAATAGCCTTTGGAAAGCCTGTTGTTCCTGATGAAAAATAGATAGCTGCATCATCCTTGTCCTCAATAAGGATCTTGGGAGCCTTGGAGGATGCGTTTGATGCGTATCTGTAGTAATCGTCTGCATAGGATGGGCACTGATCACCTACGAACAAAAGAAGCATCTCTTTTTTTAGTTTCTGGGCGATGTCCTCAATTCTTCCGATGAATTCTGGTCCGTAGAACAAAACATCTGAATCTGATGCCTTGAGACAGTAATCGATCTCCTCTGAGTCAAAACGGAAATTAAGAGGAACTGCAACGGCGCCGGCCTTAAGAACACCAAAGTAGATTGGCAGCCATTCAAGGCAGTTCATAAGTAAAATGGCACATTTCTGTCCCTTTTTGATTCCTCTTTCGATCAGCATGTTGGCCACGCGGTTTGCCTTCTCATCAAACACGGACCAGGTGATCTGTCTTCTGTAATAGTTGGTAGATGTTGGCTGGATGAGTTCGTATTCCTTCCAGGTAACACGTTGTTCTTCCTTTATCTCAGGATTGATCTCAACAAGCGCAACTTCATCTCCGTAGAGTTTAGAGTTTCTCTCTAATAAATCTGTAATTGGCATAATATAATTCTCCCCCGCTTTAAAGTGCTAAAGTAAAGTATACCTTTTTTTCTTTTAAAAAGCAAATAAAAAGGAGAAAGTAGTCAGACGCTGAAAAAATTTTAGAAAAAATTATGATTATATTATTTTTCGGATAATTGATAAACAACATTCCGTGTATTAGTATAGTAATATCGCTACTTTTTATAGCGAATTTTCAGAACAGGAGATGGTAAAAGTGAAGACTAAAAGAGGATCCCTTAAAAAGACATTACTTACCAAGATCATCATCTATTCAGCGATCATTATCGTTGTTATCACACAGCTTAGTATTAAGCTTGCGGTTGATAATATCGAGCCTCTTACTTACAACATTCTGGCCAGAGAGTCTCTGACATATGCAAGTGAGATACAGAGCTGGTGGAGCGGCGTTCAGGAGAGAGTTTCTCAGACTGCATCTGTTATCAAAAAGTCGCCTTCTATGTCTCATGAGGATATGAGAAATCTTCTGCTTGCTCTTACTGCGGAGGACCCGGATTCTCAGGATATTTATATGGCTTATGGAAACGAGAATGTATTTCTTGATGGTTCAGGCTGGATCCCTGACGATACCTTTGTATTTACAGACAGACCATGGTATCAGGGAGCTATTGCGGCAGGAGGAAATGTCTTTTCATCTGAGCCTTATGTAGATGCCTCCACAGGCAAGACCTGTCTTGCATGTTCTGTAATGATAAGCGATGGCACAGTTTTAAGTAGTGACATCAACTTTGATAAAGTGGCTGAGAAGGTAAATGGTTTTGCCTCCTATGCACCGGATGCCAAGTACTACATCATTAATAAGGATACAAAAGACATACTTATAAGCAATGTGACTGAGAGTGTTGGCCAGACTCTTGCTGATACAACTGATCCAATAGCGAAGGGACTTGCTGCTATATATGACACCTTAAATACCTCAGCTACAAGTGATGGCAGCAGAGTTATGACAGCAAAGACTGACGCAGGCTCCATGATGTTTGTTGCTACTGATATTGCTGGCACATCCTGGGTTGTAGTAAGTGCTGTTTCTTCAGATATCCTTAGCGGTGCCATCGTCAAGGTCATTGTACTGACAATGGTTATTGGCCTGGTACTTATTATCCTTATGGCTGTGCTCATGTACTTTACAATAAAGAAGTCTATCGGTCCTGTAACCACAGTTACAGAGAGACTTACAGACATCAGCCAGGGCGACTTTACCGTTGCCCTTGTTCCTGAAGGAAACAACGAGATCACAACTCTTAGTGAGAGCTTAAATACATATATTGAAAAGATGAGGACAACCCTCAACAGTCTGTCTGGAATTTCAGGCGAGATGAGCAGCCGCGCAGGAGAGTGCTTCGACATCTCCCACAGCCTTTCAGATGCCAACCAGAATCAGGGAGAGTCCATTGAAAAGCTCAACAGCACCTTAAATGCTATGACTACATCTATCGAAGAGATTGCAGATGCTGCCAACGAGCTTGCTTCCACATCCAGCCAGCTTGCTACTAACGCTGAGGATGTACGTGCTCTCTGCGACCAGACCATGGATGCTTCAGGCAAGGGTAAGGGCGAGATGGAACTTATGACCAAGAATGTTACAACACTTGGAAATACCATCAACGAGCTCACAGACCTTATCAAAGTTACTGCTAAGTCAGTTGAAGAGATCACCGGAATCACAGAGGCCATCAATGCTATTTCCGCTCAGACCAATCTTCTTTCACTTAATGCTTCTATTGAGGCTGCAAGAGCAGGAGAGATGGGTAAGGGATTTGCTGTAGTAGCTCAGGAGGTTGGCGCACTGGCAAATCAGTCATCTGAGGCTACCGACAATATCAGAAGACTTATAGAAGATGTAACTAAGAATATCGAAGATATCAACAGCAAGGCTGATATCTGTGTAAAAGATATGGAGGCCTGCATAAGCGGTGTTAATGAGGCCAACGATTCCTTCAACACTATCTACGAAGATGTCAGCAAGGCTACAGAAGGTATCCAGGAGATCGCCAGTGGAATCGAGAGGATCAATGATGTTGCATCTGGAAATGCAGTCACCACTAAGGAACAGGTTTCCAATATTAACGAAGTCCTTGGACTTAGCGATGTGATCGTAACTGAGAGTAACAGACTCCGCCAGGAGACTGAAAATATCACGACCGTATCCGAGAACCTGAACAAGTACTCAGACGAGATCAATTCTGATCTGTCACAGTATACACTGTAAAAACAAGACACGGGGACGGTTCTACTGACAAGACACGGGGACGGTTCTACTGTCTCATTGCATGCAATGAGACAGTAGAACCGTCCCCGTGTCTTGTTATCGCTGCATTTTATTGAGCAGGCTGCCAATAGGGTTGTAGTGGACCTTCATGGCTCCTACCGGGCAGAATTCCTGGCAGCAGAAGCACTTGATGCACTTGCTTCGGTCGATCTGCGGAATGTAGCCGGTGCCTTTTGGGGATGCACCCTTTGAAGGAATCATGGTGATTGCCTTTGCGGGGCAGGTGTCGTGGCACTTTTTACAGCCTATGCACTCGTCCTTTTTAACAAGGGGCTTGGTTGAGTAGGCCAGTTTTACGGCAATTGATTTTATCCTGTTAAAAGCGCTTCCGCCCTCAAAGGTAATGCTCTGGTGGATGGTAGCTCTTTTAAAATCAGGGATCTTGGCATCTTCGAGGCTGTAGCTGCCAAGAATAGAGACTTCACTTATATCTTTAGGACCAAGGCCTCTTTCATTTGCCACGAGCAGTGTCTGAACATCATTTATTCCCATTCCGATCATATGAGCGCAGACCATATCAAGGCTGTAGGGCCTTTTGGAAGCAAGGATGGCACCGATATGTCTCTTTTCGCCGGCTGTAGGGCCGTTGCCTTCCATTCCGTCTATGGCATCCACGATGTAGAGCACAGGCTTAAAGAATTCATTGAGATCCACCATGACGTTGGCAAAGGCCTTCTCTTCAGGAAATCTCATGTGGTAGTCGGGCTTGGTGGTTCCGGGAATGCAGCCAAACATATTTTTAACAGCACAGCTCATGCCCATCATGGCGTGAGTTTTTAATTTGGAAAAACCGATAATGGCGTCCACATCGTCAAGCCATCCAGTGTAGATGAAGCTCTTAAGGGATTCGGCCTCAGGGAACTTTCCGTCCTTTATGGAAAAGTCGGTGTTGAGGGTAACGGAGCTGCTTTCAAGCTCGTGTAGTCCGCAGGATTTATAAACGTTCTGAACAAAAGCCTGAGTATACAGACCTCCGGGGCTGTCACCGATCACTACGCTTGCGCCTCTTTCTGTAATGAGCTCGCACAGTCTTCTTAAAAGTACCGGATGAGTGGTGATTGCTTTATTTGCAGAGGAGCCTGTAACCAGGTTCGCCTTTATACCGATCTTCATGCCGGGCTTAACAAAGTCCAGGGCATTTATGAGATCAAGGCTCTCATCGAGAGCTCTTTTCACCTCTTCATATTCATAGCTGTCGCACTTAACCAGTGCTACTGGGGTATTTGACATTAGTGATAATCCTTTCTCGCTTATAACAAGAAGTTTTCAATAGTACTCTTAATTATATTGGATGCAGGTGGTACATGTGAAGACTCAAATGTAACAATCATATTTTTTCCAACAATATAGCCACTTTTCTCATATAATGACAATTTTCGGATGTTTCTGTCAGCATAATCCGGATTATCCATCATTCCAAGATGTTCCCAGATCAGTAGTTGTCTTGTTTTGATGTTCAGACAAGTAAAATCAGGCCTTGTTAAATGATTTCCTTTCAATATGATAGGGTATTCATATTTATAAGGAATGTTGTACTGTTCTAGCATATTGGCGATTATGACCTCGGATTTAGAACGAACGCGAGTCCCACTAGTTGAATATAATTCATCTGAATCTTCATCAAAACCCATGTGTTCATAAGGTTTACTGATCCATTCCCGAATGAATTCTTCATCAGACGTATACACAGGCTCTATTAGCCTTTTTCTGGACTCACTAAAGCTGTCTATTATTATTTCTATGGAATTGTTCGATAGTAAAGCCAGATATTCTTCAATCTTTGACAATTCCCTACTGGCTATTTCTATTATCTTTTTGTCATAGTCTCTTTGCAGTACACTTGCGGCTATTTTAATATCTTTTTTAGGAATGTATATTCCGTTTGTATCTTTTGGATCGTTCCTTAAATAGTACTGGTAATGGTTTTTTCTTTTTAATATCCGCAAATTGCCCTGAGGTGCGGATTTTAGTGATATACTTTTTGTATTTATTATGCTTGTTAATAGCTCTTTTCGTTTCACAAGTTCTTTTTGAAGGTTGTGTAATGGCATCTTTGTGCTTTGTCCTTTCTTGGTACGCGTGGTATTGTTTTGTTCAAACATATAAATGGTGTAAAGCTCCTTCGATTTATATGCTTATTGAAGGCTTCTTGCTTCTCTTTTCAAAAGGAATCATAGAAAAGGCATATAAATAGAACTGTTGATATAGTCCTTTATATGTCTAATCAGTGAATAACGCGAGCGCGACTTTTGATAGGGGGCAAAAAGGCATATAAAACATGGAACTAAGCCGTTTTGTATATGCATTACCTAAAACAAAGACTAGCGAAACCTATTGTTGGTGAAAATTTCAGCTGTTCCTGACTGGAAAGCTGATTCAACTGGAGCGTTGATTTAATTGGTAATACTATACACAAACTGATGAGTAAAGTAAAGCATATGTTCAAATGAATAAAGCGAGGTAACGACGTGCCATTTCTATTTGAGAAAAAAGAGCATAAAAAGGATGCTCATGAATATATAGAGATCACAGGCTATGAGGGGGCAGTTAGCAATCTGGTGGTGCCAGCGCAGATAGAGGGACTTCCGGTGGAGGCTATTGGCAATCACTCATTTTCTGCCAGACAGGACCTAAAGAGCGTGACACTTCCGGAGACCATAAAGACCCTTTACGGTTTTGCGTTTCACAACTGCAGAAATTTGAAAAAGATATCTCTTTTCGACAGTATTGATGATTACTACGACGGAGTCTGCAGGCAGTGCGACAGCCTGAGCGAGATTGACATCACCATAAACAGGACCTGGTTTGAAGTCATAAGAAATTTCCTTTCAGACAACGACAGGACCCTGCACTTTACAATAAGGGTCAGACAGGAAAAAGAAAAAGATCAGGGCGTGACCGGCCCGGGAAACGAAATCTACGTCACCAGCTCCCTGACTTTTCCTGAGTACGTCTACGACTTCAACGAAAACACTATGGCCCGCACCATACAGTTTTCCATCGCAGGCTCTGGCATGTTTTACAGGGAGTGCGTGGACAGGCGCAGTATCAACTACCGGGAATATGACAAGCTCTTTGAAAAGGCCAAGATCGACGGCGGAAGCGTATCGGAGGATATAGCAGTGGGAAGGCTACTTTATCCGGTGGAGCTGGATGACAGATACAGACTGATGTACGAGGAGTATGTATCAGGGTGTGGCCTTTCTATATTGAAACGATATATCGAAGGAGCCAAGGATGATCCTGCCCCGGCAGTAAATATGATCAGAGAACTTCTAAGATACAGCGGGGAAAAAGAACTTTTTTCACGGGGCGCTATAGATGAGGCAATTTCATGTTCTGTAGAGCTGGGGCTTACTGAAGTGACGGCAATACTTATGGAATCTGGAAGCGGCGCAGGCTCAGAAAAAAGCGCTGCTATGAGGTTTGAGTTTTAACTATCGCTTCACAGGGCAGGAAACACTGAGACCACTTCAGATCTTTTCCCAAAGGCCAAGACTGTTCACATCTATGAATCAAAATTTTGTTAATTGAATATTTGCCGATAGATGTTATAATCTTCGTTGGCTGTTTTTGCAGTTAGAATTTAAAGTGTTAAAGGATTATTTGTTATGAGTGAAAGAAGCAGAGATGGATTCGGGTCACGTCTTGGATTCATTTTAGTCAGCGCAGGATGTGCTATCGGAATCGGAAATGTCTGGAAGTTTCCTTATGTGGCAGGGCAGAACGGAGGCTCTGTCTTTGTTTTGTTTTACCTTTTGTTTTTGATCATCATGGGTGTGCCTGTAATGACCATGGAGCTTGCTGTTGGAAGAAAGAGCAGACTCACACTGGTCAATGGCTACAAGTCCCTTGAAAAGAAGGGCACAAAGTGGCATCTTCACGGCTGGGTGTCAATGATAGGTAATTACCTTCTTATGATGTACTACACCACCGTTGCAGGCTGGATGTTTGACTATTTCTACAAGTTCGCCACAGGTGAATTTGAGCATCTTGAAAATGGCAGTGCCAAGGCCACATTTGACGGGCTTATGGCAGACCCCATAGAGATGGGAATCTTTACAATAATCACAGTCCTTATCGGTTTCCTTGTACTTAGCTTTGGCGTCCAGAATGGACTTGAGAGGGTCAACAAATTCATGATGCTTGGGCTTCTTTTGCTTATTGCAGTTCTGGCGGTCCACAGCGTAATGCTTCCTGGAGCAAAGGAGGGGCTTTCCTTCTTTCTTTTACCAGACTTTGGCAAGGCAAAGGCTATTGGAATACACAAGGTTCTGGCAGCTGCTATGAACCAGGCATTCTTTACCCTGAGCATTGGTATGGGATCAATTGAAGTCTTTGGAAGCTACATGTCAAAGGACAGGGCTCTTAGCGGCGAAGCCATGAGGATCAGTGCGCTGGATACCGTGGTTGCCATCCTTTCAGGGATCATCATTTTCCCGGCATGCTTCTCTTTTGGAGTTGAGCCTGAGCAGGGACCATCACTTATTTTCGTGACTCTCCCTGAGCTATTTATCAACATGCCCCTTGGCAGGATCTGGGGGACACTTTTCTTTGTATTCATGAGCTTTGCAAGCTTTTCTACAGTGACTGCGGTTTTTGAAAACCTCATTGTATGCCTTGTTGACAACTTTAAGATTACAAGGACAGCATCTATCGTGATAAATTGTATCTTCATGCTCTTTGCATCCCTCCCCTGCGTTCTTGGATTTAACAAGTGGAGCGGCATCACTTTCATTGGCGGCAAGAATATCCTGGACTTTGAGGACTTCTTAGTAAGTAACCTTATCCTCCCTATCGGAGCGCTGGTTATCCTCCTGTTCTGCGTAACAGGTCTTGGCTGGGGCTTTGATAACTACCTGGAGGAAGTAAACACCGGAGAAGGCACCAAAATGCCTCGCTGGATAAAAAACTATCTTCGCTTCGTCCTTCCAGTCCTTATCCTTATAATCATTATCAACGGACTTGTTTGATGAAAAGAAATTACGGCTACCGCATGGTCACTTTTAGCTTGCGGTAGTCTTTTTTAATAGCCATAATAGGGTGTATGAGAGAAAAGCTAAATGACCTTGGGCTTAAGGTGCTTAATGCTGCAAGGACTGAACTTTATATGGATATGAGATTCATGGGGGCAGCGCTAAACAGCCTTTCCTATGAGATGGATCTTTCCACCACCAGTGTTGGCACGGATGCAGTGAGCATTCGCTTCAACCCTTCATATATTCTGCGGCTTTTTGTGGAGGAGCCGGGCAAGCTTAACAGGACCTACGTCCATATGCTGCTGCACTGCATCTTCAGGCACATGTACACCTCGGAGAGGTATGAGGATACAAGGCTTTTTGATCTGTGCGCGGATATTGTGGTTGAGTCAATCCTTGATGATATGGACTATCAGTGCATCTACCGGGTCAGCAGCGACTTTCGGGACCGCTGGTATTCTCTTTTGACAAAAGAGCTAAAGGTACTTACAGTGGAGAAGCTCTACCGGTACTTTTCTGATGAGGCAAATATGCCAGATGAGCTGGAGTATGAGAAGCTTGAGAGAGAGTTCTTTTTAGATGACCACGGGTTCTGGCTAAGGCTGGAAGATAATAAAAGCGATGATAAGTCAGAGGATGACAAGGAAAAGCCTGATCTTCCAGATGATATGGATACTCCAAACGGGCCAGATAGCGATGGCAAGAAGACGGAGAAGTACATAAATCCCCGCCGCCTTCAGAAGATAAAAAACAGACAGAAGGACTGGGATAAAGAGGCTAAGCGCCTTGAGACTGAGATTGAGACCATTGGAAAAAACCAAAGCGACAAGATAGGTAAGCTCTCCTGGATCCTTAAGTTTGAAAACACAAACAGACGCGACTACAAAGAGTTTCTTGAAAGATTTAAGGAACTTCGGGAAGAAGGCGGGATCGATCTTGACTCTTTTGACTACGGAATGTACGCCTTCGGACTTGATACCTACGGCGATATGCCGCTTATTGAGGAAAATGAATTCAGGGAAGTTAAGAAAGTGCAGGAGCTGGTGATCGCCATAGATACTTCTGCTTCCTGTCAGGATGAGATGGCCCAGAGATTTCTTAATGAGACAGGATCGATGCTTTTATCCTCCGAGAACTTTTTTCAAAAGATAAAGATCGTGGTTTTGCAGTGCGACGACCAGGTTCAAAAGGTGGACACCATTACATCTGCAGAGGACATGGAAAAGTATGCAGATGGTATTCACGTGGAAGGGGGCTACGGCACGGATTTCAGGCCGGTGTTTGAAAAGGTTGAAGAGCTGCGAAGGAGTAGCTATTTTGAAAACCTTAAGGGCCTTATCTATTTTACTGATGGCTACGGGATTTTCCCCGAGAAGCCAACGGACTACGACACAGCCTTTGTTTTTATAGAGGATTCGGATTACGAGGATGACAAGGTGCCTGACTGGGCACTTAAGCTATACATGTAGGATTGGAGATAACATGAATATTGATCAGGCAAAAGAGGAAGTTAAAAACGCAGTAAGAGCCTACCTTTCAAAGGATGAGGCCGGACAATACGAGATCCCTGTGGAGAGGCAAAGACCTATACTTCTCATGGGGCCTCCCGGAATAGGAAAGACCGCCATCATGGAGCAGATCGCCCACGACCTTGGGATCAACCTGGTGGCCTACACCATAACCCACCACACAAGGCAGAGCGCCATAGGCCTTCCCAAGATATCAACAAGGACCTTTGGGGGAAAAGAGTATTCGGTTACCGAGTACACCATGAGTGAGATCGTGGCCAGCGTTTACGACCAGATTGAAAAGTCTGGGGTGAAGGAGGGAATTCTTTTCCTTGACGAGATAAACTGCGTATCAGAGACTCTGGCGCCTACCATGCTTCAGTTTCTGCAGTACAAGACTTTTGGAAGTCACAAGATCCCTGATGGTTTCATAATCGTAACTGCTGGAAACCCGGCAAGGTTCAACAAATCTGTCAGGGACTTTGATATTGTAACTCTGGACAGGGTAAGGCAGATCAACATTGAAGAGGATTTTGATGCCTGGAAGGATTACGCCTACAAGGCTTCTATCCACGGCGCTATCCTTGCATATCTTGAGATCAAGAAGGACAATTTCTACAGCATAAAGACTGACGTTGACGGCAGAAGCTTTGTGACAGCAAGAGGCTGGGAGGACCTTTCAAGGGTTATGAAGGTCCATGAAAAGCTTGGCATTGTCATCGATGAAAACCTTTGCGGCCAGTACCTTCAGAACACTGAGATCGCAAGGGACTTTGCTACCTACTATGAGCTGTATCTTAGATATAATCAGGTCTACAGGATTCCGGACATCTTAGAAGGCAGGTTCCCTGAGGATAAAGAGGGGCTAAGGAAAGGCTCTTTTGACGAAAAGCTAAGTGTAATTGGGCTTCTTACTGACGCTCTTATGGGAGAGTTCAGGGACTATGCACGGCAGCAGGCGGTCCAGAAGCAGCTCTTTGAGACCATAAAGGCTGTGGCTGCAGAAGGCGCTTCAAAGGCAGCAGAATGTGCTGAGACAAGCGCCGGGGGAGAACTTGCTGCAAGGCAGGCAGCGCTTCTTGATGAAGTTAAGAACAAGAAAGATGCTGGCATGATAGACAGAGACAGCGAAAAGAATATACTCCTTGCGGTAGAGGCCATTGGAGAGTGCATAAAGGTGCTGACAGAAGGTGGCCTGAACGGAGCGTCATGGGAACAGCAGCTGGCAGAAGCCAAGAAGTGGTTTACAAAACGGGAGGATAGCAGGCAGGAAGCGATAAGGCGCACGGGAGAACACCTCTCCAACAGCTTTACATTCCTTGAGGAAGTATTTGGCGACAGTGAAGCTCTGACCGGCAGCCAGGAGATGGTAATATTCTTAACCGAGCTGTCAAGTGCTTATCACAGCCTTAAGTTCGTAAGAGAAACAGGCAATGAGGCCTACTACAAGTACAACAAGCTCCTTCTTTTGTCAGACAGAAAACAGGAACTAAAAGAAATGGCACAGCAATTGGTGTTTTAAAGGCTATGAGAGTCAGTGAGGGATAACCTACACTGGCTCTTTTATTAATTTTCATCAAGAAAAGTGATTAAATTCACCATGATGTAATTGCGCAAAATTGTGGTATGATAATAACCATCAATAAAAATGATGAAAATTATCTAGCGATTGTATTAATTATCAACTAATCCATATTAAAAATATGTCGACATAATTAATAATGATCAATCAGTGCAAAGCATATGAGATAAAAATTCATCAAATACAGAATCGAGGAGCAGATATGAAAAACGTAGAGAAATACCAGAGACAGTACTTCATGCCACCAAAGCCTTCTTATGACTGGGTCAAGAAAGACTACATTGATCACCCACCCATCTGGTGCAGCGTAGATCTAAGAGATGGCAATCAGGCCCTTATTGAGCCCATGAGTCTTGATGAAAAGCTGGAATTCTTTACAATGCTTGTAAAGCTTGGCTTTAAGGAGATCGAGATCGGTTTCCCTGCAGCTTCTGAGACTGAGTTTGAGTTTGCAAGAACCCTTATCGAAAAGAACATGATCCCTGACGACGTTACTGTTCAGGTTCTTACTCAGGCAAGAGAGCATATTATCAAAAGAACCTTCGAAGCAGTAAAGGGTGCTCCAAAGGCCATTATCCATCTGTATAACTCCACATCTGTAGCACAGCGTGAGCAGGTGTTTAAAAAGAGCAAAGAAGAAGTCATGAAGATCGCCGTTGACGGAGCAAAGCTTCTTGATAAGCTGGCAAAAGAGACAAACGGCAATTTCTCTTTTGAATATTCACCAGAGAGCTTCCCTGGAACAGAGGTAGACTATGCTGTTGATGTCTGCAATGCTGTTCTCGACGTTTGGAAGCCAACCAAGAAAAATAAGGTAGTTATCAACATCCCTACAACTGTTGAGATCGCAATGCCACATGTGTTCGCAACTCAGGTTGAGTATATCAGCAAGAACCTTAAGTACAGGGATGCAGTTACTTTATCACTCCATCCACACAACGACAGAGGATCAGGTGTCAGCGATGCTGAGCTTGGATGCCTTGCAGGAGCTGACAGGATTGAGGGAACTCTTTTTGGAAACGGAGAGAGAACAGGTAACGTTGATATTGTTACCCTTGCTATCAACATGTATTCCCACGGCATTGATCCAGGCCTGGATTTTGGCCATATCACAGAGATCGCTGAAACCTATGAGCGCCTTACAAGAATGCGCATCTATGAGAGACAGCCATATGCAGGACAGCTGGTGTTTACTGCATTTTCAGGATCTCACCAGGACGCTATCTCAAAGGGATTCTCCTGGCACGAGCAGAAAAAGGACGGCGGAATCTGGTCAGTTCCTTATCTTCCAATCGACCCCAAGGATCTTGGAAGAGAGTACGACGGAGACGTTATCAGGATCAACTCCCAGTCCGGTAAGGGCGGCGTAAGCTACATCCTTAAGACCAACTATGGCATGATGGTTCCAAAAGAGATGCAGGCAGATATCAGCTATACCATCAAGGATATCTCAGACAGAGAGCATGCTGAGCTTTCACCTGCAAGGATCTATCAGATATTTGAAGATAAGTACGTTCACAACGACAACGTATTCCGCATTCCTGTTGTACACTTCAAGCAGATCGATGGAATTCTTGCGGAAGTTACAGTAAGTCACGGGGATAAAGAGCACGTGGTTGAGGCAAACGGTAACGGACGCCTTGATGCTGTAAGTAATGCCATCAAGCAGTACTTCAACATCAGCTACGAACTTTCAACCTACGAGGAACACGCTCTTTCAAGAGGATCATCCTCAAAGGCCTGCTCATACGTTGGTATCACCTACAATGGCCAGAAGTTCTGGGGTGTTGGAATTGACGAAGATATCATCAAGTCTTCCATCAATGCTCTTGTAATAGCAGTAAACCAGATCGACACTGTAAGAAATATCAAGAACAACAAGGACGAGAGGATCAACTCCATCATCAACTACATCCAGGAAAATTACCTGACTGTAACTTTAGATGACCTCTCAAGCCAGTTCTATCTTTCAAAGCCATACCTGTCCAAGTACATCAAGGAAAAGTCAGGAATGACCTTTGGAGAGAACGTAAAGAGAATAAGGCTCAACAAGGCCAGCACCCTTCTTCGAAACGGCAACATGAAGGTTGAGAAGGTCGCAGAGGCAGCAGGCTATCAGAACGTTGAGCACTTCAACAGACTCTTTAAAAAGAAATACGGCATGACTCCGGTCCAGTACCGCAGCAGCACCAGATAAAAACAAAACAGTAAACCAGATCAAATAAGAAAAGCCGGCTCAGCGAGCCGGCTTTGACTTTGAAAAATGTATATTTATTCGTGTTATTTGTTGTACTCGTAGAATCCCTTGCCCTTGTTGATACCGGTCTCACCCTTGTCGATCTTCTCTTTTAAGAGCTTGCCGATCTTGTTGTAGATATTGCCTTCTTCCTGAGCACCGGGCTTCATCTGGTTGATGTTGTAAGCTGTCTCAAGGCCTACGATATCAAGGATCTCGAAAGGCCCCTTTGGAGCGCCGGTTGCAAGACGCCATGTGAGGTCGATTGTTTTAGGATCTGCAACTTCATTAGCCCACAGAGCCTGTGCAGCTGAAAGGAAAGGAACCAGCATGGAGTTAAGGATGTAGCCAGGCTGCTCTTTGTGAAGCTCAAGAGAAACCATGTTGATCTCACCTGCAAATGCAACAACCTGCTTGTAAATCTCGGGGTCTGTTCCAGGATGTCCCATAACCTCTGCAGTGTTGTTCTTCCAGATAGTGTTAGCAAAGTGAAGAGAAAGATATTTCTCGGGCCTTCCTGTGTACTCAGCAAACATACTTGGAAGAAGTGTTGAAGAGTTGGTAACAAGGATGGTCTTCTCGTCGAGAAGATTTCTCATCTGCTTGTAAACATCAATCTTGGCATCCGGATTCTCTGCCATAGATTCAATAACAATATCTGCACCGGCAACAGCCTTTGCCATATCAAGCTCGATATGTATGTTGTCGGTCATATTCTTTTTACCCTGCTCAATGAGAGCATCGATCTGCTCAGCTGTGATGCCTTCCCACTTTGTGATAAGTCCCCTTGGATAAAGAAGAGCACCCAGTGGATTGCCAATCAGATTCTTAGCTGCTGCAAGGTCATCCAGCATAGCCTTTGAATAAAGGTCGATCTTAGGCTGTGTCCTCCCAATGGAAGACTCGCTTCTAAGCCAGAAAGTAACGTCATGTCCTGTATAAGCGCACATGAGTCCGATCTGAGTACCCAACACACCACCGCCTGCAACTACTACTTTGTTCATAGCCATAAAACAAATACCTCCTAAAAATGTATAATTAGTAACCCTGTTAATATTTTATCAGATATTCGTATAAAAACAAGACACGGGGACGGTTCTGCTGTCTCCTTTGGCCCTGGGCTGCCGGGGTGGCAGGTCCAGAGCCGAAGGAGACAACAGAACCGTCCCCGTGTCTTGTTTTTTAGTGAACGTTTACAACAGTTCCGATGCCCACCATGTTGAACAGCTCTTTTGCTGCATCGTGAGAGAGATTCACGCATCCGTGGGAACCGTTGGTCTTGTAGATTTCTCCACCAAATTTCTTTCGCCAGGTGGCATCGTGGAGTCCGCAGCCTCCGGGAGAAAATGGCATCCAGTAGTCCACCCAGTTTTTCCAGGTGGGACCGGTCAGATACTGGCCTGGAACGTGACCGTAGATAGCATATACTCCGGTGGGAGTCTGTCTGTTTTTTGATACATCCCCTGATACACAGTCCGTTTCAAAAGCTACGTTGCCATCAAGGATGTAGGTGACATGCTGGTTTTCCAGGTCTATATCAATATAGGTGTTAAGGGGCTTGCCTTCTGCCTCTTCCTGGGCATTCTGAAATCTTCCCTCGTAGACACCGTAAGTTGTGTAGTGGTTTATGAGTGCTTTTTGGCTTGTGCCCACAGCTGCGGCTACGTCAGGGTACCTCTCTGCGTAGTAGACAGGATCAAAAGCTGCGGCGTCTACCTTGACTGGAAGGGCAAGAAATACTAGCAGAAATAACATTATTATTGATGATACTTTTTTATACATACGACATTCCCCTCATTATTAACCGAATTGACGTACTATCATTATACTCAATTATTTCTAAAAAGTGTATAAATATGTGTAAATCAACGGCTCCAGCCATTATAATATATAAGTAAAAAGACAGCTGCTTGCACTTTTTTTGGAGTGTGTTATAATGTCTTTCCCATGTGCAGAACATGGTTATATAATGTGCATTTGCGGCAGTTTGTACTGCCCGCAGCAGTTTGGAGGAATTTATGGCAACAAATGTAGACGTGATAATAATCGGCGCTGGCCCTGGAGGCATTTTCTGCGCTTATGAGCTTATGGAAAAGAGACCTGACCTTAAGGTTCTTGTGATCGAAAAGGGCAGATCCATTGAAAAGAGAAATTGTCCTAAGAGGATCACCAAGACCTGTGCTGGATGTCAGCCCTGCTCCATCACAACAGGTTTTGCGGGAGCTGGAGCATTCTCAGATGGTAAGCTTTCTCTTTCTCCTGACGTAGGAGGAAATCTTCCAGAGATCCTTGGATACGACGAAGCAAGCAAGCTGATCCATGAATCCGATGAGATCTATCTTAAGTTTGGTGCTGACACTAGCGTTTACGGCGTTGACAAGGAAGCTGAGATAAGAGAGATCAGAAGAAAGGCCATAGGCGCTAATCTTAAGCTGGTGGAGTGTCCAATAAGACACCTTGGAACGGAGGAAGGCTACAAGATCTACTCAAGACTTCAGGAGCATGTTCTTTCTAAGGGCGTGACCATCGAGTTTAACACCATGGTAAAAGATATCATTGTAGAAGATGGTGTTGCTACCGGCGTTGTTACAGATAAGGGTGAGACCTATACTGCAAAAGAGATAGTAAGCGCAGTTGGCCGTGAAGGCGCTGACTGGTTCAAGGATAAGTGCGAGGAGATCGGCATTGAGACCAGGCCTGGCACAGTCGATGTGGGCGTAAGAGTTGAGGTAAGGGACGAAGTTATGCAGTTCCTTAATGAGAACCTCTATGAGGCCAAGCTCATTTACCACACACCAACCTTCGATGACAAGGTAAGAACCTTCTGCACCAACCCATCAGGCGAGGTTGCAACTGAATATTATGAAAACGGTCTGGCTGTAGTTAACGGACATGCGTATAAGGGAAAAGAGTTTAAGACAAACAACACAAACTTTGCTCTCCTTGTATCCAAGAACTTCACCAAGCCATTTAAGACTCCTATCGAGTACGGTAAAAAGATCGCTGAGCTTTCAAACATGCTCTGCGGAGGCAAGATCCTTGTGCAGACCTATGGCGATTTCAAGCGTGGCAGAAGAACAACAGAGGAGAGACTTTGCAGGAACAACCTGATCCCTACTCTCAAGGATGCAGTACCTGGCGATCTTTCCCTTGTGTTCCCTCACAGGATCATGGTTGACCTTGATGAGATGATCCAGGCCCTTGATAAGGTAACACCAGGCCTTGCTTCAGACGAGACATTGCTATACGGCGTAGAGGTTAAGTTCTACTCCAACAAGGTTATCATAAACAAGGATTTTGAGACCAGTATCAAAGGTCTTCGCGCCATCGGCGATGGAGCCGGTGTAACAAGAGGACTTCAGCAGGCAAGCGCCAACGGACTTTCCGTTGCCCGCAGCATTATAAGGACCCTGGAGGCATGAAAAGACTGACACCTTTAGTGGCTGTAGCAGCTGCTTTAATGCTAACTCTATCAGGTTGCGCCCCTATGGAATTTCTTGACCGCAGGATCGTGTTTACCACAGGCTTTGACGACGGAGTGGTCTTCAGGATCGAGGACATGTCATGCTCGCTGACTGAGGCCCTTGTTTATCTTATGAATACCCAGATGGGCTACGAAGAGACCTTTGGCTCTGACATCTGGGATAAAGAGACTGATGCAGGAACTGTGGAAGATCGGTTAAAAGAGTCAGTTCTGGCCAAGATCGCACAGATCAAGGTCATGAACCTTCTTGCCCTTGAAAATGAGATTGCGCTATCCCAGGAGGAAAATGATCTTGCAGTCCAGGCGGCGTCAGAATACTATGAGAGCTTATCAGATGCTGATAAAGCGGCCATGAACAATGTTACTTTGGATGACATTACCCAGATAATGGCGGAGCAGGCTCTTGCCAACAAACTCTATGACTATATCATAAGGGACATCAACCCCGAGATCAGCGACGATGAGGCCCGCACCATCACTGTAGAACAGATCCTCATCAAGACCTACACACTGGATGGGTCGGGACAAAAAGTTCCTTACACTGAAAGAGAGAAGAACGCTGCCTACAACAGGGCGAGAGATATACTTAAAAAGATCTGGGCAGGGGAGAGCTTTGAGGAACTCATGGCCCAGTACAACGAAGCTGATGAGGGAACGATCTCTTTTGGCAAAGGCGGAATGGAAAGTGTCTATGAGACAGCGGCCTTCAATCTTGGAACAGAGGAAGTCAGTAAGATCGTTGAAACCTCTGA
This sequence comes from Butyrivibrio sp., assembly GCF_017940685.1. Taxonomy (GTDB): domain Bacteria; phylum Bacillota; class Clostridia; order Lachnospirales; family Lachnospiraceae; genus Butyrivibrio. The sequence continues at coordinate 3,230 of NZ_JAGAYD010000012.1, read as the reverse complement.
AGGGTACGTTATCATTAAATGTATTAGTACTTTCAACAGGGAAGAGACTGAGGCCAACAAGATCAAGATAGTGGACAAGAGGAAAAGAGAAGTCTTCGGAGCCCAGTATGACGCCTTTGTGGCAACACTGTCAAAGCAGCTTAACACTAAGCTCTGGGACAGCATTTCATTAAATGAGGATGAGCAGGTTTCTTCCACAAATTTGATGCAAGTTTATTCAAAATACTTTAAATAAGATAGCAAAATGACTATTATTTGGCACTTGTGTAAAAACAAGTGCCATTCTTTTTGTGCAAGATGTACACAAAATGAAAACAAAGAGTAAATTTTATGTTAAAGAAGTAAAAAATGTGCTACCAGATGTAAAAGAAATCCATTAATTCTAAAAACCTGATGGAATATAGTAAACGTATAAGTAAGGTTATCGGAATTTAGAGGTAATCAGTATGAAAAAAATGATCATAGAAAAAATCACTTTGGGGATAATAGCAGTGCTGCTTGTGGCAAGCCTTTCCGGATGCGGAAGCCACAAGGAAGAATGGGCTTACAGTCATGATCCTGCAGAGCCTGTTATTACCCTGTCAGACAACGGTAAGTGTACCTATAAGGGGAATGAGTACACCTACGACAAGGATGATACCTTTATCACTCTTAAAGATGATAAGGGCAATACCATCAAAATGCGTTACCAGATGGATGGGGATCAGATGACCCTGTATGAAGAATCTACATATGATCTCTGCACTGAGGACACTGGAACTATTGTAGGTGTCTGGAAGCAGGACAACGGCTGGTCTTACCAGTTTACAGCAAATGGGGAATTTGCTGAGGAGAACATTTTCCACGGACATTACAGTGTAGATGAATCAAAGAAGTGCATCAAGCTTATGTACGATGATCCTATTGAGGATGCATATCTCTACTATGCACTTAATGACAGTGGAGACAAGCTAACGGTTGCTTATCCATGGCCTATGGTCAGGGTAAAATAAAACACACATTTTACAAAGGAGAGAACGTTATGAAAATGAAGCGAGTAGTTTCAGTATTGTTGGCGGGAATTATGACACTATCTCTCGCCGCTTGCGGATCATCCGCACCTGCAGCTCCAGCTGAAGAACCTGCACAGCAGGAAGCGGCTCCAGCAGCAGAGCCTGCAGCGAAACCTGCACAGGCAGCAGAAGCCACAGATTCAGGTGAGCCTATTTCACTTAACATGTGGTGTATCGCAACAGAGAGTGACTCAAACCGTCACGCTTATGAGGCAGCTATAGCTGATATGCAGGCTAAGTATCCTGACATCAACTTCACTTGGGAAGCTTTTGAGAACCAGTCTTACAAGACAAAGATCAAAGCTGCTGTTTCAGCTAACGAAATGCCTGACATCTTCTTCACATGGTCATGTGCATTCCTTGGTGATTTCGTAGACGCTGGCAAGGTTTACTGCCTTGACGATGCTTACGAGAACTGGAAGAGCGAACTTCCTGAGAACATGCTTGGTAACACAACTTACGATGGCAAGCACTATGGTGTTCCTACAACAATGAACATCGTTGGTCTTTTCGCTAACATGGACCTTCTTGGACAGGTTGGCTACACAGAGATTCCTGGAACTTATGATGAGTTCATCGAGTGCTGCGACAAGCTTAAGGCAGCAGGCATCATTCCTTTCGGATGTGCTGGAAAAGAGACATGGTGTGTAACAGAGTATCTTGAGTCTGTAATCGAGAAGAGTGCAGGCGCTGACACTCTTAACGACATCTTCCTTGGAAGAGCTACATGGGCTAATCAGGACGTAACAGACGCTGTTAACACATTCCAGGGCCTTGTAACAAACGGTTACTTCGATCCTTCAGGAATCGGTCTTACAAACGACGAAGTTAAGAACAACTTCATGGCTGGCAAGTATGCATTCTACATGAATGGTACATGGAACTGCGCAGACTTCGCAGCTAACGAAGAGTTCTTCCCTAAGGTAAAAGTTGGTGAGTTCCCAGTTATCAACGCTGACAAGGCTAAACTCGGACAGCTCATCGGTGGACCTTCAGACACACTTGCAGTTGCAGCTTCTTCACCTAACGCTGAGAAGGCTGCTGACTATGCATTCGAGCTTGGTAAGCTCATCTGCCACTATGGATACCTTGATGGATGTGGACTTCCTGCATGGACACCATACGGTGACACAAGCTCAGTTAACGAGCTTACACAGACTGTATCTGAGATCGTTTCAAAGGCTGACAACTTCGTACTCTTCGGAGATACAGCTATGAACGCTGACGATGCTAACACATATCTTTCATATGTAGATCAGGTTTATGGATGCCAGGTTGATGGACAGGCATTTACTGATGGTCTTGCTAAAGACATCAGATAATTTTTAACTACACATCGGTCCTTCCTGCGTTTCTTTGGGAATACAGAAAGGACCGATTTTTTTGGAAGGTTACGGTATGAATAAAAAAACGGCACAAATTCAAAAGGGGATTACAATATTCTTATTTTTGCTCCCTGGTCTTTTACTTTTTGTCAGCATTCTGATTGCACCTATTGCGGTGTCACTTTACAGAAGTACCTTTGACTGGAATGGATTTTCAGAAGGTACATTTATCGGTTTCGACAACTACATAGAGCTTTTCACTAACGGCTCAATTAAGTTCATGACAGCTCTTAAGAACTCAATGATACTGGCATTCTTTTCAGTATTTGTTCAGCTGCCATTTTCTCTTTTCCTTGCGCTCCTTCTTGGAAGACGTCCTAAGAAAGAGAGATTTTTCTTATCAGTTTTCTTTATGCCAGTTCTAATTTCAACTGTGGTTATTGGTCAATTATGGCTTAAAATATACAACCCTGACTACGGTGTGCTCAACAGATTCCTCGATGCAGTTAACCTTGGAAGCTGGAAACACGTATGGGTTGGTGATGTAAAGACAGCTCTTGGAGCAATTCTGGTTCCTACAATCTGGCAGTACATCGGATATCACATGCTGCTTATGTATGCCGGAGTCAAGGGCGTTTCCACTGACCTTAGAGAAGCTGCAATGCTTGACGGCGCATCTCCCTGGCAGATCGACAGATACATTGTCATTCCTATCATCAAGCCAATCATCAGAGTCAGCGTTATCTTTGCGGTAACAGGTTCCTTAAAGACATACGACCTTGTAAGGATCCTGACAGAAGGTGGTCCTTTCCAGACTACAGAAGTGCCTAGTACACTTCTTGAGAACATGCTG
>NZ_JAGAYD010000137.1 GCF_017940685.1 Butyrivibrio sp. | reverse complement strand
TCCAGAGGCAAAAGAACTATATAATCCTTAGAGTTAACTGTAAGAACGATGATCAGTGCGCAGGTAACGATCTTGCCCTCATCAAGCTCTATTTCAACAGTTGTCTGCTCACCATTCTCTATTTTGGTGTTCCAGTCGATAGCGTTTTTGGAAAACTCCATAACAGCCCCCTTTTTGATAGTTTTTTCTTTTATAATACCATAATATCCGCTCTTTTGGGTGCATATTAGGTATAAATGTGGTAAAATGTACGGGCGATTAAATCTAGGGTAAATAGGTGCAAAATGACGTCAAAACTAGTGCTAAAAAGAGAAAAACCCTATCCTCTTGGGTGTTACATAGACTATGACAGGACATTGGTTGTCAGAGCTGTATTTGGCAAGAATGGATCCTGCGGTATCACTCTTTATCCTAGGGATGGAAGTGACAAACCGCTAAAGATAGAGATACCTTCGTCCTTTAAAAGAGGGGATATATATTCTGTCAGGGTTACAGGGATCAATGATATCGCATCATATGAATCCTACAACTATTTTGCTGATGAGGATGTATTTTGCGACCCTTATGCCAAGCAGTTCTTTGGTCTTGAAAAATTTGGAAAGGATGTACCAGATGATCAGATAAGAGCTAAGCTTGATAACAAGGCTGACTATAAGACTTCCAGGGACAGATTCGACTGGAAGGGAGATAATAATCTTTTTACTCCATATGAGGATAGTCTTATTTACCTTCTTCATGTGAGAGGATTTACAAAAAGCCCATCAAGTGGCGTTACGCCTTCAAAGAGAGGTACTTTTAAGGGAATTCTTGAAAAGATCCCATATCTTAAATCTCTTGGGGTTACAGCTGTTGAGCTGATGCCTGCCTATGAGATGAATGAGATTGAAAATCCCTACAAGAACTCAGATAAACGAAGCCTTGGTACCAATAGGCAAAAGAGCGAGCTTTTGTATTCAAAAGATGGAAGCATATCGAATAAAAACAGCGTTAAGCTTAATCTAAACTTCTGGGGATACAAAAAGGGCTTTTATTTTGCCCCAAGAACGGCATATTGTGAGAATCCGGATGATGCAGAAAATGAATTTAAAGAGTTTGTAAAGACAATGCATAAAAATGGCCTTGAGGTCATTATGCAGTTTTATTTTGATGAGCACGAAAATGGAACTCTTATAATGGATGCCCTAAGGTTTTGGCGCTGCACATATCATGTGGATGGATTCCATTTGAAGGGCAAGGTGATTCCCATAAGGCTTATTACAAATGAACCATTGTTTACTGATATCAAGATATGGAACGAATGGTTCAACTACGCTGATATCTATGAGGGAAAAGAGCCTCCTGTTCGCCTTCTTGCTGATTACAACAATGCCTTTTTATACAACTCAAGGCGCTTTTTAAAGAGCGATGATAATTCTGCTTCTGATTTCTTAAAGAGCATGATTGCTCAGGGTACAGATCATGGGATTATCAACTACATCTGTGACTATGAAGGATTCAGGCTGTTTGACCTGGTTTCCTATGAGCACAAGCACAATGAGGAAAACGGCGAAAACAACAAGGATGGTACAGATTATAACTTAAGCTGGAACTGCGGAATAGAAGGAAGGACCAGAAAGCACGAGATCCTGGACCTTCGAAAGAAGCAGATCAAAAATATCCTTACTATGCTGTTTTTATCACAGGGAACTCCTATGATCTTTTCTGGCGATGAATTTGGCAATTCTCAGGGCGGTAACAACAATCCTTATTGCCAGGATAATGAAACTGGCTGGGTTGACTGGAAATCCATGGACAAGAACCCGGATATTCTGGAATATGTTAAGTTCCTTATTGACCTTCGTTTTAAATACAGGATTCTCCATGAAAACAAGCCTTTTAGACTTATGGATCACTTATCTTGCGGATATCCTGATCTTTCCTGTCATGGAAGAGAAGCATACAGACCTGACCTTTCGGGATACTCACATTTGCTGGGAATACTGTTTTGCGGCCTTTATGAAAAGGACGAGCCATTTATATATGTGTGCTTTAACATGAACTGGACCAATCAGGAAATAGCTCTTCCCAAGCTCCCTGAGGGGCTGAAATGGGAAATTCTTGCAGACACTGATAACAGATGTCTCAAGTTAGAAAAGCCAAAGACAAAAGGAAAAGCATCTGATAGCCTGTTTACCTCTGAAAACCAGATGTTTACTGAGCTGATGGCTGACAGGTCCGTAAGGATATATATAAGCGAAAAAGATCCTTCTTTTTCAAAGAAAAATAAAGCAAAAAGGAAAACAAAATGAGCAGTATCGATGTAATTGAAAAGTTTTTAAGATATGTCAAAATAGACACTCAGTCTGATGATACAACAGGTACATCTCCTTCAACGGCAAAGCAGCATGACCTTGCAAAGCTACTTTATGATGAGATGAACGCAATTGGTGTTAGTAATGCCTTTTATGATAAAGACCACTGCTACGTTTACGGAGTTATCCCTGCTACTAAAGGGTATGAGAATGCTCCCAAGATTGGCTTTATTTCCCACATGGACACATCTGATGAGGTGAGCGGCAAGGATGTTAAGGCCAGAATAGTAGAGAAGTACGACGGAAATGATATAACCCTTAGCTCAGATGGAAAGGTCGTTCTTTCACCTGACAGCTTCCCTGAACTTAAAAATCACATTGGAGAAGATCTTATTGTCACAGATGGAACAACGCTTCTTGGTGCTGATGACAAAGCAGGAGTAGCTGAGATCATGACTATGGCTGAGACTCTCTTAACAGATGATAGCATCCAGCATGGTCCTATAATGATTGCTTTCACACCAGATGAGGAGATTGGAGAAGGAACAGCTTTCTTTGACATAGACAGATTTGGCGCTTCTTTTGCCTACACTGTTGACGGAGGTAAGCTTGGAGAACTTGAGTACGAGAACTTCAATGCAGCTGAGGGCGTAATTAAGGTTAATGGAAGAAGCGTTCATCCTGGTGATGCCAAGAACAAGATGATAAACGCATCTTTAATCTGCTATGAATTCCATTCACTTTTACCTGCATTCCAGAATCCTATGTATACAGAGAAAAGAGAAGGTTTCTTCCATCTTACTGAGATTACAGGATCTACTGAGTCTGCAACTGCTTCTTACATAATAAGAGACCATGATGAAGCTCTTTTCAACGAGAAAAAAGAACTGTTTAAGGCTGCTTCTGAGTTCCTTAACAAGAAATACGGCGAGGGAACTGTAGAAGTAACGCTTCGAGACCAGTACTACAATATGATCGAAAAGATAAGACCTCACATGCATCTTGTGGACAATGCCAAGAAAGTTATGGAGTCTCTTGATATTGTGCCTATCGATGTGCCAATAAGAGGAGGCACAGACGGAGCTTCACTTTCCTACAAGGGGCTTCCATGTCCTAACCTTTGCACTGGTGGCTACAACTACCATGGCAAATATGAGTATGCATCAGTTCAGGAAATGAGGAAGGTTGTTGAGATCCTCCTTGGACTTGCGAAAGTCTATAAAGATTTTAAGATTTGATGGAAAGAGTTTTTTGTAATGAGTATTAACGTTTTAAACAGTAGTAAAAATGATGTGACAGATGCTGAGAGCCTTCGCCAGCTGGACTATATCGAGCTTGCAAAACAGAAGGTATCTGCACTTGAAAAAGAGCTTGGAAGAAAGCTTAAAGCCTGCGTTGTAACCTTTGGCTGTCAGATGAATGCAAGAGATTCTGAAAAGCTCCTTGCCATACTTAAGCTTGCAGGCTATGAAGAAACAGATTCAGAAGATGCAGATTTTGTGATCTACAATACATGCACAGTAAGAGACAATGCAGACCAGAGAGTTTTTGGCCGGCTTGGTCAGTGCAGCAATCATAAAAAGAAAAATCCTCACATGAAGATAGCTATCTGCGGCTGTATGATGCAGGAGCAGGGAGCTGTTGAGAAGATTCAGAAGAGCTACAGATTTGTGGATCTTATTTTTGGAACACATAATATCTACAAATTTGCAGAGCTTTTAAATACATGCCTTGAGTCAGACAGGATGATAATTGATATCTGGAAAGAGACTGACAAGATTGTTGAGGACCTTCCGGTCTTTCGTAAGTACCCCTTTAAGTCAGGGGTCAATATTATGTTTGGATGCAACAATTTCTGCACCTACTGCATAGTTCCTTATGTGCGTGGAAGAGAGCGCTCAAGAGCTCCTAAAGATATCATCAGAGAGTGCGAGAAGCTTGCAGCTGACGGCGTAAAGGAAGTTATGCTCCTTGGCCAGAATGTTAATTCCTATGGCCTTGATTTTAAAGATGATGATCCTGGCAAGATCTCTTTTGCCCACCTTCTTGAGATGGTATGCGAGGTAGAAGGAATTGAGAGAGTAAGATTCATGACTCCTCATCCTAAGGATTTTTCAGATGAGCTTTTGGATGTTATCGCTAAAAATAGGAAGATAGCAAGGCATATCCATCTGCCTCTTCAGTCCGGAAACACTGAGATCCTACGGAGAATGAACAGGAAATATACAAAAGATGACTATTTAAACCTGGTTCAAAAAATCAGGACAAAGCTTCCTGATGTAGCCATCACAACAGATATTATCGTAGGTTTCCCTGGTGAGACAAAAGAGGCTGTAGATGACACCATCGATGTAGTTAAGAAAGCTCACTTTAACAACGCCTTCACTTTTATTTATTCAAAGAGAACAGGAACTCCTGCAGCATCATTTGAAGATCAGGTTCCTGAGGAACTTGTAAAAGAGAACTTTGACAGACTTCTTAAAGTTGTACAGGAGGAAGCAAAAGAGCAGACATTAAAGTATGGTGGACAGATTCAGCGCGTACTTATCGAGAGCGTAAATGACCATGATGAATCTCTTTTGACCGGAAGAATGAGCAATAATACACTGGTACACTTTCCTGGAAACAAGGAAATGATAGGAGAATTTGCTGATGTTAAACTCCTTGAGTGCCATGGATTTTACTATGTTGGGGAACTTATTTAAGTAAACTATAGAACAGGGGAATTTTGCCGTGGGAAACACCACGTTGTTAGACGAAGTAGATATAGAAAAAGTATCACCGATGATGCAGCATTACATCCAGACCAAGAGGGAGTACAAGGACTGCATTCTGTTTTACAGACTTGGTGATTTTTACGAGATCTTTTTTGATGATGCTCTTGTGGCATCCAAGGAACTTGAACTTACACTTACAGGTAAAGCCTGTGGACTTGAAGAGAGAGCGCCCATGTGTGGCGTTCCTTTTCATGCTGCAGAAAGTTACTTAAATAAACTGGTATCAAGGGGCTATAAAGTTGCGATCTGCGAGCAGATGGAAGATCCCAAGCTTGCGAAAGGCATTGTGAAAAGAGATGTTACAAGGATAGTAACTCCTGGAACAAACCTCAATATGCAGTCCCTGGAAGAGACCAAAAATAACTATCTGATGTGTATCTTTTACTCACCAGATACCATAGGTCTTTCAGTTGCAGATGTAACTACTGGTGATTTCTATCTTACAGAAGTTGACAGCCTTCGCAGCGTAATGGATGAGATCTACAAGTATTCACCCACAGAGATAATCTGTAATAACGCCTTTGAATTCAGCGGAGCTGATCTTGATGAGCTAAGAAACAGACTCCAGATTTTTGTTAATCCTCTGGACTCACACTACTATGACGAGGATCAGTGCAAGAAGCTCTTAATGAAGCATTTTAAGGTTTCTTCACTTATTGGCCTTGGAATAGATGATTTTCCAAACGGCATCGTGGCTTCTGGAGCGCTTCTTCAGTATCTGTATGACATGCAGAAATCTGAGATAAGTAATATTACCCATGTTTATCCTTATCTTACAAGTAAGTTCATGCTTCTTGACAGCTCCACAAGAAAGAACCTTGAACTTGTTGAAACCATGAGGGATAAACAAAAAAGAGGTACACTTCTCTGGGTTCTTGATAAGACAAAAACAGCCATGGGCGCAAGGCTTTTAAGGAGCTTTATTGAGCAGCCTCTTATCGATAAAAATGAGATCCTTTTAAGACAGACCTCTGTAGAAGCTCTTGTTAAAAATGTGGTAACAAGGGAAGAGATAAGGGAATATCTTGGCCCTGTCTACGACCTTGAAAGACTTATGTCCAAGATCGTATTTAAAACAGCTAACCCAAGAGATCTTTTGGCTTTTAGAAATTCAATCAGGATGATACCTGCAGTTAAACAGGCTCTTCTTGATATTGAAGGGGTTGAAGGGATCGATAAGATCTCGGAAAACCTTGATCCATTAAAGGATATCTTTGACCTTATTGATCAGTCCATTGTTGAGGAGCCTCCGCTTACTATCAAGGAAAGTGGCATCATCAAGGACGGCTTTGACAAAGACATTGACCACTTCAGAGAGGCTGGCACTAATGGTAAACAGTGGCTTGCAGGCATGGAAGAAGAGGAAAAAGAAAAGACAGGTATTAAGAACCTTCGAATCAAATACAGCAACGTTTTTGGATATTCCTTTGAAGTTACAAATTCCTTCAAGGACAAGGTTCCTGAGTACTTTATCAGAAAACAGACCCTGACAAACTGCGAAAGATATACAACTCCAAAACTTAAGGAACTTGAAGATACTATCCTTAACGCGCAGGATAAGCTAAATAACCTCGAGTATGAAATGTTCTGCAAGATAAGAGATTCCATCGCACTTGAGATCGACAGGATACAGTCAACAGCCAAGGCTTTGGCTCTTCTTGATGTATATGCTTCTCTTGCCTATGTGGCTGAGAGAAACCGTTACGTTAAGCCAACAATAAATGACAAGGGAATCATCAAGATAAAAAATGGTCGTCATCCTGTAGTAGAAAAAATGCTGGATACAGCGGATATGTTCATTGCAAATGACACGTATCTGGACAATAAAAAGCATTGTATTTCCATTATCACAGGACCTAATATGGCAGGTAAATCTACCTACATGAGACAGACAGCGCTTATAGCTCTAATGTTCCAAATTGGTTCATTTGTTCCCTGTGAAAGTGCAGATATGTGCGTAGTTGACAGGATATTTACAAGAGTTGGAGCATCTGATGATCTGGGAAGCGGGCAGTCAACATTCATGGTTGAGATGAATGAAGTTGCCAATATTCTAAGGAATGCAACTCCAAATTCACTTCTTATCCTTGATGAGATCGGAAGAGGAACATCAACCTACGACGGTCTTGCGATTGCCTGGGCTGTAACAGAGCACATCAGCAACCGCAAGATACTTGGGGCCAAGACCTTATTTGCCACTCACTACCATGAACTTACAGAGCTTGAAGGCAAGATGGATAACGTCAATAACTACTGCATTGCAGTTAAGGAAAATGGCGATGATATTGTCTTTTTGCGTAAGATAATTAAAGGCGGTGCTGATAAGAGCTACGGAATCCAGGTGGCTAAGCTGGCCGGGGTTCCTGACATGGTAATTGACAGGGCAAAAGAGATCGTAACAGAGCTTACTGACAACGACATTACTGAAAAGGTTCAGGCAATTGCCAGAGATAATAAGAGCGATAAAAAGGTCAAGGTTACTCATTACGATGATGTAGACATAGATCAGATGTCGCTATTTGATACAGTTAAGGATGAGGACGTACTTAAGCGCCTTGAGGAGATCGATATCACAACCTTAACTCCAATGGATGCGCTGAACACTCTTTATAAGCTTCAAAGTGATCTTAAGAACAGGTGGAAGAGCTAATGGCTATCATCAACGAACTTGATAAGAATACCATAGATCAGATTGCAGCAGGTGAAGTTGTAGAAAGACCTTCAAGCGTCGTTAAAGAGCTTGTTGAAAACTCCATAGACTGCGGTGCAACAGCTATTACTGTAGAGATCAAAGGCGGCGGAATTGAAATGATAAGAGTCACAGACAATGGCTCTGGTATTGAAAAAAGTCAGATCCGTAAGGCTTTTAAGCGCCATGCCACCAGTAAGCTAAAATCAATTGATGATCTCTATACCATTCATTCCCTGGGATTTAGAGGTGAAGCTCTTTCCAGTATTTCATCTGTTGCCCAGGTTGACCTCATAACCAAAACTGAGGAAGAGCTTGTTGGCACAAGATACTGCATAAACGGCGGTGAAGAAGCAGCCTTTGAGGATATCGGTGCTCCAAAGGGAACTACCCTGATAGTGAGGAACCTTTTTTACAACACACCAGCAAGAAAAAAGTTTCTTAAAACTGCCCAGACTGAAGCAAGCTACATAGGCGATGTAATGGAGCATCTTGCTCTTGATAATCCAACAATCTCTTTTCGCTTTATAAACAATAAAGATGATAAGTTCTCAACATCAGGAAACGGAGACCTTAAAGAGATCATTTACAGGATTTACGGAAGAGATATCTCTGTGAGCCTTATTCCCATAAAGGCTACAGAAGGCAGCATGACCCTTGAGGGATATCTTGGTGAGCCTGTTCTTAACAGGTCTAACAGAAATTTTGAGATATTCTTTGTAAATGGAAGATATATCAAAGATAAAGTCATGAGCAAGGCCCTTGAAGAGGGCTATAAAGAGTATCTTATGATGCACAAGTTTCCTTTTGCTGTGCTTCACCTTCGCATGGACCCTGCAGATGTAGACGTCAATGTTCATCCTGCCAAGCTGGAAGTTCGTTTTAACAACCAGGTGAAGCTCCATGAGTTCATAAGGCAGAGCGTAGAATCTGTTTTAAAGAATCATGAGATGATTCCGGATGCTCTTTTGTCAGAAAAAGAAGATAAGATAGAGGCCAGGAAAGAAGCCGAGGCTAAAGAGCCTGATAATGAGATAGTCAAGGAACCGGTACCTGAAAAAGAAAAGGAAAAAGCACCTGAGCCTTTTGAAACCTTAAGGTTTGAAGAGCACAAAATAAGTAGTGACACTCCCATATATGCCAAGGGAGTTAAGGAAAAGCCTGTAAAGATCGAGGATTCTAATAAATCGGCTGTCTGGACCAGAATTTTTGGAGACTCTGACGGATCAATCGCTGAAAAGAACGAACATCCTTCGCCTATAATAAAATCAGAGAATGCTATTGTAGTGGAGAAAAAGCCTGTACAGCTTGATCTGTTTGAAGAAAAGGTTCTTACAAGAGAAAACGTCAAAGACTACGAGATCCTTGGTCAGTTATTTGGTACTTACTGGATAATTGCCTATAAGGACAAAATGCTTTTGGTGGATCAGCATGCTGCCCATGAAAAGGTAAACTATGAGCGCATGATAAAGAGATTCAAATCGGGGGAAATGCTTTCCCAAATGGTGAATCCTCCTGTAATTGTGGCACTTACAAGCGCTGAAGAAGAGTTGTTTTTAAATTACAGGCAGTATTTTGAAAAACTTGGATTTAATATTGAAAATTTTGGCGGAAGAGAATATGCTATGAGAGCTATTCCGGTAGATCTGTTTGGATGTGAGAGTGAAAAAGATATGTTCATACAGATTTTGGATGAGCTGTCACATGAAACAAATCTGGACAGAACACCTGATGTTATCAATTACAAAATTGCCAGCATGGCATGTAAGGCATCAGTTAAGGGCAATACCAAGATGAGTGTACTTGAGATGGAAGCTCTTTTAGATGAACTTCTGACTCTTGATAATCCATATAATTGTCCTCATGGAAGACCGACCATTATATCTATGACCAAGTATGAGATTGACAAGAAGTTTAAGAGAGTTGTTGAGTAATGGAAAAACAAAGGCTTATTGTGCTGACAGGACCTACAGCTGTTGGTAAAAGTAAACTATCAATTGAGCTTGCTAAACAGATTGGCGGAGAGATAATCTCCGCTGATTCTATGCAGGTCTATAAATTCATGGATATTGGAACTGACAAGATAAGCCCTGAGAAAATGGGAGGAGTACCACACCATCTTATTGATTTCCTTGATCCCCATGAAGATTTTAATGTTTTTACTTTTCAAAAGCTTGCAAAGAAGGCCATAACTGAGATTGCATCAAGAGGACATGTTCCGATAATTGTTGGAGGTACTGGCTTTTACATTCAGGCAGTCCTTAAAGATATTGATTTTACTGAAACTGACGAGGATATGTCTTTAAGGCATGAACTTGAAGAGAGAGTAATAAGAGAAGGACCTGATGGCATCTACGAAGAATTAAAGATAGTAGATCCTGAATCAGCAAAGATAATACACGCGAACAATTCAAAAAGAGTTATTAGAGCTCTTGAATACTACAAAAAAACCGGAAGACCCATATCTGAGCACAATTTAGAGCAAAGTCAGAAGGACTCCATATATGATTTTACCTACTTTGTTCTGACGGACAAAAGAGAAACTCTCTACTCGAGAATTGAAAAAAGAGTTGATCAGATGATAGAAGATGGCCTTGAAGAGGAGTGCAAAAAGCTTCTTGCCATGAACATCCCAAAAACTGCAACTTCCATGCAGGGGCTTGGATACAGGGAGATGATAGGATATTTGAATGGCGAATACGACCTTGAAAGAGCTATATATCTGATAAAAAGAAACACAAGACATTTTGCCAAAAGACAGCTCACCTGGTTTAAAAGGGAGCAGGATGTAAACTGGATCGATAAAGAAGCCTTCGATCACAACGATGAACTAATAATGAAAGAGATGTTAAGGATTTATGGAAAGTAAGATTTACGAAGAACTTGGAATATCAAAAGAAGTATTTGAATTTGGACAAAAAATTCTCGATGGGCTCAAGGAAAGATTTGAAAAAATTGATGAAACTGCAGAATTTAACCAGCTCAAGGTTCTAAAAGCCATGCAGGAAAATAAGGTTTCTGAAGCCTGCCTTTTAGGAACAACAGGATACGGCTATAACGACCTTGGAAGAGAGACTCTTGAAAAGGTTTATGCCTCTGTTTTTCATACTGAGGATGCTCTTGTAAGACCTCAGATCACCTGCGGAACACATGCTCTTGCGCTGGCACTTATGAGTAACCTTCGCCCTTTTGACATTCTCTTTTCACCAGCTGGTAAGCCCTATGACACCCTTGAAGAGGTTATAGGAATAAGAGATTCAAAGGGCTCACTTAAAGAGTATGGAATTGATTATATCCAGACTGACCTTTTGCCTGATGGAAGCTTTGATTATGACAGTATTAAGGAAGTTCTTTTAAATAACGATAAGATAAAGCTTGCAACTATCCAAAGATCTAAGGGATATCAGACAAGACCTACATTTTCTGTTGAAAAGATCGGGCAGCTGATCAGGTTTATCAAGGATATAAGGCCAGATGTGATCTGCATGGTAGATAACTGCTACGGCGAGTTTGTCCAGAGAATTGAGCCTACAGATGTAGGAGCAGATATGGTTGTTGGCTCTCTTATCAAAAATCCTGGTGGGGGTCTGGCACCAATTGGCGGATACATTGCAGGAAAAAAAGAATGCGTCGAAAATGCTGCATACAGGCTTACTTCTCCGGGACTTGGAAAGGAAGTCGGAGCTTCACTTGGAATACTGCCAGCATTTTATCAGGGATTTTTCCTGGCACCTACTGTAACAGCATCAGCTCTTAAGGGAGCAATCTTTGCTGCAAATATTTATGAAAAGCTTGGATTTTCTGTGATCCCTAATGGCAGTGAGGAGAGATTTGATATCATTCAGGCAGTAACATTTGGTAAACCTGAGGGAGTCATTGCTTTTTGCGAGGGAGTACAGGCTGCAGCGCCAGTTGACAGCTTTGTAACACCTGAACCATGGGATATGCCAGGCTATGACGCTCAGGTCATCATGGCTGCTGGTGCATTTGTTTCCGGCTCATCAATTGAGCTTTCAGCTGATGGACCTATAAAAGAGCCTTACAGTGTATTTTTCCAGGGCGGACTTACCTGGCCTCACGCTAAGCTGGGTATCCTAAAGACGCTTCAAAGGCTTGTAGATAAAGGGATTGTTGTGCTACAATAAATTGATTATGGTTAATTATATTCTCTTTTCAGAGAATAATTTAAGGAGGCTGTTTTGGCTAATATATTTGGAATCGATCTTGGAACCAGCAATATCAAGATTTACAACAAGGATGAGGATTCTCTTACAGTCGAAAAGAATATGATCGCTATAGAGAACAAGACCAACATCTTTGCATATGGAAACTCTGCCTATGAGATGTATGAGAAGGCTCCTGATAAGATCAAGATATCTTATCCTTTAAATAGCGGCGTTATTGCTGATATTGAACACATGGAAACACTGGTAAAGCTCTTTGTGACAGATCAGATGAAGGGCAATGTCAAGCCTTGTGAGGTTTACATAGCTGTACCTAAGGATGTTACTGAAGTTGAGAGAAGAGCCTTCCACGACCTTATCAATGACGCTGGCATCAAGGCAAAAAAGATCATGATGGTTAAAAAGCCTCTTGCTGACGGCCTTGGAATGAATGTTGATGTAATGAATTCTCAGGGTGTTCTTGTAGTCAATGTTGGATATGATACAACTGAGATCTCAATCCTTTCGCTTCGCGGCATAGTAGTAAGTAAGCTCATCAAGGTTGGTGGCAAGAAATTTGATGAATCCATCAGAAACGTGATCCGTAAGGAATATGGACTTCTTATTGGCGAAAAGACTTCTGAGAATGTAAAGATGTCTCTCAAGGACCTTGAAAAAGAGGGAAAAGACGCTGTTGTTTATGGAAGAGATATTGTGACTGGACTTCCTGTAGAGCGCAAGATTCCTACAGATCTTATAAATCAGTCACTTCTTGAGAACTTCGACGCTATTTTGGATAACATCAAAACTGCACTTGAGAAGACTCCACCTGAGCTTGCTGCTGATATCTTCAAGCATGGCCTTTACCTTACAGGTGGTGCATCACAGGTTTGCCATCTTGCACAGCGCCTTTCAAACGGCGTTGGACTTAACGTAAATATTGCAGAAAATCCTGTTGGCTCAGTTGCCATGGGACTTGCAAAGATTATTAAGGAAGATCAGTATAAGGCTCTCGCATATGGAATCGAAGAGGACAAGTAAATGAGTCCTGTTATAAAGAGAAGAGGAGAAGAATTTACGCTTCCGAGTAAATATCTCCTCTTTATTTTAACTATCATTTGTATAGGAACCATCATTATAACTTTTAACACCAGCGTGTTTACTGGACCACTTAATTCATTTGCTGGTGTTTTTGTTGTGCCCTTTCAAAAGGGAATAACTACAGTGGGGACTTTTTTAAAGGACACAACTGACAAGCTCTCATCCATTACACAGCTTCTTGATGAAAATGAGAAGCTCAAGGCCCAGCTTGATGAGCTTACAATTGAAAACACTAATTTAGAGCAGGAAAAATACGAACTGACTGAACTTAGAAATCTATATGAGCTTGATGCGCAGTATGAGGACTATCAAAAGACTGGAGCAAGGATCATCTCCAAGGATGCAGGAAACTGGTACCATTCCTTTGTTATAGACAAGGGGTCAGATGACGGCATCCAGATAGATATGAATGTTATTGCTGACGGCGGTCTTGTTGGAAGGATAATTGATGTAGGTCCTGACTGGGCCAAGGTTCAGTCTATCATTGCGGATAATGCGTCCGTAAGCGGAATGGTTCTGTCATCATCAGATAATCTTATTGTCAGTGGAGATCTTGAACAGTACAGACAGGGATATATTACTTTCTCCAAACTCGTTGATGATGCAGACAAGGTAAGCATTGGAGATAAGATCGTAACTTCAAATATCAGCGATAAGTACCTTCCTGGTATACTTATTGGCTATATATCTACAATTGATGATGACTCCAACAACCTGACAAAGTCAGGAAAGATAACCCCTGCAGTTGATTTTGAACACATGAACGTGGTTCTTGTTTTGCTTGATCAGAAAAAGAACGTTCACTAAAGGATTTTTACAATATGAATATTAGACGTCTTTTGTTCAATTTCATATTTATCATTCTTTCATTCATACTTCAGACAACAGTATTCAGAGTCTTTGATTTTGGTGGTGTAACACCAAATCTTTTACTTATCTTTACAACTTCCACAGCCTTTATAAAGGGAGATAAGAGCGGCCTTGTTACTGGCTTTTTCTGTGGCCTGTTAGTTGATATTTTCTTTGGCTCTTATATAGGCTTTTTTGCGCTTATCTATATGTACATTGGATTTATAGTAGGTAAACTGCATGAGGTTTTCTTTACCCAGAACCTCGCAATTCCGATTCTCCTTATTATCATTTCTGACCTTGTGTTTGGGTTTGTGTGCTATGTTCTTATGTTTCTTTTCAGAACCAAGTTTAACATCGGATATTACATGACTAATATTATTATTCCGGAGATAGTTTATACCGCACTTGTGGCTATTTTCTATTATCCACTGATACTATCCATAAATAACTCCATTGATGAAAGAGAGCAAAGGAGCGCGAAGAAGTTTGTTTGACAGTTTTAAAGAAGAGATAAAAAAGTTCATAACTTCAAGAGCTGTCCTTGTATGTGCTGTTTTGGTCGCTCTTTCATGCCTTCTTGTTTACAGGCTCTTTTACCTGCAGGTTATAAACGGAGAAGTATATCTTGATGCATTTAAGCTCAAGATCAAGAAAGAGAAGACCATTGCCGCAGCACGAGGCAATATTTATGACAGAAAAGGTAATCTTCTTGCATATAATGAGCTTGCCAATTCTGTTACTATCGAGGACGTATATAAGTCAGGCTCAGGTAAGCACAAGGCCATAAACAATACTTTAAATACTCTCATCGACATAATCGAAGGCAACGGCGATAGTGTAGACCAGGATTTCAATATTATACTGGGCGAGGGCAGGAACTACGAGTTTACTGTTGAAGGCAATCAGCTTCTTCGTTTCCTGGCGGATGTTTATGGGCATTCTTCCATAAATGACCTTAAATATGAGGAAAAGACCAAGACTGCTGAAGAAGTTGTGGAGGATATGTGCAGGTCCTTTAAGATTGGCGATTATGAAGACCCTGACGACTCTTCAACCTTTGTGCCAGGTAAGGGCTATACAAAAGACAGAACCTTAAAGATTTTGAATATCAGATACAACATGAACCAGAACAGTTATCAGAAGTACATTGATACTACAGTTGCTTCCGATGTCAGTGATCAGACTGTAGCTGATGTTATGGAAAATTCTGATGTTCTTGAAGGTGTATCCATCGAAGAAAGCACTGCCAGAAAATATGTTGATTCTAAGTATTTTTCACAGCTGCTTGGATATACAGGTAAGATTTCCGAAGATGAGCTTGCTGAGCTTTTGCTTCAAAATCCCAGCTATGGACTAAATGATACTGTTGGTAAATCAGGTATTGAGCAGTCTATGGAAAGCGTTCTTCAGGGCACTAAGGGTTCTGAAACAGTTTACGTAGACAATACCGGACAGGTAATTGAAACAAGTAACTATGTGGACTCTGTAGCTGGTAATGACGTTTATCTTACTATTGATAAAGACCTGACAGAAGCTTGCTACAATATTATTGAACAGTCCCTTGCAGGTATTCTGGTTTCAAAAATACAGAATGTAAAGTCATATACTTTTACGTCCACATCAAGCTCCAGCAATATTGTCATTCCTATCTATGATGTTTATTTTGCTATTTTTGACAATGACGTCCTGGATATCAGCCATTTCAATGCAAATGATGCTGGCGAAACAGAAAAAGCTATCTACGAACAGTTTGTAAATAAGAATGAAAATGTATTAAATGAGCTGACACTTGAACTGACTGATAAAAAGACTCCTTATGAGAATCTCTCAAAAGAATATCAGTGGTATATGAGCCATATAGCAGCAATGCTTTACTCAGATGGAATTATTGATTCGTCACTTGTTGACAGAGATGATTCTATGTACATTGCATGGACCAAGGATGAGACTATATCTCTTGCTGAGTATCTTAAGTATACAATTGCTGTTAACTGGGTAGATGTATCCAAGCTCAGTATTGATAACCAATATGCTGATTCTGAAGAGATTTTTGATCAGATAGTTAAGTATATTATCGACTCATTATCAGAGGACTACGATTTCCAGACAAGGCTGTATAAATATCTTTTACTGGATGGATATATTTCAGGAACTCAGGTTTGCAATGCGCTTCTTGAGCAGGAAGCAATAGAAGTTGATCCTCAGGAGCTTGATATATGGCAAAGAGGCGGTGAAAGTGCATATACATTTATGGTAAACAGGGTATCAAACCTTGATATAACACCAGCTCAGCTTGCACTTGATCCATGTACCGGCTCAATGGTTGTAACTGACGTAAACACTGGTGATGTCCTTGCCCTTGTATCTTATCCGGGATACGATAATAACCTTATGGCAAATGGCGTTGACGCAGCATATTACGCAAAGCTTAGAAGTGATAACTCAAACCCTTTGTACAACTATGCAACCCAGCAAAAAACAGCGCCTGGTTCTACATTTAAGATGGTTTCATCAACCGCTGGACTTATGGAGGGAGTTATTACTACAGATTCTGTAATATACTGCGGAGGTCAGTTTGATAAGTTAAATCCCGCTCCTAAATGCTGGATACATCCAAGAGGTCACGGAGGACTTAATGTAACTGGCGGTATCAGAAATTCTTGCAATGTATTTTTCTATGAGGTTGGTTACAGGCTTGGACTTGTAGGCGGTAACTATTCTCCAGACCTTGGTCTTGAAAAACTTGCTACATACGCAGATATGTATGGACTAACAGAAAAATCCGGAATTGAGATTGCCGAGTCAGAACCCCAGGTATCTGATCAGGACGCTGTAAGATCTGCCATTGGACAGGGTACTCATTCATATACAACGGTAGGACTTGCGAGATATGTCACAACAGTTGCCAATAATGGTACCTGCTATGATCTTACTCTTATTGATAAAACAACTGATTCAAGCGGTAACCTTCTTGAGGATTATAGCGCTGCTGTAAGAAATACCATTGATATGCCTCAGTCTTACTGGAATGCAATACATACCGGTATGAGACAGGTTGTTCAGGATAAGACATACTATTCAAATCTTGGGGTGCAGGTAGCTGGTAAGACCGGTACTGCGCAGGAATCAACTAACAGGCCTAACCATTCGCTTTTTGTATGCTATGCTCCATATGAAAAGCCCGAGATTTCTATTGCTACACGTATTGCTTATGGCTATACATCAAGCTACGCAGCACAGATCACAAAAGAGGCTTTATCCTATTACTTTGAGCTTCGTGATGAAGATGATATCATATCTGGAACCGCCCAGACACTTCAGGATGGAGCGACAAACGCGGATTAAGGAAACATATGAATTACATAAAGAAATACAGGATCATCAATTACGATTTTATGCTCGTGATCATGGTGATCGCTCTTACAACAATTGGAATAATGGCAATCAGTTCTGCTGATCCTTCCTCAAGGAACAAGCAGATCGCTGGTATGGTTGGCGGTATCATTGCCATGGTGTTTATATCACTTTTGGATTATCTGTGGTTTACAAGGCTTTTTATCCTTGCTTACCTGGCCAATCTGGTACTTCTTGGCCTTGTGTTATCACCACTTGGCAGTAGTACTAATGGCGCACAAAGGTGGATAAACCTCTTTGGCATTACCTTTCAGCCCTCTGAGACAGCTAAAATATTATTGATTTTATTTTATGCTCAGTTTATTATGAGATATAAGGACAAGGTAAAAACTCTAGGTTTTGTCTTTGTTTGTCTGCTTTTTTTGGTAGCTCCTCTGGGGCTGATTGCATCTCAACCAGATCTGTCGACCTGCATCATGGTAATGATCATTTTTTCTACAATGTTATTTGTGGCAGGTATCAACCTAAAGATAGTGGGAGTTGTACTGGGAACAGCGATACCGCTAGCTTTGTTTGTTATCTACAATGCAGTTCAGGGCGACAGCAGTATTTTACACGAATATCAGCAGAGACGTATCCTTGCATGGCTTCATCCAGAAGATTATGCCAATTCAGATGCTTATCAGACACTAAACTCAATGATGGCAATTGGCTCAGGACAACTCTATGGTAAGGGATATAACACCAATGAGATCAGTTCTGTACTAAACGGAGGATTTATTTCTGAATCCCAGACAGACTTTATTTTTACTGTTATTGGAGAAGAATTTGGTTTTGTGGGAGCTTGCCTTGTTGTTGGACTGATTCTTTTGATAGCCATCAGATGCTTTATGATATCTAGAAGAGCAACTACTAAGGCAGGAGAGATAATTGCAGCAGGAGTTGGAGCCTGGATAGGATTCCAGGGCTTTTTGAACATGGGTGTTGCTACAGGCGTAATGCCTAATACCGGAATTCCGCTGCCTTTTGTCAGTTATGGACTAACATCACTTATAAGTGTTTATGCGGGTATAGGCTTTGTTCTAAATGTCAGATTGCAAAGCAATAAATAATTACAGGGAGGGTATAAGTTACATGAATATCGCACTTATAGCACATGACGCAAAAAAGAAACTTATGCAGAATTTCTGTATAGCATACAGGGGTATATTAAGTAAGAATGATCTATATGCTACAGGCACTACAGGAAGACTTATAGAAGAGGTAACAAATCTTTCAGTACACAAATATCTTGCTGGACATCTGGGGGGATCTCAGCAACTTGGTGCTGCTATTGAGCACAACGAAATTGACCTTGTTATCTTTCTTCGTGATCCACTTACAGTTAAGTCACATGAACCTGATATCAACAATGTTATGACTTTATGTGATATGCACAATATTCCTGTAGCAACTAATCTTGCTTCAGCTGAACTGCTAATTAAATCACTAGACAGGGGAGATCTTGAGTGGCGTGAAATGTACAAGTAAGCTGCTTTCAGTTTTTTTTGCTGTTAGTTTATTGACTATAAGCATTACTGGTTGTTCTGGAATATCTTATTCTTCTAAATATCAGGTAAGTTCCTCATCATCTGGAAATAGAGAAGATCAAATCTATCCTACATTTGCCTCGGATCTGTGTGTTGTAGACACAGATATTACAAGTTCTGATGTATCTCTTTCAGAACAGGCAAGTGCAGGACTTTTTGACTTGAATAGAAAAGAAACTTTATATGCCAAAAACGTTAATCTTCAGGTACAACCTGCCAGTCTTACAAAGATCATGACAGCATATGTGGCACTAAAATATGGTACCCTTGACCAGGTACTTGTAGCAGGCTCTGATGTTTATGTAGATGAAAGCGGAGCACAGAAGATAGGCCTTAAAGAAGGAGACAGGATGACTTTGGATCAGGCTCTAAGGCTCCTTCTTATCTATTCTGCTAATGACGTTGCAAATCTAATAGCTTCTAATGTTTCTGATTCCATCGAAGGATTTGTAAATCTAATGAATACAGAAGCAAAGCGAATTGGAGCTACTAATTCCCATTTTGTTAATCCTCACGGACTTACAGCAGATGAACATTATGTTACAGCCTATGATATGTATCTTATATTCAATGCAGCTATGGAATATGATACTTTTAGCGAGATTATCAACATGACAGAATATAACACTACATATCTTGATGCTAAGGGCACATCAAAAGAGGTTTCTGTAGCCAATACAAATGCATATCTTAGAGGTGATCAGTCAATGCCTCAGGGTGTTACAGTCATAGGCGGAAAAACAGGAACAACTACAGCTGCAGGACACTGCCTGATACTGCTTGCGAGAGATGTTAGCGGAAACCCTTATATCTCAGTTATCATGCGTGATACAGACAGCGGATCCCTTTATAATGATATGACTTCTTTGCTGAATGAAATTGCAGGTTGAGGTTGTCTTTTACCACCTAATAACTTATAATTAATCTATAAAATTTCTACTTGCAGGAGGGTATGCCGATGGTTCAGTTAATTGTTGGGAAAAAGGGAAAGGGAAAGACAAAATGCCTCTTAGACAAGGTTAACACCGAGGTGAAAAACGTTCTTGGAAGTGTTGTATTTCTTGACAAGAACACCAAGCACATGTATGAACTTAATAATAAGATCCGTTTGATCGTAGTAACTGATTTTTGTATTTCAAATCCTGATGAATTTATTGGATTTGTCAGTGGTATCATTTCACAGGACCATGATCTCCAGCAAATGTATTTCGATAGTTTCCTTAAGATCTCTTGTCTTGAAGGAGCTGATATAACAGCAACAATAGACAAACTTGATAAGCTCAGCGAGAAGTTCGGAGTTGACTTCGTTCTTAGCCTCTCACTTGATGAGTCTGAGCTTCCTGAAGCTGTTAAGTCAAAAGTGGTGATTTCACTTTAATTAAAAATGATTATCCTATAAGCCGCGGCTATCCGCGGCTTATATTCTGAAAATATATATAAGGATTTATTTCAATGGCTAATTCTGGTAATCCAAAAGTTACCAAATATCCCAAAAACATAAATAATATAAATATCGGAATGGTATTCTTTGCTGTAATGGCAATTTATATCATTATCAGTGTTATCACGTATTTTCGAAGGGATCATATAGTTGGATATGAAGTAATGGAGGGAGCTCTTTCCACCAACAATATCTATGATGCTGTTGCAGTAAGAGATGAAAAGATCGTCGAAAGTGACACTGCAGGCTATGTCAATTACTTTGCTACCGAAGGTGGCAGAGTAGCAGTTGGAAATCTTGTTTATACAGTGGATGAATCCGGACAGCTCCTTGATTATCTTAAATCTCAGGGGTCTGAAGAAGTTTCTTTAGGTGAAGAAGACCTCGCTGAGCTTAGAACACAGATAGTCAATTTCGACAGCTCTTTTGACCCGCTTGATTTTCATACTGTTTACGATTTTAAAGTAAGCCTTGATGGTACTGTTCAGAAGCTATCCAATAACTCAGTTCTTTCAAATATACAGTCACTTAATGCAAATAGTGGAACACTTCAGTCCATCAATTACAAATATGCTCCTGATACGGGTATTGTCGTTTATTCAACTGACGGATATGAAGACCTGACTCTGGAAAAAATGAATTCAGCAGTTTTTGATAATTCAACCTATGAAAAACATCAGCTGATAAACAATACACTTGTAAAGGCTGGGGATCCGGTATATAAGCTCTGTACAAGCGAAGAATGGTCTGTGATCATTGAAGAGGATGATGAAAAGAAGGTACAGGAGCTGTTGGATCTTGAATACGTAAAGGTTCGCTTCATCAAAAACCAGGACGAATCCTGGGGTAAAGTTAGTGCCTATACTAACGCAGATGGTGAGAGCTTTGTTCAGCTTACATTTACAAATTCCATGATAACCTTCTGCAGAGACAGATTTCTTAATATCGAGCTCATTACAGAAGATGATACTGGTCTGAAAATACCTAATTCTGCTATTGTAGACAAGAATTTCTATCTTGTACCCAAGGACTATGTTATTAAGAATAATGACAATTCCACAGCAGTTTTAAGGGTAAAATACGATGAACAGGGCAATGAAACATCTGAGATTGTAGCTGTATCCATTTACAACGAAACAGAGACAGTTTTCTATCTTGATACAGATACGTTAAGATCCGGTGATACTCTGATAAAAACAGACAGTAATGATAGATTTACCGTAAGTAAAACCGATTCTCTCATTGGTGTTTATAATATCAATAAGGGTTATGCAGACTTTAGACAGATAAGTATTTTGTACCAAAATGAAGAATATTCTATAGTCCGTTCTAATACCACGTACGGTCTTAATGTATATGACTACATTGTTCTTGATTCTACTACGGTGGATGCTAATGCCAAATCTGCTCAGGAAAACGCTACATCAGGCAGTTCCATAGATAGCGGATCTGGCAGTGATTCTGCAACTGAGGAAACACCTGATTCTGTAGAAGATCCTGACTCCACTAACAAGGAATCGGAAAACCTTGAAGAAATAGAAGCCACGGGTTCAGAAGAAAGCTCAGAAAATAGTTCTGAAGGAAATTCAAGTGATGAACAGGGAAACTCAAATGAAAATTCTTCAGCAGAAGGTGACAGCGTTGTCACAAATTGAGAGATGTAATTTTAATTCGCATATTTACTGAGAAAATTGTTACAAAAATTTGACAGAGGGTTATAGTTTGCGATAAAATCTAGATGATTGTTGGGATATTTTTTATGAGGAGTATTTAATAAAATGAGTTTTGTGGATAAATTTTTAACAGCTATTCAGCTTAATGGGGATGAAGATCAGGGATATTATGACGAACCTGATGATTCTTTTACTTCCAAGGTAGAATCGATCAATAATCAGGCTCCCATTGGAAAAGATGATCCAAGTATTGAGGTTAAGGAAGAGAAAAAGCCTGCGAAGGTAACTCCAAGACCTAAGAAATCTTTATCAGCAGCTGGCATGGAAGTTTGCGTTATCAAGCCCACTTCAGTTGAAGATGCAAGAGAGATCACAGAGACACTTCTTGCAAACCGTACAGTAGTACTTAATCTTGAAGGCCTTGATGTTGATATTGCGCAGAGGATCATTGATTTTACTTCTGGTTCATGCTTCGCAATATCCGGTAATCTTCAAAAGATTTCAAGATATATTTTCATAATCACACCTGCTTCAGTAGATATTTCAGGTGATTTCCAGAACATTTTGAATGGTACTTTTGGCGGAGGAATCTCCGAAGGACCACAGCAGATCGATTAAAAATACAGGCTGTTGACATGTAGAATTACAGTCAACAGCTATTTTTATGAATTGAGGAATAAAATGGATAATAGATTAACTGTAAATTATAATAATAAGCCCTGTTATGATATTGTATTTACTACTGATTTTTCAGCTCTTAAGGACGAAATATTAAACCTTGGATTTGAGCACAGAAAGACAGCAATCATCACAGACACCAACGTTGAAAAGCTCTATGCAAATGAAGTATTAAATGCACTCAATGATGATTTTGACACTGTTGTCACATATGCAATACCAGCTGGTGAAGAACATAAAAACCTTGATGAGATCAGAAAAATATATGATTTTCTGATGGAAAGACATTTTGACAGACATGACCTTCTTCTTGCACTGGGAGGTGGCGTCGTTGGTGATATGTGCGGCTTTGTGGCTGCAACTTATTTAAGAGGTGTTTCTTTTATCCAGATTCCTACGACACTTCTTTCACAGACAGATAGCAGCGTTGGAGGAAAGACTGGCGTGGATCTTGGCGGTGTTAAAAACATGGTTGGTGCATTCTACATGCCAAGACTTGTTTATATGAACGTTTCAACTTTGAATAGTCTTGACGATCGTCAGTATGCTTCAGGATTTGCTGAAGTAATGAAATATGGACTTATTAAAGATGAAAGCTTCTACACATGGCTGATTGATAATATGTATGAAATCAGTGATAAAGATCCAGAGGTAGTTCTTGAAATGGTAAAGCACAGCTGTGATATTAAGAGGGCAGTTGTAGAAAAAGATCCTACTGAAAAAGGCGATCGAATGCTTCTAAATTTTGGTCATACTCTTGGTCACGCCATTGAAAAACATAAGAATTTTGAGATGCTCCACGGTGAATGTGTAGCACTTGGATCTATTGCTGCTGCATTTATTTCATGGAAAAGAGGTCTTCTTTCAATGGAAGAGTACTATGAAATAAGAGACATGTTTGTGCCTTTTAATCTTCCAATTTCAGTTGAAGATATTGATAAAGAAGCTGTTCTTGATATAACAAGATCTGACAAAAAAGCAGATTCTGATAAGATCAAATTCATTCTTCTTAAGAAGATTGGCAAAGCCTTTGTAGATGATTCTGTTACAAGACAGGAGATGGATAAGGCTCTTGATGAGATCATTTACATTGAGACTAATGATTAAAAGAAATAGAAAAAGGACCAGTTTGTTATGAATAAAATGTCAAAAAAGAAGAAAATCTTTTTAATAGTAGATGTTATTTTGGTTATACTTCTTGTAGCTTTAGACCAGTTTACCAAGTATCTTGCATGTGAGTATCTTCAGGATAAACCTGCTTTTAAGATAATAGATGGTATTTTAGAGCTTAATTTCCTGAAAAACAGCGGCGCTGCATTTGGAATGCTTCAGAATCAAAAAGTCTTCTTTATTTTAGTAGCAGTTCTTATACTTTTGATCATAGCATATGTTCTTTTTAGAATGCCTGATGATAAAAAATATAATGTTATGCATTTCCTACTTGTTCTTATAGCAAGTGGAGCAGCTGGAAATATGATTGACAGAGTAAGACAGGATTATGTTGTTGATTTTATTTATTTTGTTATCATAAATTTCCCAATCTTTAATGTTGCAGATATTTATGTTACGGTTTCAACATTTCTTTTTGTGATCCTGTTCCTGTTTTATTACAACGAAAATGATTTTAGTTTTCTTAGCTTCAAGCAGCAGAAGAAATTTAGAGAATTCAAATAATGGATGAGTATAAAGCTTTTGATTTTACTGTTACAGATGAATATGAAGGAATGAGGATTGATAAGCTTATAAGTGAACTTATAAGCGATCTTTCTCGTTCATATATCCAAAAGCTTATTGATGACAAATTGGTTACCTGTAATGGAAAAACAGCAAAATCAAGCTTGAAAGTATCTGAACTTGACCAAATACATATGGATATTCCGCCTCTGGTAATGCCAGAAATACTGCCACAGGATATACCACTTGATATTCTATATGAAGATAATGATGTAATTGTTATTAACAAACCAAAGGATATGGTTGTGCATCCGGCTGCAGGGCACTACGAGAATACCCTGGTAAATGCGGTAATGTTTCATTGCAAAGATAATCTCTCTGGAATCAATGGAGTATTAAGACCCGGTATTGTACACAGAATTGATAAAGATACCACAGGATCTGTGATCATCTGCAAGAACGACAGCTCTCATCAGTTTATTGCTGACCAGCTTAAAGTGCATTCAATAAACAGAGTATATCATGCCATTTGTTATGGAATAATTAAAGATGATGAAGGCGATATTGATGCGCCAATTGGCAGAAGTACTACTGATCGAAAGAAAATGGCAGTTGTAAGTTCCGGTGGAAAAAACGCTTTTACTCATTTCAAAGTTTTAAAGCGTTTTGAACAGGATAATTTCACTTATATTGAGTGCAGACTAAAAACCGGAAGAACTCATCAGATTAGAGTACATATGGCTCATATTGGCCATCCTCTTTTAGGTGATGAGGTGTATGCTTCAGGAAGAAAGTCAAAATTCAACACAAACGGACAGTGTCTTCACGCAAAGACTCTTGGATTTATACATCCTACAACCAAAGAATACCTTGAGATTGATGCACCGCTTCCAGAGTATTTTTCTCATTTGATTGAGGTCCTCAAATAGTATAAAATATAAGTAGTAAACATAAAGGAGAATTGCCCTATGAATACTATTATTACAGTAGGAAGACAATTTGGCTCAGGTGGTAGAGAAATAGGCGAGTTGGTAGCGCAGCATTTTGGGATCAAGTGCTATGACAAGGAGCTTCTTAGCAGAGCTGCCAAGGAGAGCGGATTCTGTGAAGAAATGATACAGAATCATGATGAAAGACCAACTAATTCTTTTTTATACAACCTTGTAATGGATACATACTCATTTGGCTATAATGCTTCCAGTTTTGTTGATATGCCCATCAGCCATAAGGTTTTCCTTGCACAGTTTGATACAATTAAAAAGATTGCTGATGAAGGCCCATGCGTTATAGTAGGACGATGCGCAGATTATGCTCTTTCTGATTATGACAATGTTTTAAATCTCTTTATTTACGCTGATGAGGATGCCAAGATAAGAAGGATCAAAGAGCGTTTTGAGGATGTTAAAACAGATGATCAGGCAAAAGACATGATGAATAAAAAGGACAAGCAACGCCAGAGCTATTACAATTACTATTCCTCAAAGAAGTGGGGAAGAGCAGATAGCTACGATCTTTGCATCAATTCTTCAAAGCTTGGTATAGAGGGTACTGTTAAATTTATAATTCAGTATATTGAGGACTTTGAGCAGCTTAAAAAGTGATCATTAGGATAAAATGTATGATTAAAACTTTCAGATAACAAGAAGTTGTCTGGAAGTTTTTTTCTTATAACTTAAATTTTTATTATTTTTTAATCGTTTGAAAGAATAATATGTGTTATATTTAAGCCAAATAAATGTATTTGTCCGCAGAATGGACTCTGCGCAGATTTTTCAAGGAGGAAAAGCTATGGCAAATGGTGTAAGTAGCGGTATTAACCAATTATTTACTGGCAAAGAACCAGCAAATATCAGAAGCGGAACAATAAGCAAAAATGCCCGCACCCCAGCAAAGGCAGTGGCCAAGGATACATCTTCTATAAAGAATCCTTTTGGCGAAAGCGTAAAATTTGAGCTTTCCCCTGAAGTTGAGATGTATGGCAGAGTTGTAGATCTTTTACAGAAAAAATATGACAATGCAGATGTATTTGTCGCTGGACCTGATGATGATCCATCACAGATTGGTGGCGATCTTGAATACAGCATCATATTATCTGAAGATGAGATGAAACTGCTTGCTTCAGATGATCCAGGAGACAAAGATGCAAAAGATAAGCTCCTTGGTCAAATAGATGATGCCATGAAGATGGTTTCAGATCTAAGTAATAAGATATCAGAGAACACTGATGACAAGGATGAGATTTCGAACTTCGGTATTTCTTTTGGAAAAGACGGAAAGTTAAATTTCTTTGCTGATATGAATGGCAATTCATATAATGGTGCATCTGTAGATGATCTTATTAATAGTATTGTATCTAATAGAGTAAAAGAATAAATATTTGAAATACTATCAGGCTCCCTGCTTTTTGCGGATAATCAAACTTGTTGAGGGTTTGCCGTCTTAAATGAGGGTCTAACTTGAGGGTTTGACTCTAAATAAGACCGACTTGTTGAGGGGCAAACTTGAGGGTCTGATACTTTGAACAACGATTAAGGGATAAGGTTATGATA
>NZ_JAGAYD010000136.1 GCF_017940685.1 Butyrivibrio sp. | reverse complement strand
CATTGGGAGTCATCCCAATGAACCACTAACCCCGTCCCCATGGTCCACCCCTGTCTTGTTTTATCTTACGTCGCCGCCTTTAATCCAGCGCTTGTTTTCGTACATGGCTTCGTCAGCCCGTTCAAATACGTCGTTGACGTTAGAGTCAGTGTCCTGGTTGTAATCGGCAGTTCCTATGGCAATGACAGGTCCCTGGCCGCTCTTTTGGTTGTTGATGACTGTCTGTTTAAGGTCCGCTATGAGTTTTCTGCGGTTAATGTAGTCGTCGCTCCTTAGGAAGATGACAAACTCATCGCCGCCGATACGAAATACCGGGCTGTGGACAAAGGTGTCGCAAAGAAGCTTGGCTGAAGCCTTGATATACTCATCTCCTGCCTTATGTCCTTGTGTGTCGTTAACTTTCTTAAGGTCATTTATATCGCAGACTGCAAAGCCGAAGGGCAGGTAATCAAGTCCGCCCTCAATGTTGCCCTGAACAGATTTTTCAAGCTCGGCGAAAGCTGTCTTGTTCTTGGTTCCTGTAAGTTCGTCTCTTCGCGCAAGCTCTTTCTCTGTCTGGAGCGCTTTAAGGTGCTCTTTTTCTTTTTCAACTTCCTTCTCAATATTCTCCACACAGATAATGATGTGCTCACCATCACTGGTATTTCTGGCGATAAGTCTCATGTGTTCAACCTTGTCATCTACGATGAGCCTGTATTCAAGCACAATTCTCTTCATGCCCTCAAGAGAAGACAAAAGTTTATCTTTGTCCAGAGAATCAAGCATATATTCCCGGTCCTGAGGATGAACGATCATCATGATGTTGTTCAGGGTCTCAGTAAAGAAATCCTCTCCGGATCTTGCAACCTGAAGGTCTCCGTACAACTTGTCAGCGGAAAAGCCATCATAGTTCCCGGTCTTTACCTCAACATAGTAGATAGCATCATAGTTAGACGCCAATGTCTCAGCAATCCGGGTGAAAGTAACCTGGCTCTTACTCTTATCGATCTCCTGGGACTTAGCTGTCATAGTATCCTCTATATCAATGTCGCCCAAAACAAAATGTTTTTTGTCATCAGAGAGCCTTACAACAAAGCGGAAATATCTGTACTCATCTCCAACAAGCACCCTGTAGCGATAGGAATAAGAGGGCTTATTTTCAAGATTCTTGAGCATCTTGTTTTTAAAATACATGCTCTCAGCAAAAGCCCTGTCGTCAGGATGCGCATATTTCCTTGCGTTGGCACGGGTCTCTGCATAGAAGTCCACACCTTCTTTTGGAACATTCATTGAGTCATAGCGCTCACTGGTAGATACCTCAATGTACCTTCCGGATTCTATATCGATGTAATAAATTGCCTCGTAATCCCTTGCAAGTCCCGTTGCTATCTGAGTATATCTCTCTTTTTCCATCTGAGTAGCTACTTTAAACTCGCTGAGGGCTCTTTTTTCATCTTCCTCAATAAACACGTGAACAAGGCAGTTAGCCAAAAAGCAGCCAAATGTATAAAAGGGAGCATATGCGGTAAACATCTGAAGAGAAACAAAGACTGCCATAACTAGACCGGACATGCAGATCGCTCTGTAGTGCACTACATCACTTCCTGTAGCTCTTTTCATAGCAAGAAAAGAATAAAGGGTGATAACAGCAAACATAAAAAACTGCACGCCCAGTAAAAAGAATCTTCCCCAATGAGGGGTATATGTCATATCTTTTTCAAGGCTAAAAACTATCGGATTAAAAAGATTAAATATCAGACTGCAGATAACAAAGATACAGATTCCCCATCCAAGGCCAAGAAAGACTTTAGATTTTATGCCATTCTTCCTCAGATAGGCCACTACAAATCTGGTCCAGAACAAAACAGACACTGCCATGGCGCCAAAGTAAAGCATAGTATCAATATAAGCCAGATGCCATGTTTTTATCTCTAAAAGAAATACCCAAAGAAGGTCCCCTACATAAAAAAACATCAGCGAAATAAGGAACTGTGTATATTTGTAATAGGCACCATCCTTTGGTAAGTCTTTACGATTTTTGATGATCTCATGATTGATGATAAGATGATGGATCGCTGCAAGTATACTGGCACTCGCATAATACATTTTATTGCTGTCCTCCTGCCATATAGTCCGAGTAGCTCACCCCCGCATATTTTTTAAAGCATCTGCTAAAATAGTTGGGGTCAGGAATCCCAACTTCAGATGCCGTGCAGTACATCTTGGTACCTTTTTTGGCAAGCTGCTGCGCCTTTTTCATACGAAGGTCATTTAAGTATTCAACAAACTTGATCCCTGTGTCCTGTTTAAATTTTCTGGAAAGATAGCTGGGCGAAAAGCCAAACTCCTGAGCAACAAAAGCAAGGTTAAGTTTGGAATCTGTGAAGTTATCATCAAGATATTTCTTTATACTGTCTGTGGAACCGGCTTCTGCGGAATTGTCTGCCTTAGCCTCCAGCTCCTCCCAGTAGTCGGGAGCATCTTTAAGTTTAACCACAACTCTTTGAAGAACCTTGGTAATCTCCTCCCTGACCATGGGTTTTAGCATATAGTCAAATACAGGCATGCTTACGCATTTCCTTGCATATTCAAACTTATCAATGGCAGTCATGATGATGATCACAAGATGCGGGTACCTGTTTGTGGCAATCTCAGTAAATTCAATGCCATCCATGAAGGGCATTGAAATGTCTACAAATGCAATATCAGGCTTGAGATCGTCAATTATGTTGATAGCCTCAACGCCACTGGCTGCCTCTCCTACAACTTCCATCCCCAGCTCATCCCACTTGATTGCAGCTCTCATGAGCTTTCTTGCGGATTCTTCATCATCAATTATCATAACCCTAAACGGTCTGTTCATCAGCTACCCCAGCTCCTCTTTGATCAATTCCAGGAATGATGATCTCAATTTCAGTGAATTCCCCTTCTTCACTTCGTATTCTTACTGCATCCTGGTATCCGGTGTATATCCTGATCCTCTCAATGGTGCCCCAAAGGCCGAAGCTCTCATCAGCCTCCGCCGGGCGGTCTTTCTTTTCAAAAGAAAGGATCTTTTTAATCTGATCCTGCTTCATACCAACACCGGTATCTCTTACTATAATGTGAAGATCCGTCTCAGACCTGAAACTCTTTATACTGATAAGACCCTTCTCGCCCTTAAGTCTTATGCCGTGATAAATACTGTTTTCCACAAGGGGCTGAAGTATCAGTTTGGGAACGATACAGTTTTCTGTATCCGGTGTTACATCATATTCGTCTTCTATTATATCTCCATAACGAAGTTTTTGCAGTGATAAATAGTCTTTAACAATCTTAACCTCTCTAGAAAGCGGGATATCTCTTCCGCCCTTACTTAAGAAGTTTCTGTAAAAAGACCCCAAGGTTTCAAGCGCTTCGTGGACGTTATCAGCCCCTGCCTCCAGCGCCAGAAATCCGATGGTCTCAATTGAGTTATACAGGAAATGAGGCTTGATCTGCTCCTGCAGCACCCTCATCTCAGCTTTTTGCAAGGTTTTCTCATTTTCCATGAGCCTTTCAATAAGCTCATTAACGTGATCGATCATGTTGTTGTAGTCGCCTTCCAAAAGTTCCAGCTCACTACTTGATACAGCAACATTGATCTTATCAAGCTGTCCTGATGCCCTGTTCTTTTCCATGGCAGATGACAGCTCAAACACAGGATCCGTGATGTGCTTTCTGATAACACTTCCTGTGTAGAAGGCCAGTGAAACCAGGATCACCAAAAGAAATAACAGCACATAGATAACTCTGAAGGGAATACCCTCTTTTCCAAAATCAGACACCCTGATTATGACTATTGGCGCATCCTTAACCTGACAACCCGAGACTAAAACGCCTCTTCCATCCACCACCTTAGTTTGGTGAACGATTTTTTTTGACAAAAAGCTCTCATTAAAATAGCCTGCATAACTGCTGTTTCCAGCAAGGAAAGTTCCATCTGATCCCATGATACAGATATCATTGTAGTGGAGGCCAAAGAGCATGTTGTCAAAGATCACGGGCTTTATGTTCATGAGCATGATCCCGGTTCTCTCCTGGGAATCAATATCGTAGATGGCTCTTCCTATGGTGATAACTTTTCTGTCTCCGGCTTTTTTTGCAACACCGTTGGAGTTAAGGGACACTACAGCTGCGCCTTTTCCTTTATAAATATCACTCCTCCACCCCATATCCGAAATAGCATCGGAATCATAGGTGTAGGTGAATCTGTTGGTGCCAAGCACTATCATATCTTCTCGCATGACAATAACGGTATCAACACCCTCTGTTACATTCAGGATGTCCATGATCCCGTATCTGGCATCGTTTATCATGCTGATGTCCACCTTATTTACATCAGCCCTTAGAAACGAAACAAGACGACTCTCTGTCATAATAAGTCTTGAGAGTTCCTTGAAATTGTCCAGATCCGTACTGATGCTGCTGGAAAGCGTCTTTAGGATGTTCTCAGACTCTCGCACAGCATAGTCCCTTCTCTCCCTCTCCGTAAGGATATACATTGCTATAAGAAAAGAAATAGTGACTATAAGGACAATACCAAGTATTACTCTTTGAAGTCTTATTGATAGAGAAATCGTCTTTTTGTTTTTCGTAAAATTATTCATAGGATAAAGATATCACTTTTCCCGCGGGTTTTCACCCCTTTACAGCACCTGCGATGAAACTTTCCTGGATCCTTCTGCTAAGGAAGATGTAGAAGATCAGAGTTGGGAAAGTCGCAATTACGAGAGCCGCTCCAATCGGGCCCCAGTCTGTGGTATAGGCTCCTGAAAGAGCTTTGATACCAACTGGAAGAGTTCTGTGTGCTGAGTCTGAAATGAAGACATTAGCAAACATGAACTCGTTCCAGCACTGGAGATATGAGTAGACACCAACCGTTGACACAGCAGGCTTCATCAAAGGGAGGATTATTCTGAAAAAGGTTCCTGTAAGTGAGCATCCATCGATCCTGGCAGCCTCATCCAAAGCATATGGTATCTCAACCATGAAGCCTGTGCATATCAGGATAGACATGGACAGTGCAAATGCTGAATAAGGAACAATAAGCGTTGAGTACTTATTGAGCCAGTGAAGTTTTGAAAGCACTACATAAACCGGAACAATCGAAGCCTGAATCGGTATGGTGAGTCCCAGCATAAAGAATGCATTGGTCAGCCTGGACAGCTTCCAGCTGATCCTTGTTATAGCGTATGTTGCCATCATTGCAGCGAAAAGAGATATGCCGATGGCAAGTGTTGTTACCAAAAGGCTGTTTACAAAGTAAAGACCCATGTTACCTGTGCCCATGGCGCGGGTATAGTTGGACCAGAGCCAGTCTTTGGGAAGTCCTATGATGTTAGCTCCAAAAATCTCTTCGTTTGACTTAAGTGAAAACGTGAACATGAAATAGATAGGGAAGAGATTAACAAGGGCCCAGAAAGTCAGAAATACATACATCAGGACTTTTGCAGCCGGATTTGTCTTTTTGATTTGATCTGTAGTATTTGTGTTCCCCATTATTCATCCTTCTCCCTAAATATCGCAGTAATAGCAAGTGCAAAGGCAAAGCAGAGCAAAATAAGCATTACAGATATAGTACTTCCCATACCGTACCTGTTCCTTAAGAACAGCATGTTCTCAAGAAGTGTACTAGGCACTTCTGTAGTCTGGAAAGGACCACCTTCTGTCAGGATCCTTACAAGGTCGTATGTCTTTAAGGAACCTGTTACCGCAAAGATAACGCTGACTCTGATGATTGGCTTGATGAT
>NZ_JAGAYD010000135.1 GCF_017940685.1 Butyrivibrio sp. | reverse complement strand
GTCTGCTTTCTGATCTCTGCGTGCTGAACGATGTTGTTTCTTGGAATGAAATAGATAAGTTTCGTGTTCAGCTCTTTTGCGAAAGCCTCAAGAAGAGGCTTTTCATTGTCTACGTTTCTTGAGTTGCAGATGATACCACCAAGGCGCACACCGCCTGACTGGGCATATCTTGAAATACCCTTTGCAATATTGTTGGCTGCATAAAGAGCCATCATCTCACCACTTGCTACTATGTAGATCTCTTTTGCCTTGCCTTCACGTATGGGCATCGCAAATCCGCCGCATACTACATCGCCGAGTACATCATAAAAAACGAAGTCAAGGTCCTCTTCTTCATAGGCTCCCAGGTTTTCCAGGGTTGAAATAGATGTGATGATTCCTCGTCCTGCACAGCCAACACCAGGCTCAGGTCCGCCGGACTCAACGCACAGGGTTCCTCCAAAACCAACCTTCATGATGGTATCAAGCTCTACCTCATCCTCGCCCTGAAGACGTACTGTATCAAGAACTGTCTTCTGAGCAAGGCCCCCAAGCAGCAGTCTTGTTGAATCGGCTTTGGGGTCACAGCCCACAACCATTACTTTTTTGCCTCTCTCTGTAAGGCCTGCAGTCAGGTTCTGGGTAGTTGTGGATTTTCCGATACCACCCTTTCCATAGATTGCAATCTGTCGATACTTTGCCATTTCTCACTTCTCCTCTTTAAAAAATATGATAAAACGCTGTATCAGTCGTTCTGATAAGCGAATGGATCCTGTTCATACCACTCTTTCCTGTATGGAAGTCTTGCATGTCCCACAATGTTCTTTGCCAGGTTGTTATTCTCAAGGGCGAAGATTATCTTTTTCGCAAGACTGTAAAAACCGCCGTATCCGAAGAATGTTGAACCCGCATCAAAGAGCTGGATTGAAGGGAAACCTAGTCTTGCAGGGATTGCATGAGAGCCGTTATGTGTGATAACAAGATCCGGTGCATACTTAACCAGCTGGTTAGCAAACTCATAGGCCTGGTTACTAACTGTTAGGGTAACATCCGGAAGCTCCTCACCAAGTTCTTCAAACACAGGATCTGCGTTGGAGTCGAAGTTGTAACCTCTGATTCCAATAACATCAATTCCAATCTTTTTAAGAGCCATGGCCTCAGCAGCAACTCTGACACTTCCGCCTCCAAGAAGAACTTTCTTCTTTTCAAACTTAGGCTTTAGAGGCTCAATAGCTTCTGCAAGCTTTTTCTCCTCGTAGTCAGCAAGAAGGTTTGCTTCCTTTTCAAGGCCAAAGAATTTACCAATGGCCACAAGCCACTTTCTTGTCTGGTCCGGACCAATTGGCATTCCCTCGATGATGTACGGCATGTTGTATTCCTGTTCAAGGAACTTAAGCATGTAGTCATCATGCATGTTGCAGAGGCTGACATTGAGTGCAGCAAAAGGCAGGAGCCTAAAGTCATCAGCGCTTGAATACTCTGCATAGATCCTTACGTTAAGGCCAAGAGCCTGAAGGAGTCTCACCATCTCCTGCTCATCCTGGTATCCGATTGATGTTGCATTGAACAGGTTAACAGTGTGGGCTATCTTGTACTTAAATACTGCCTCACCCATCTGTGCTGCGGGATCTGCAGGGTTGTCAGGCACATAGTCCTTGTAAGGGATCGCCTTGAAATTGATATGTCTTATGAGACTGTGATAAAAACTGTCGTAGGCTGATGCCACAACCCTTGATCTGAAGCCAGGGCAGTGAAGCGCTGTAACCTGAGCCGCACAGGTTTCATTGGTGATGTTTACGATCTTTTCCACGTCGTCACCTATGATGTTTGGCGCGCAGGTAGCTACTACAAAGATGATCTCAGGTCTGTAGGTCCTGTCAGCATACTCGATAGTTTCCTGGAGCTTTTTCTCTCCTCCATTGATTACGTCTGTCTCTCCAAGATTGGATGAGAGCCAGATTGGAGCCTTCTGATCCGGAAGTCCCCTGTTTGTCTTTCCCTTTACTGCGTTTGCAGCAAGGCCATGAAGCTGGGTTCCGCAGCCGATAGGGCCATGCATGATAACTACTGAGTTCTGTACTGTTGAGCACATCATCAGTGTCAACGCCATCTGACAAGCATTGGTCTGCCAGAAGCTCCTGTTTTTCTTTAAAAGGCACCCTGACTTTGAACAGTCCGCCATTTCACAGGCACAGCCATGGAAGGTATCAGCGATCTGAAGTCTTGTATCTCTTACAGGAGGCATCGCCTGGTTGTAATAATTTACGTCTTTTTCTGTTGTTGCAGCCATTTTTCCTCCTCCTTTTATGCAAGCAATGTGCTGAAAATATCTTCTACAAGTTGCAGGCCACCCTTGTATCCGGCGTAGGCCCTTGTGGTAATGAGCCTTGAGCTAAGTGGGAAGCTTATTGGAAGCGCTGTTCCACCCACTTCAGCTGCCGTGGTCCTGTCAAGGGAACTGCCCAGAAGGAAAAACGGTGTGTTGTTGTCCCAGTATCTCTGTCCCTGGTTTCTTGGTCTTCTCTTTATGAGCTCTCTGCTGATCCTTTGGGTATCCGTATCCAGCGTCAGTGTTGAACCAAAGTCATTTGCCTCAAAGGCCTTTGTGAGAGCGCGCTTTTTAACTGGCTTTAATATGTCCGTTACAATGGTGTCGTTCTGATGCCAGCCAAGCTCCTCATAGAGATACTTCCCAACAGGGATCGCATAATTTGAATTGGTAATTGTAGCTGAGTAGAAGTACCACTGCCTGTTGGTGATAGTGTCTGTTGCTCTGATAAAGTCAGCGTAGTATTCGTCTGTCTCTTCCTGGATCACTTTTTCAAGAAGGTCGCTGTCGATATCGATGTGCTCAGCAAGGTCTCTTAAGAACTTAGTTGTCTGAATGGCACCGATAGGAAGAAGTGTCTGGAAGTAAGGTGTTCCATGAACCTCCTCAAAGTTCTTAACAATTGTTGTGCCCCATACTGGAGATAAAAGAATATTAATCGCTGCCTTAGATGCTGAAAGAACATTGCCTTCAAAGGTCTGGTCTGCAGTAAAGAAAGTGTTGACCTTAAGCCCAAGCTTATTTAAGAGTCTTTTGATCTCAGTTAGGTCTCCTCTGAAAAATGGATCAAATCCCGGAACGATTCCGAAGATGTTAACGAGCTTACTATCTTTTTCCTCGCTCTTTGGAACGAATTTATTAAAGATTGCATCAAGGATGATCTCGTATCCGTAGTAGGCATCTCCCTTAAATGAAGGAGTGCTGATGTTGATGACAGGCTTTCTTGGGTTCTCCACTGCCCTTACTGCTGCCTCTACGTCATCACCGATCATCTCTGTCATACATCCTGTTGCAACTACAAACAGTTCTGCATCAATTACATCCAGTGCATTCTCGATCTCTTCAGTGAGCCTGTTTGCTCCACCAAATACGATCTCCCTCTCTCCAACTGCGGAGCTTGGCATATGAGATCCAGCAAAAATTCCATCACCCATATTTCCGCCACCTCCGGAGATAACACCGGATAGATTACCGCCACAGCCTATAGCTGTGTGATTGACAAGCGTCACACCTGGCAGCGCGTTGATAACTGCTATTGCTCCCCCGAGGGCACATGTGGTCCTGGGGCGTTCAACAAAACAAGCCATTCTAGTCTCTCCTCCTACACTTAGTTATTTATGTTTCCAAATCTGTAAAGTTCTGTTGAAAGGTATCTTTCACCTGTGTCAGGCAAAAGAGCTACTATCGTCTTTCCCTTGTTTTCAGGGCGCCTTGCAAGAAGATATGCCGCATGTGCTGCTGCACCTGAAGAAATTCCAACAAGAAGTCCCTCATATCTTCCAAGCTCTCTTGAAGTATCGATTGCCTCATCTCCCCTTATAGGAAGGATCTCATCTATGATGTCCAGTCCCAAAACCTTAGGGACAAATCCTGCTCCGATGCCCTGTATCTTATGTGGTCCTGATGGTCTTCCAGAAAGAACTGCTGACTCCCAAGGCTCCACGCCTACAACCTTGATCTCTGGATTTAGCTCTTTTAACCCTCTTCCTGTACCTGTAACTGTTCCACCAGTTCCTATTCCTCCAACGAAGATATCTACTTTTCCGTCAGTGTCTCTCCATATCTCCTTGGCTGTTGTCTGCTCGTGAGCTCTCGCATTGGCAGGGTTCTCGAACTGCTGCAGTATCACTGAATTAGGGATCTGCGCATTTAATGCCTCCGCCTGTCTGATGGCACCATTCATGCCCTGGGCTCCAGGTGTTAACACAACCTGCGCTCCTAGAGCTGCAACCAGCGTCCTTCTCTCAATACTCATGGTCTCCGGCATTGTGAGGATAACGTTATATCCCTTTACTGCTCCCACAAAAGCAAGTCCTACACCTGTGTTTCCAGAAGTTGGTTCAATGATCGTTGAACCTTCCTTAAGGATTCCATTCTTTTCCGCATCCTCAACCATCGCAAATGCAATCCTGTCCTTGACTGATCCAGCAGGATTGAAATACTCAAGCTTTAGATAAAGCTCTGCTTCAAGCCCGTGAATCTTAAGAAACCTGTTTGGCTTAAGAAGCGGTGTTCCCCCTATAAGATCAGTTAAACTCTGTGCTACTTTTCCCATCTCTGTTGCGCCTCCGTATTATCCTCTGTTTGCTTGTGCCTGTCTCTGGTCGTAAACCATGATCTTATCTATCGCATAGTCAATAGGTGCCTCGATCTCCAGGGCAACTATCCCTATATCTCTAAGTATCTTCGCAGCCCCTGGCCCTATCTTGGCTGAGAGCACATACTTACAATCCTTTAATAGCTCACCTACTCTTGCTATTTCTGTGTGGTCGCAGGTTCCGTCGCATGCTCTTCCTGCATCTATCACATCCACCGGTTCATAGCTCTCATTGTCTGTGACTTCAATGATCTGAAATTCTTTGCAGTGACCAAAGTGAATGTCTATGTTCTCTCCGGTGTGAGTGGCAATTCCAACAAGGTATTTCATATCTGTCTCCTTAACCGTGTGAAAATGTATTCTGGGCATTTAACTTTTTCAGGTCGTAGAGCTTATCTGAAATCTCAAGCTTTCCTGGTATACCTGCCGCATCTGCCCTGCACCTCTGGCAGTGTCTGAAGACTCTTATATATTTCTCAGCCTTAGCCCTTGCTTCATATAGCTCCTGGCAGCTTGGTTCATGAAGGTGTGATAACTTGTGCTGCGGGATCAACGGGATGATGTTAAAAAAGTCTGCTCCGAGCTCAGATACTGTCTTTGCAACATCTTCCACGTGCTCGTCGTTGATACCTGGACACAATACCATGTTTACCTTTACCATTGCGCCAAGTTCTTTTACCTTCCTGATGCCTCTCTTTTGAGCATCAATAAGGATCTTTGCGCCCTCAGTTCCTACATATGTCTTTCCATCCTTTACAATGAAAAGACATATATGCTGCAGGATCTCTGGATCAACAGCATTCACTGTCACAGTGATTGTCTTGACTCCCGCTTCAATAAGCCTTTCTGCCTTCTCTTCAAGAAGAAGTCCATTAGTACTAAGGCAGTTTATAAGCTCCGGATGTCTTTCCTTTATGACATTAAAGGTCTCGATGGCGTAGTCACTGGCCAGTGTATCTCCAGGCCCGGCTATTCCTGCAACCGTTATCTCCGGGCAGAGCTTTAATGCCTTATCTACAACATCTGCAGCCTCAACAGGCGTCAGTATCTCACCTGTAACTCCAGGTCTCTTTTCATATGTATTTCTTGATCTGTTGCAGAACGCACACTGTATATTGCAGGTGGGACTTACAGGAAGATGGATCCTTCCTTTATTGAGATTTGGTCCCTTTCCAAAACATGGGTGCTGATTACTTATATGTTCCAATGGATCTACTAGTTCCGGCAGTGCGTTTCCTTGTGTATTCATCGGCATTTTGAGCCCTTTCTCTGTTATTACGTTTGATTTTATTTGCATAAAGCCCTACTGTCTAATAGCTGAAATTTATATTTGGCAATAACTTTTTCTTATTAGTGCTTTAAACCATTAAAACGCGGCCGTTTGCTCTGCTCAAAACCTGCAGATACGGCCGCATGAGGACAAATATACTTACTTAGATATCTTTAAACACCTTCCCGCCTTTCATGATCAGCTTGATGTTTTCAGCCTTGGTAAGTACTGAAATATCATCAAGTGGATTGCCATCTACTATAAGAAGATCTGCAAAGGCCCTGCTTTCTAAAACGCCGACTTTTCCCTCTGGATAAGGGTTTTGATAAGTTGTAAGCTTGGATAATCTGTAGCCATCACCTGTAGCGCTCTTTAGGGCTTTGAAATTTCCAAATCTTTCAGCGTAGCTTACAAGATCGTCGAGCCTTGGGGTTCCTTTGTTAAATCTTTCAATGAAGTCTGTGCCATAGGCCACGTTGAGGTTGTATTTATTAATAAGCTCGGCTTGAACTTCTACCCCTGAAAACAGTGCCTTTCTAGCCATGTCCTTATAGAGGTCTCCGCTCTTTGGTGGCTCCTTCTGATCTTTTTTGCCATGACCAAAGTTTGGACATGGAACTATGAAAACGTCATTGTCAGCGGCTATTCTTGCGGCTTCATCATCTATAAGGTGCGCATGCTCAAGACTTTTTACTCCTGCTCTTAAAGCTCTTTTTATAGATTCAGTAGTATAAAGATGAGCCATGACATAAGTTCCATAATCAGACGCAGCGCTGACTGCTGCCTTCATTTCTTCAAGTGTATATTGCTGCGTCTGTACGGGATCGTATTGTGAAGAAAGACCTCCACCGGCCATTATCTTGATCTGCGATGCCCCAAGGAAAAGTTGTTCCCTGACTGCTTTCAAAACTTCAGAAACTCCATCAGCGATATAGGACTGCCCATTCATGAGATTTGGAGAAGTGTAGATGTGATCCGCAATCCTGTATGCAGCCCTGCTCTCCCTGAAGTCTCCATGTCCACAGGTCTGAGATATAAAACTGTAGGAAGGAAAGATCCTTGGGCCTTCAATGATTCCATCATCTATTCCCTTCTTTATTCCGTACACAGCTCCGCCTGCATCTCTTATGGTTGTAAAACCAGCATAGAGAAGGTTTTTGGCATTCCTCACACCGTGAACTGTAAGCTCATCAAGCCTTCCATCCCCAAACATCAGGTGCACATGATTGTCAATAAGGCCAGGGATCACAGTCTTTCCCTTAGCGTCGATCACTTTTTCAAATTGCTCATTTGAAATGCTCTTTTCAATGATCTCTTTTACAAATTCCCCATCAATGACAATCGTTACATTTTTGTGCAGTCTGTCACTTAAACCATCAAAAACATTAGCGTTGGTAATCGCGATCATGACAATCCTCCAGTATCATCATCTTCCAGTTACGTCATAACCTATGTATTCTTCAGAAAGCTTCTTTATTGTGCCATTAGACTTAAGCTCCTTAAGTGCCTCATCAACAGCAGTCTTAACTGCCTCACCATCATCGGTCTTGGCATAGATAAAGTATGTATAAGGTGGATTCACTGCTTCTGACTCTTCATCGGTAAGCTCGATGATGTCCAGGTCCTCATTCAGAGTAGGATATGACTCCAAATAAACTTTCAGCATCGGCTGATCAAGGAATCCGAAATCTACTACTCCAGCAACAATATCCTGAATTGTCTTAAGGGTATCTGCGTCTGAGAAGACAAGCTCTACAGGATTGTCAGGGTTCTTGGTGTTGTATTCCTCAA
Organism: Butyrivibrio sp.; assembly: GCF_017940685.1. GTDB lineage: Bacteria > Bacillota > Clostridia > Lachnospirales > Lachnospiraceae > Butyrivibrio. The sequence continues at coordinate 4,784 of NZ_JAGAYD010000135.1, read as the reverse complement.
GGAACAGCTGTGACGCAAGGCCTGATCCGTTTGTGTATACGCTATGTCCTCCAATATCTGCAAGAGACTTGATATCATCATTGCCTTTCTTAACGATGATGACTTTTTTCTCGTAGCATACATACTCATCGCCATAGAGATATTTCTGGGCACGTTCTTCCTTCCATGCGAAGTTATTTACTGCCATCACATATCTTCCGGAATCAACGCCGGTAAAGAGACTTGCGAACTCTGTCTTTTCAAACTCAAACTCATACTGTGGAAGAAGCTCATCAACTGCGTAGATAACCTCAGCATCGTAACCTGCGATGGATCCGTCTTCCTCAACCCAGAGCCATGGCTTTGGTGATCCGCCTGTACCAACAATGATCTTTTTAACTTCTGTTTCAGGAGCAGCTGCCTCCTGTGTTGATGCCTCCGCTGCTGCCTGTGGCTCAGCTGTCTTGTCTGCTGCTGCAGCTGTGTTTACAGCATCCTTGCTTCCGCATCCAGCCAGCGCAGTCATAATAGTAACCGCTGCCAGTAATGCACTTCCTGTTTTTGCGATCAGATTTTTTCTCATTTTGTCTCCTCCTCGTATTTAAATTGAATATTGGTTAACATATCTTTCAACAAAATTGACCTTTGACACAAACTGTTTGATCCTGTCGTTTTCGGTATTGATAAGGACATCCCTTGGAGTTCCCTCCTGCAGCACCTTTCCATCTTCAAGAAAAACAACCTTGTCGCAGATGTCGTAGATGAAGTTCATCTCATGGGACACGATAAGCATTGTCTTGCCGCTCTTTGCCACATCCCTAATAACCTTAAGTACTTCCTGGATCATCTCAGGATCAAGGGCTGATGTAGGTTCATCAAACAGGATCACCTTTGGATCAAGAGCCAGTGCTCTTGCAATAGCAACTCTCTGCTGCTGTCCACCAGATAACTGGCTTGGATAGTGTCCAGCTCTGTCAAGGAGCCCAACCTTTTCAAGGTACTCAAGAGCGATCTTTTTTGCTTCTTCCTTACTCTTTTTCTGGACGATCACCAGACCTTCCATGACATTTTCTAAAGCAGTCTTTTGTTTGAATAGATTAAACTGCTGAAAGACCATCGTTGTGTGGGACTTCATATAAGTGATGTCGCCTTTGGTAGCTTTTTTCACATCAAAGTCCACCTCGTCAAAATGTATCTGTCCTGCATTAGGTTTTTCCAAATAGTCTATACATCGCAGTAGTGTAGATTTTCCGGAGCCTGAAGCGCCTATGATCCCAACTACTTCGCCGTCATTGACAGTCAGGTCAATTCCTTTAAGGACCTGGAGCTTCTTAAAGCTCTTATGCAGCTTTTTTACTTCTATCATAGATAACCACTACCTCCTTATCTCCTACCTTGACACGTTTCTCCAAATACCTGAATATCGTTGAAATCACCAGCGTGATAGCCCAATAGATAATTGAAAGTGAAAGATACATTTCAAAATATCTGTAGTTTCGTCCTGCTATGAGCTTGCCTCCTGCGGTAATGTCCACAACCGCGCAGGTAAATACCAGTGATGTGCTCTTTGCCATATTTATCAGCGCGTTTCCAAGTGAAGGGAGCGCCACCACAAAGGCTTCCGGTATTACTATCCTCCTGAGGGTCTGCCAACCGGTCATTCCAATGGAGTTAGCCGCTTCTATCTGTCCCCTATCCACACTCTCTATTGCAGCCCTGATAAACTCTGAGTTGTAAGCTGCACTATTTAGTGACAGAGCAACCAGTGCGAACACAATGCTTGGTATGAAGCTTGCATTGTAATTGGTCCCCCACTTGTAGTTGATGAACTGCAGTATCATCGGTATTCCGAAATATGTAAGATACAGCTGCACCAACACCGGCGTTCCTCTGGTAAAAGAAACATAGAAGGCTGTTATCTGATACAGCACCCTAGGTTTGTGTATCTTAATAAGAGCAACTGCCAGTCCCACAACCAGGCTCATCACATAAGAAATGATGGTTACTTCCAGCGTTATTGGCAGATACTGCATCAGTTCTGGAATATTGGAAAAGATAAGTCTCCAATCAAAAACGTTAGCCATACTTTTTCTCCCCTCCCTTGAATACTGCACTTTCTATGCGGTCCAGGGCCTCAGTGATATAATCCCTCGGACATCCGAAGTTAAGTCTCACATATCCCTCTCCACCAAAGTCCTTACCATCTGTCAGCCAGACCTTCGCGTTCTTTCTAAGAAAATCTGCATCGATGCCTTTTCCAAAATTGATCCACTGAAGGTAAGTCGCCTCTGTGTGAGTAAACACTGCATCCGGAAATCTTCTCTTTAGCTCTGACTCCAGATAATCTCTGTTTTCTCTTAAGTATTCAATCAGTCCAAGTCGCCATACCTTTGACTGGGAATAAGCTGCAATCCCAGCTTCAATATTGAACACTCCCGGATGACCCAGCGCATATGAAAGCCTGTTAAACTCTTTTCTCAAAAACTCGTTTGGAATTACTGCAAAGGCCAGTGACACGCCTGGGATATTGTAGGTTTTTCCCGGAGCATAAAAGCTTATGGAATTTTCTTTTGCAAATTCATCTACAGTCAGGAATGGGATATGTCTTCTATCGTAAACCAGCTCGCAGTGTATCTCATCCGAGATGACTACCAGGTTATTTTCCTTTGCAAACCTGCTTACATCTTCCAGTTCATCATGCTTGTAGATCCTTCCCACCGGATTTTGCGGATTGCACAGATAGAACAGTTTTGTATCCGGCAAAAGAGCTTTTGACAACGCGTCAAAATCGAAGGTGTAATATTCTTCGTCGTTCCTTAATGGAACACGGATCATCTTGTTGCCTGCCTTTTCTGGTGCATCCAGCAGCATGTGATAGTTTGGTGTTACTGTTATTGAGCTGCCTCCGCCCAAGTTACTTACCACCGCAAGCGCCGGAACGATTCCGCTTATTGGAACAACCCATTCTTTCTTGGGCTCATATTCATATTCACCTTTGAACCATGACGTGAAGCTCTCTATCAGTTCATCTGGTGTTCTTGTGTATCCGTATACCGGATGTTTTAATCTCTTTTCAATCCTCTCCCTCACCGCAGGCGCTGATTCGAAATCCATATCAGCTATGAACATTGGTAACTCTCCCTCTCTTGTCAGATCCCACTTGATGCTGTCTGTGTCATGCCTGTCAAAATGTCTGTCAAATCCCTGTGCCATCTCTTACCTCCGAAACTTGGTACTTTTGTACGCAATAAAAAAAGCATCACAAGCCACAACCATTTAGGTTATGTCCTGTAATGCCTCTAGTTTTCTAGTCAGCGCTTACAATCTATGCTTTTCAGTTTTGTCGATCTGAATGATCTTACCATCCTGGACAATCAACACTATGTTGCCGAATTTCAGTCCACTTAGTAGGTTGTTTATAGTTTCAATCTGCTGTCTGGTAAGCTCAACCTGTGTAGCCACGCCCATGTTCACTCTCCCTACAACTGTTGTTGATAAATCATATCATTTGGGTATAAACATGTAAAACTGACAGTATTTATCGCAAGCGAAAATCTTTTCTTATCACTGACCATTAAATTGTTCCTTCGTATCCATTGTCCTTAAACAGCTCCATCATCTCGTTTGTAAGGCTGTAGGGTGTTGGCTGAAGTTCTATCTCCTCTGGAGAAAACCACCTGGCAAGCTTAAGCTCTTCGTTGTCCATGTGGATCGTGGTATCCCCGTCAACATCGCAAAAATATCCCATCAGTATGTCGCTGGCAATGCCCCAGGGCTGGGACTTGTAGTATCTGATGTTCCCAACTTTAAGGCCAACTTCTTCCATGACTTCACGCTCTACCGTGCCTTCCATGGTCTCTCCGATCTCAGTAAAGCCCGCCACCAGAGCGAAGTTTGCATAGCCCCTGTTGTACTTGGTAAGAACCATCTTGTTGGTCGCTTTGTCAGTGATGCCGATGATCACGGCAGGATTGATCCTTGGGTAAGTTACGTTTCCGCAATGAGGGCAGCGCATTGCGCGCTCCTTTTTATCAACTTCATTTTTGGTTCCACATCTTCCGCAGTAAATTGATGTGGAGTACCAGGTGTTCAGATGGTAGGCAGTAAAGGCTGCATATACCATGTGCTTGGGAGAGAGCTCTTTTCCCCTGATGACGTTAAGCTGGGTGTAAGCGTAGCCCGGGATCTTAAACTCCTTGTGTTTGTCTGATATGTATAAAAAGAAATTATCCTCGCCAATGGTGTAGATGTAGGCGAAGTCGGAATCTGTAAGTTCAGTATCAAAATCTGAAGTGTGAGGGAATTCTACAATACCTGCCTCCAGAGACTTTTCGTTAAGCAGATAGTTGTTATCTCTAATGATAATGATCCTGCTATCTGCAGATAGCTCTTTTGCCGGATCAAAGTGGTTATCTAAAAAGTATGGTTTTATATCCTGTATCACGTGGCGTACCACCTTTCATTATTTCTTTTCATCACATAATACAACAATACCACCCAAAATCAAATCTCTTTTTCCAATATAAAAACTGCCACCCGAATGGATGACCATCCGAGTGGCAGTATGTCTTTTACCTATCAGCCTTTAGAGCAGGTCCTGAATAAATCAGTCCTTACCGTAAAGAGTAACGAGCTTCTCAAGGTAAGCTCTGTGCTCCTTAGCATGCTGAGCAGCAGCAGCGTTGAGCTTAGCAGCTCTCTCAGGATTCTTGAGCTTAAGTGAAAGGTATCTAACCTCACCATCAAGGAAGCTCTGGAAGTCCTCTGTAGCAGGCTTAGAATCAAGAGTGAACTTGTTCTCTGCC
>NZ_JAGAYD010000134.1 GCF_017940685.1 Butyrivibrio sp. | reverse complement strand
GCTCATACTCTCACTCTCCTCGAACCTGAACAGCGTGTTCACTTTGATCCTTCCGCTTCTTTCATCAAGTTCTTTTTCAAGCTCGCATATCTCAAGGACCTTTCTGCTCCTGTCACGAAGTCTTCCAAGGTGGACCACAATGTCGATTCCAGAGGCAATCTGGCCTCTTACCGCAGAAAGCGGGATCTCCATACCCATGAGTACCATGGTCTCAATTCTGGAGAGCATGTCTGCAGCGCTGTTTGCGTGACCTGTACTCATGGCCATGTGCCCTGTGTTCATGGCTTGCAACATATCCACGCACTCATCGCCTCTGACTTCTCCCACCACCAGCCAGTCCGGACGCATTCTAAGAGAAGATTTTATGAGGTCCCTTATGGTGATGGGCCTGCAACCTTCCACATTGGCGTTTCTTGCCTCCATCCTTACCAGATTTGGCACGCCTCGAATCTGAAGCTCAGCATTATCTTCAATTGTGATAAGTCTTTGATCCTTTGGAATAAAATCAGACAGTGCATTTAAAAAAGTGGTCTTTCCAGACCCTGTTCCTCCAGAAATAAAGATGTTATACCCGGCTTTTACCAGCACTTCGATATAACTTTTAAGATATTCAGAGATCGATCCCAGCTCTATCAGCCTTTTCATGGTGATGGGCTGATCCGGGAATCTTCTTATGGTAACGATGGGGCCATTTAGGGCAATAGGTGATAATACAACATTTACTCGAGACCCATTTTCAAGCCTTGCATCCACTATTGGCGATGATTCATTGACAACTCTGTTGCAGGAAGCAACAATCTGCTGAACCACATCCTCAAGGCGTTGTCTTGATTCAAAATGAAGACCCGACTTACATATCTTACCGTCTTTTTCGATGAAGATATTGTCGGTGCCGTTGACCATTATCTCTGTGATAGAAGGGTCATCCACAAGACTTTGAAGTACATCCAGCTTTCTTATGGAATGATACACATTCATCCTGAGGGTCTTTTTGACACTGACTGGCAGCGCCTTATCCCTAAGAAAGCTTCCAATCTCAGTATCTATCAGTTCAAACAGCTCCTCATCACTTATCTCCCTGGAAAAATCAAGGCTCCTTACCACCTCTTCCTTGATCCTGACTCTCAGCTCGTCCAAGTTATGCTCCAAGAAGCAGCACCTCCTGCCCCTTCTTTATGAGCTCTCCTACATGCTTTTTGTATGAAGCACCGCCGCAGTCATCAGGAAAAAAGCACCTCACTGTCTTTGAAAGAACTTCCTCGTAGCCATTTTCGCAAAGTACCTTATTGTACTTGCCCATCCGATACTGATCTGCTGAGTTGTTTCTGCCTATGGTATAGAGCACATCGCACATGGACAGGATATCAAAGAAGCCTTCTGGATAATCTTTAAGGTCCAGGATCACATATTCATATCCTGCTTCCCTTGATAAAAGAGCTATCAGCTCCCTTACCTTCTCATATCCCATTTCCTTTATCTGCATGGCAGTTTTAGCTGGCGCGATGTAGTCAACTCCGTATTCTCTTATCTTGATCTTCTCAAGATAGATGCAGAACTTATCTCTCTCGCAGTCAGCGTAGTACATCATATCTGTGATATCCTGCTTTGCCTCGTCGTCAAAGGTCCTTGTTAGAGCCGAAAAACTCTCAAAACTGATAAATATAGTCTTATTGGTCCTTGCAAGCTGCTCCGCCATCTGAACTGCCAGTGTTGTCTGCCCGCTTCCTGAAAGCGGTGTGTAAAGACCTATGACCTTGCAGTCGTTTTCCATGTGCCTTATGCCAAGATCAGAAAAGCCATCAGGACTCTCCATGCACACTGTAAGGATCTTCTCCAGGATCTTTCCCGCAGGAAGATACTTGCTCATGTGGAAAAAGCCGTCACTATCATCCCATCCTGAAGGACCTTTAAAGTCCTCTTCCTCTAAGATCATCACAGATCCGCATCTGTCCCGTAGTGCCTCTTCAAGGCCAAGGCTTGCACTACTTGATGCTACAAGAAGCGATACTTCCTCACTTTCCAAAAAAGCCATAAACTCTTCTTTTTCCGTGAAAGTCTGAATACTAAATGACAGCTTTAAATGCTCCCTTAGATACTCTGAAAGCCTCATGGAATAAAGAGTGCTCTTATCAAAAATAGCAAGGATACTCTCCATCATAAAATACCTCCCATGACGAATAAAACACTTACCAAAACCGGTATTGCAAAATGTATCGTCTTTTGTTTGTTTCTTTTGAAAATGATAACCAGAACCGAAATGATTCCTGCGATAAAAAATGAGACCAGGATACAGGAAAGTGTATCACTGACTGATAAAAAAGATGCTGCTGACATGAATAGCTTCACGTCTCCGGCTGCAATGCCCTTTAGAAAATAGACAGGTAAAAGAATAAGAAATGCTACTCCCACTGCTGACAGAGATTCAAATAATCTGTCAGAGCCCTGAATAAGTGATGAGATAACGCCAGTAGAAAGTGCCGGAATGACCCAGGCGTTAAATATCTTGTCCTTGAACAGATCTGTAAAAACAGCCCCTGTCAAAAACAGTATTAAGATTGCGAAAATAAATATCTACCCCTTTCATAGCAATTGTCGAGCTCGCGAAAAAAAATCTAACATGTTTGATTTTCTTTGTAAACCCCCTGAAAATCCCATTGCCCGCAAAAATTCATAATTGTTTTTTATGCAATTTTGCACTTGGGTTTTGCCCCAAAAGCAATAAAAGAGCGGAAAGTATGTTTTTCCGCTCTTTGTTAAATCGATAATTTCTATTCGCTCTGCTTACTTTTTTCTCTGAAATATTAATATCTTAAGATTTTCTTAAGGTCACCTTACGCCATAAGACCTCTGTTCATGGAAAGTGCCGTAATATCCTCATTTAAAGAGTATTTTCCATAGGTCAGGCCCGCATAAACCTTCTGGGTGTTGCCCATAAGAACCTCTGAAGTATCATACTTTTCAAGTTCTACATAAGCCTCATGAAGCTTTTCAAAGTTCTTTTTAACCTTCCATACTCTGTGGATATTTCCAGTTGCAGAGGCAACAGCCAGCTCTGTTTTTGAGAAAATGTAAATCTTATGAAGGTTTCTGGCAAGCTCATACTCCATATTAAGGGAATGGATAAGCTCATCGATGCAGTTCTGGGCGTGCATAAGGCTCTTTTCCGCATCAACTCTCTGACCTACTGCCAGTTCATCTATACTCTCCTCGAGATAATCGATCACCATTTCATACAGTATTGTTATGAGCTGAGTCTTATTTGCCTGTGTTATCTTAAGGGTAAATTCCTGTTTCTTTTCAAGGG
>NZ_JAGAYD010000133.1 GCF_017940685.1 Butyrivibrio sp. | reverse complement strand
CAGTTCTTGATGGCTCCCAGATAATTACCTAAATGTAAATCTCCACTTGGCTGAATGCCAGAGAGCATTATCTTCTTTTCTGATTCCATACCAAAAAACCTCCGAAAAACCAAATAAATACTAGGTCTAACTATATCAGTAATTGTCGCTTTAATCAAGTAACTTGTGGTATACTGTATTGAATTCATTTATGTAAAAGAGGCTTTATTATGGCATTTGATGGAATTACAGTTGCAAATTTAAAAAGAGATTTTGAAAACCTCCTGGTGGGAGGTCGCATATACAAGATTGCCCAGACCGAGAGCGATGAACTTTTTATCACAGTCAAGCTCTCCTACGAGGCAGCAGAACAATATGGAATCAAGCAGACAAGACTGGTGCTGTCCTCTGACGCATCACTTCCTCTTGTGTACCTGACAGATGAGACCAAGGCATCTCCCATGACTGCGCCCAATTTCTGTATGCTCCTTAGAAAGCATATCCAGAATGGCCGCATCACATCGGTATCCCAGCCTGGTGGTCTTGAGAGGATAATCCGGTTTGAGATCGAGCACCTTGATGAAATGGGTGACCTTCGCCATAAGGTTCTTTTGATCGAAATCATGGGCAAATACAGCAATATCATCTTTACTGACGAGCAGGACGTTATCATAGACAGTATCAAGCATATCCCTGCCTCTGTAAGTTCAGTAAGGGAAGTCCTTCCAGGCCGCACCTACTTTATCCCAAGTCAGGACAAGGCTAATCCCCTTGAGACTACTGCAGATGAGTTTTCATCTCTCGTGCTGGGTAAGCCCATGCCTGTATTTAAGGCAATCTATTCAAGCTACACCGGCCTTTCTCCTATTATCGCACAGGAGATCTGCTACAGAGCCTTAGTTGATGCAGATAAGCCCGCCAACGCCCTTTCTACCTCAGAGTCCATATCTGTGTACAGGGCCTTTGACGTCATTATGGAACATGTAAGAGAAGGCTCTTTTGTCCCTGCCATCTACTATGACGGGGATGCACCAAAAGAGTACTCTTCCATCCCGCTTAGTATCTACGGCTTTGACCTTAAAAATGCCAGTAACCCTTCCCTTAAGTCTTCAGTTCCAGGCATCAGAGTCATTTCTGATATTTCAGCGCTTATATCCCAGTACTACGCTGAAAAGAATGTGGTTACCAGGATCAAGCAAAAGTCCGTGGACCTTAGAAAGATTGTCCAGACTACACTTGAGAGAAACGTAAGGAAGTACGATCTTCAAAGAAAGCAGATGGCTGACTGTGACAAGAAGGACAAGTACAGGGTATACGGAGAACTTCTTAACACCTATGGCTATAGCGTTAACGAGGGCGACAAGTCCATAACCGTAAACGACTACAATACAGGAAAAGACATAACGATTCCCTTGGATCCTACCCTGTCCGCCAGAGAAAACGCCAATAAATACTTTGATAAGTACACCAAATTAAAGCGCACAGCTCAGGCCCTTGAGGAACAGATGAAGGAAGTTTCTGAGACCATAGAACAGCTTGAATCTATAGCAACTTCCCTTGATATTGCAAAAAAGGAAGCTGATCTTGCTCAGATCCGTCAGGAGCTTTCTGAAAGCGGATATATCAAGTCCCACGTTACCGGCAAAAACGGCCGCAAGGAAAAGATAACCAGCAGGCCCTTCCACTACCTGAGCAGCGACGGCTTTGATATTTATGTTGGGAAAAACAATATTCAGAACGATGAACTCACCTTTAAGACTGCAAACGGCGGCGACTGGTGGTTCCACGCTAAAAAAATCCCCGGCTCACATGTAGTTCTTTTAACCGGGGGAAAGGAAGTTCCAGACAGAGCCTTTGAGGAAGCCGCAGCCCTTGCTGCCTACTATTCAAAGGGCAAAGTTCAGGAGAAGGTTGAGATTGACTATCTAAAGAGAAAAGATGTCAAAAAGCCAAATGGCGCAAAGCCAGGTTTTGTGGTCTATTACACCAACTACTCCATGGCCATTGCGCCAGATATTTCATCTCTTAAGCTTATTAGTGACTAAAATTTATTTTGTAATCAGAATAGCTGTAGTTCTGGGACCAAGGTCAATGTGGCTTTGGTCCTTTATTTTATACTCTTTTCCAACATCTGTGGAAATGTCTGAAGACCTGAAAGCCAGGTACCACTTTTTATCCTTGGGAATAATGGGAAGTTCAAAGGTATGTGCCTCCCAATGAGCGTTTACAGCCATATAAATGAATGCGTCTTTTTTTGTCCCATATTTTTCATGGTCCTCAGCAAACATGTAGGCAAATGCCAAATTATGAGCGTTTTCATCAAACTCCCAGGGCTTTAATGAGTGGAAAGAAAGCTCGGGATAACCTGTTCTATTTTCACCAAAGTTAAACTTACTGCCCATAAGCACCGGATGAGAGCGTCTGAAAGCGATGAGCCTTTTTACATATTCAAAGAGGTCTTTGTTCCTGTCCTTATCAAGCAGCGACCAGTCAAGATAAGAAATCTCGTTGTCCTGACAGTAGGCGTTATTGTTGCCAAACTGGGTATTTCCAAACTCATCACCAGACAGGAGCATTGGGATTCCTCTGCTGGTAAGAAGAATGGTCATCATATTCTTCATCTGACGAAATCTCAGATCCAGAATCTCAGGGTCAGAGGTATCTCCCTCTACTCCGCAGTTCCAACTGTCATTAGAATCTGTTCCATCCCTATTGTCCTCACCATTT
>NZ_JAGAYD010000132.1 GCF_017940685.1 Butyrivibrio sp. | reverse complement strand
ACGTGCAAGAAAGAGTGGCACATGATTTCCAATCAGATTTTACAGAACACAATAGACGGGCTTAAGAACATAGCACACGTGGATCTTTGCGTCCTTGATATTGATGGAAAAGAGGTTGCATCCACAACCACTGATATAGGAGGTGTGTCTTCTGTAGCCAGAGATTTCGTTGAGTCACCGGCTGATTCCCAGGAGATTCAGGGATACCAGTATTTCAAGATTTATGATGAGCAGCAGCTTGAGTATATCCTCATCTGCACTGGCAGTGGCGACAATGTGTATATGCTTGGCAAGATGATAGCATATCAGATCCAGAGCCTTCTTGTAGCGTACAAGGAGAGATTTGATAAGGACAACTTTATCAAGAACCTTCTTTTGGACAACCTTCTTTTGGTGGATATCTATTCCAGAGCTAAAAAGCTCCATATCCAGAGTGATGCCAAGAGAGTTGCCATGATCGTTGAGTGTGCAGGCGGAAGAGACAGTAACGTTTTGGAACTTACAAGAACCTGCGTTGGAAGTGGTACAGACTTTGTCACTGAGGTTGACGAGGACAATGTTATCATTGTTAAGGATGTCAGCGAGATGAGTAAGCCCACTGAGATCACCAAGTCCGCAGAAGAGATCCTGATGAGTCTTGAAAAGGAAGGCCTTTCCGGAGTAAGGATTGCTTATGGTACTGTGGTTGGAGAGATCAAGGAAGTGAGCCGCTCATATAAAGAGGCTAAGATGGCCCTGGATGTTGGCAAGATCTTTTTTGACGAGCGTAAGGTTATCTGCTACAGCGAACTGGGCATCGGGCGACTGATCTATCAGCTTCCAATCCCTCTTTGCAAGATGTTCATCAAGGAAATCTTTGGAGGCAGAAATCCAGACGACTTTGACCAGGAGACCTTAACTACCATAGACAAGTTCTTCGAGAACAGCCTCAACGTTTCAGAGACATCACGTCAGCTCTTCATCCATAGAAATACTCTTGTTTACAGACTGGACAAGCTTCAAAAGAGCACCGGATTAGATCTTAGAGTATTTGATGATGCAATTACTTTTAAAATTGCACTTATGGTTGTAAGATATATGAAGTATATGGAGAAGTTTACTTGATAGTCTGATCGTTTTACAGACTACGAGGGAGGTTTATGGAAAGAGGATACAGAAAAAGAAGAACAAACAGGCAGATTCCCGAGGATGAGGTTATCACGCTTGAGAACGTGACTAAATCTTATTCTACGGGTGCACCAGCCTTAAACGGAGTCACCCTTCATATCAAGAGGGGTGAATTTGTTTTTATAGTAGGTGACAGTGGATCAGGTAAGTCCACTCTGATCAAGCTCCTTTTAAGAGAGCTTGTTCCCACAGATGGAGAGATAACAGTACTTGGTTACAATCTCCGCAGGATCAAGCACAGTAAGATCCCTAAGTTTAGAAGAAACCTTGGCATAGTATTCCAGGATTTCAGACTGTTAAAGGACAGAAATGTCTACGAGAACGTGGCATTTGCTCAGCGTATAGTACAGACTCCTACAAGGGAGATCAAGAGAAACGTTCCATCTATCCTTGCCACAGTTAACCTGGCAGGTAAGTACAAGAATAAGATCAACCAGCTCTCAGGTGGTGAGCAGCAGAGAGTTGCTCTTGCAAGAGCACTTGTAAATAAGCCAACCATTCTTTTGGCAGATGAGCCAACTGGTAACCTTGATCCAAATAACTCATGGGAAATCATGAAACTCATGGAGCAGATCAATGAAAATGGTACAACAGTCATAGTGGTCACTCATAACAGAGAGATCGTTAATGCTATGAAGAAGAGAGTTATTACCATGAAAAAGGGCGTCATCATAGAGGACGAGGAAGAGGGTATGTACATCGATGAGGAGTAGTAGTTTCTTTTACACCATAGGACAGGGCTTTAAGAATCTTGGCAGAAACAAGTGGTATACACTGGCATCAATTGCTACTATCACTGCATGTCTGTTTCTCTTTGGACTGTTCTATGCAATAATAGCCAATTTCCAGAATGTAGTTAAGACTGCTGAGGAAGGCGTGTCTGTAACAGTATTCTTTAACGAGGGCACCAGCGAGGACGAGATCCTGGTAGTAAAGAGTGACCTTGAAAAGAGACCTGAAGTAAGAGAGATCACCTATGTTTCAGCAGATGAAGCGTGGGAAGGCTTCAAGGAGGAATATCTTGGAGAGTATGCAGATGGTTTTACAGAGAACCCTCTTGCAGAGTCAGCCAACCTTCAGATCTATTTAAATGATGTCTCAATGCAGCAGGCGCTTGTAACCTACATTGAATCCATCAGCGTGGTAAGAGAGGTAAACAGGTCAGAGGTAACAGCTACAACTCTCAGCGGACTTAATCTTCTTATTGCTTATGTTTCAGGTGGTATCATCATCCTGCTTCTTTTAGTATCTGTGTTCCTTATCAGCAACACAGTTACAATGGGTATCTCAGTTCGTAAGGATGAGATCAATATCATGAAATATATTGGTGCCACAGACTTTTTTGTAAGAGCACCATTCGTAGTAGAGGGAATTCTCATAGGACTTATCGGATCTATCATTCCACTGGTGATCATCTACTTTGTTTACACACATGTGATCACTTATGTGGCTTCTAGATTTACAATGCTAAGTTCACTGTTGAATTTCCTGCCTGTTGAGACGATCTATAACAAGCTTATTCCAGTATCTCTTTTGATAGGTATTGGTATTGGTTTCCTTGGAAGTTTCATCACAGTAAGGAAGCACCTGCATGTATAAAAGTTTGAAAAAAAGATTAATATGCGTCTTTATGTGTATTCTTGTGGCGCTTGTATCTACCTGCAGCCTGAAGATCACCAGTAGCGCTGCGGTCACCGAAGAGTCCATCAAGGCCAAGGAAAATCAGATCAGTGCAGCTAAAAAAGAGAGAGACTCTCTAAAAAATGCCAAGACTGACCTTGAAAAGGTAAAAAAGCAGCTTGAGGCCAGTAAGACTGATCTGAACAACTATATCACACAGCTTGATGGACAGCTTTCTGACATTCAGGCAAGGATTGATGCTCTTGCAGATGAGATTTCAGAAAAAGAACAGCAGATAGAAACAACTACAGCTGAGCTTGAGGAGGCGGAAGCTATTCAGCAGGCTCAGTATGAGGCTATGAAAAAGCGTATCAAGTTTATGTATGAACGTGGCGATACGCTTTATTTTGAGATGCTTCTTGAATCAGGAAGTTTTGCTGACATGCTGAACAAGGCAGAGTATATCGAGATGCTCTCTTCCTACGACAGGTTAAAGCTCAACGAGTACATAGAGACAACAGAACTTATAAGGCTCACAAAAGAGGCCCTGGAAGAGGAAAAAGAGACTCTGGATGCAGCTAAGGCAGCCAAAGAGGAAGAAGAGGGTAATCTTCAGGCCCTTATTGATACCAAGAACGGTGAGCTGTCTGCTGTTAAATCAGATATCTCCAGCAAGGAAGCGGCTATCAAGGCCTACGAGGATGAGATCAAGGCAGAGAATGCTGCCATCGCAGCTCTTGAAAGAGAGGTTGCTGCGGATAAGGCAGCCCTCTATAGCAGATATACCTATGATGGGGGTATGTTCACATGGCCATGCCCTAATTACACAAGGATATCTGATAATTATGGTATGAGAATGCATCCAACTCTCGGAGTTGAGAAGATGCACAATGGTATTGACCTTGCTGCACCTTCAGGATCTTCAATCCTTTGCGCTTATAATGGCACAGTGGTAGCAGCAGATTATAACTCCACCATGGGTAACTACATCATGATCAACCATGGCGGCGGATTATATACGATCTACATGCACTGTTCTGCCCTGTATGTATCTAAGGGACAGGATGTTACATCAGGCACCAAGATTGGAGCAGTTGGTTCTACTGGAAGATCCACAGGACCCCATCTTCACTTTGGAGTCAGATTAAATGGTAATTATGTAAGCCCATGGAATTATCTCAAGTAAGAGGTGGGCAGGAGTAAGTTATGGATAGTAATTTAGGTAACAATATGGATATGATGCCTCAGCAGGAGCCGCAGCAGTTCATTCCGCAGGAGCAGGATCCTAAGGCTCAGAAGGTGAGGCTTAAAAAGCGCTTTGTCAGTGGAATACTGGTTGGGTGTATGGTATCTCTTTTCATCCTGGCTGGTATCTATGTGTTCTGGGGATTCATGTATGGATTTGGATCACCCTTTGGTATTGGAGCTGGTTCCGCTGCAGATAGTGGTGAGCTTTTAAATGATGAGACACTGGGCAAGATAGAAGCTCTGGAAGATGTAATAGATACTTATTACTACAAAACTGACGTGGACAAAGAGGAAGAGGCCGTTGGAATGTATAAAGGTCTTATGGATTCCCTTGGCGATCCTTATTCAGTTTATTACACAGAGGAAGAGTTAAATGATCTCATGACTGATACTGCTGGTATCTACTACGGTATTGGTGCTTATGTAAGCCTTGATGAGGATATGAATCTTCCAAGGATCTCCGGCGTAATGCCTGGAACTCCTGCTGAAAGAGCAGAGCTTATGACTGATGATATTATCTACGAGGTAGACAAGGAGTCAACTCAGGGCCTTAAGCTTGATGAAGTGGTATCTCTCATAAAGGGACCAGAAGGAACCACAGTACATTTAACCCTTCTTCGAGGCTCAAAAATGGAGGAGATCGAAGTTGATGTTGAGAGATCAGCTGTAGAGGTTCCAACAGTCAACACCAAGCTCCTTGGAGAGAAAGAGAACATCGGATATCTCCAGATCACTGAGTTTGACGATATCACTCCAGACCAGTTTACAGAGGGAATGGCAGAGCTTAGAGAGAGCAACATAGAAGGTCTTATCATCGATCTTAGAAGTAATCCGGGCGGAAGCCTTCAGGCTGTATGTGATATTGCAAGGCAGATTCTTCCTAAGGGAATCATAGTTTATACCGTTGACAGAAATGGTGAGAGAGAAGACTACACCTGTGACGGAGCTCACGAGATAGATATTCCTGTAGTTGTTCTGGTCAATCAGTATTCTGCAAGTGCTTCAGAGATCCTTTCTGGAGCCATCAAGGATTACAAGCTTGGTAAGCTTGTTGGAATGACAACCTTTGGAAAAGGAATTGTTCAGAGAGTCTTTGATCTTAAGGACGGAACAGCAGTTAAGCTCACTGTAAGTAATTACTACACTCCTAATGGCAACAACATCCATGGCATTGGAATCGAGCCTGATGTGGAGGTTGAATATGATGCAGATGCTTACGCCAAGGACAAAACAGACAATCAGCTTGATAAGGCAGTTGAGGTCATGAACGACCTTCTTGACAAATAAATAATTACATTGTATTATTCATGACTGTGTCACACATCTGTGACACAGTCATTTTTTTGTGCAGAGCACTTAGCGATTTAGCTGGTGCAGACCGTCCGATTCGGACACTATTTCACAATTGTTATTTAAAAAAGAGGTTTATTCAAAATGGAAGTAAAAGCATGTGTATTTACTGATGCGGGGAAAGTCCGCAAGGTCAATCAGGACTCCTGTCTTGTAAAGGTGGCAAACACCAAAAGGTATGGAAGGATTTCTTTTGCCGCAGTCTGCGATGGAATGGGAGGCCTGTCTAAGGGAGAGGTTGCCAGCTGCAAGATGATAAGGGCGCTGGAAGGGTGGTTTCACGAAGAGCTGTCTCTTATGCAGAACCTTCCGGAGGACAGACTTTGGGATACAATTGAGACTTCTCTTTCAAGGCTTATTGTAAAGAGCAGCGGCGATATAAGAAGGTACGGAAAGCACCGTGGTATAAAGCTTGGGACCACGATGACAGCTTTTTTGCAGATTGGCAGAAGGTACATGACCTTAAACATTGGAGACTCCAGGATCTACCTTGTGGACAGAAAAAGTGCAAAGGCGATAACCAGGGACCAGAGCGTTGTTCAGGATAAGCTCGATAAGGGGCTGATAAATGAAGATGAGGCCTTGAAAGACCCTGAGAGAAGCGTATTGCTACAAAGTGTTGGCACGAACCTTGAGATAAATCCAGAGATAAAGCGGGGCGAGATAGATTCAAGTACTACTGTACTTGCTGTAAGCGATGGATTTTGGCGGACTGTAAGCGGAGATGAAATGCACTCAAAGCTCTGCCCGCAGATGTGTGTTACAGCTGATGATATGCTCTCTGGGTGCAGGAAGCTTGCAAGCCTTGCCATGGATAGAAAAGAAGAGGACAACATCTCGGTAGCTGCAATGTGCCTTGAGTACTGATGCTTGTTTTGAGGCAAAAGACATATGGTGTGGATAGATGGAGGATATTGATTTGGATTATTTGAATAATGAGAGTCTTTATAGAAACAGATTCAGGATACTTAGACAACTCGGCGAAGGTGGCAGCAGCGTGGTTTACATGGCAGTTGACCAAAGGACTGATAAGCCTGTTACCATTAAGATCATTAAGGAACATGTCTTTGACGGGAAAAACCCGGCGCAGATTGTTGAAGATGAGACCAGGGTACTTCGCTTTGTAAAGCATCCGCTAATTCCCAGAGTAGTGGCAGAATATGATAACGCTTTTGTCCTTGATTACATTCCTGGCAACAGCCTTTCAAAGGTCCTTAAAAGTAAGGGACGATTTGAAGAAAAAGAGGTGGTGGACTTTGGCTTTGAGCTTCTTGATATGCTTGGATATCTCCATAGTCTTAAGTGGCCGGTTATATACAGGGACCTTAAGCCAGCCAACATCATGCTAAGGCCTGACGGGCATCTTTCTCTGATTGATTTTGGGGCAGCAAGATTCATGGAGCCAGGCGGAATAACTGACACTTTGAACCTTGGAACGGAAGGTTTTGCAGCTCCGGAGCAGTATGGAAATCTGGGGCAGACTGATCCAAGAACAGATATTTACTGTTTTGGTAAGACTCTTTTATTGCTTCTTGGTGGAAAATGCAGTCCGGAGCTTATGGACATTATTGATAAGTGCATAAGGCCTGACAGAGAGGACAGATATGAAAGCTGCCAGGAGATTGCCAAGGAGCTTAAAAAGTACCCCAAAAGGCGTATTCAGAAGAGAGTGCTCAAGGTGGCCCAGTTATTTGTAGCAGCACTTGCTGGCTCAGCTTTTATCTCTTTTGCAGCCGCGCATATGGACGCAGCCATGAGCTACGCTGCCTCAGACGCACAGCTGCGAGTCCCTGCAGTTAAGGAGAGAATGGGAAACGCAGGGCTACGGATAAAAGAAATATTAAAAGAAAACTACGGCGTCGACGTGGATGAAATACTGGCGCCTGAAGGAGAAATGGACAGATGATGATCTTTGTATATACATTCGTGATAATATTTGCAGCCCTTATAGTGATTTTCGGCTTTGGGAGCTTTCTGGCTGGTGACAAGGAGACTGATGAAGCCCTGATCGAGGGCGAGGCAACAGCCGCCATGTGCACAACCCAGCTCCTTGATAGAAGCAGCAGCTCGTATAGTGTCTGCGATGAGGACTTCGTGATCGAGCAGGATATGGTGTACACTTATGATTCGTTTAATCTTTGACACCCTATTAAATAGGGTATATAATTAGAGGTAGAAATGACTAGAACGTTTATACAAACCAATGAGTTTTCTCGTAGGTGGGATGAGATTGGATTTGATGATGAAGATTTAAGAATGCTTGAAAATGATATCATGTCAAATCCTAAAAAGTACCCTGTTATCAAAGGAACAGGCGCACTGCGGAAGGCAAGAGTTGCGATTGAAAACCGTGGTAAAAGTGGCGGAGCAAGAGTATGCTATGTAGATTTTGTTTTCGCTGAGACGATATTTTTGATTACTGTTTATGAGAAAAAAGAGAAAGACAACCTTTCATTTCAGGAAAGAGTAGAAATCAAAAAAATGATAGATACGCTTGAAAAGAACTTAGGAGGAAAAACGAATGAGTAAGAATAGCGTTTTTGAGAGCATAGTGACTGGTCTTGATGAAGCAATCAAAGATTCGAAAAGCACAACTCCTATACTGAAAAGGCATAAAGTTGTCATAGAACCTGTAAAAGTATATGGTGCAGCAGATGTTAAAAGGATTAGGAATACAACAGGCATGTCTCAAAAGGTGTTTGCAGGCTATCTAGGGGTGTCAGAGAAAGCAGTAGAAGCGTGGGAGGCAGGTACAAACCATCCCTCAGGCGCATCAAGCAGATTATTAAGAATGATTGAGTTGGATAAAGAACTGGTAGTAAAATTTCCTTTTGTAACGAACGTAATTACTAAATGATAGGGGAGAGCCTGTAGGACGTGAAGTTTGGTAAAGGCGTAATGAGAAAACAAGTAGCAATATTACTATGTCTGATATCGGTAACGTTATGCGCATGTTCTTATAATAATCAGGATTATGGCGTGTTCTTGAGTTACGAAGGAGACCTTGACAGACTCTCAAAGTATGACACAGTTGTGATCGATGCGCAGTATTTCGAGGCGGCAGATATTGCAGAGTTTAGAAACGAAGGTCATAAGGTCTATAGTTATATCAACGTAGGATCTCTGGAGAATTTTCGTGATTACTACGCTGAATATCAGGATCTGACCCTCGACGTGTATGAAAACTGGGAAGATGAAAAATGGGTGGATGCAACCTCTGAAAGATGGCAGTCCTTTATCTTGGATGAGCTGGCACCTTCACTTCTTGCAAAAAACATAGATGGTTTCTTTGTAGATAATTGTGATGTTTACTACATGTATCCAGATGATGAGATGCTTGATGGGATTGCTACAATCATGAAAGGCCTCGTGGCAACCGGAAAAGAAGTGATAATGAACGGCGGAGATGCTTTCATAGAAGGTTATACCGAAAACGGCGGTAATTATCGCGAGGTTATCACAGGTATCAATCAGGAATCAGTATTTACAAGGATTGACTGGGAAAAAGGGTCTTTTCATGGAAGCTTTAAAGAGGATAGAGAGTACTTTTTGGAGCATCTTGAGAAGTACGCTAAAATGGGTGCGGACATATATTTGCTAGAATATACCAGCAACCCTTTTCTTTCTATCAGAGTACAAAATTATTGTAAGAAACACGGTTATAAGTATTACATTTCAAATTCCCTTGAACTTGGGATTTGACTTAATGGGAGGAGCGTATGATGAAAGACTTTGACGCAGTGGTCTTTGACATGGACGGAGTTATTTTTGACTCCGAGAGAGCAGTAATGGACTGCTGGATAGAACTGGCTAAGAAATACGACATCAAGGACATAGAAGAACCGTATCTTGCCTGTACTGGTACTAATGATGCCAAGACAAGGGAAATAATGCTAGACGCATACGGAGAAGATTTTCCCTATGATGAATATGCAAAGGAAGCTTCTGTAATGTACCACGAGAGGTACGACAGTGGAAGACTTCCAATGAAACCTGGGGTAAAAGAAATCCTTACGTTCCTGAAAGATAATGGCAAAAAGATAGCACTGGCATCATCAACAAGAAGACAGACTGTAGTAAACCAGCTCAGGGATGCAGGAATCCTTGATTTTTTTGATGAGATTGTAACTGGCGACATGGTATCAAGGAGTAAGCCAGAGCCTGATATATTTCTTTTGGCCTGTGAAAAGATAAAAGTAGAACCAGAGAGAGCCTATGCTATAGAGGATTCTTACAACGGCATAAGAGCTGCCAGTGCTGGAAAACTGCGACCAATCATGGTTCCGGACCTTTTGCCATCCAATGAAGAGATGGAGGGCCTGGCAGAAACAGTCTTATCAAACCTAGGTGATGTTACAGGATATTTAGGTGCATAAAAATAGATAGGTTTTGAGCAATTATTTGGGAGAATTCCTATCAGTAAACATGTAATGATATATGCAATACTTTATTAACTTTAGATTTGCAGAAAAGAAAAGGGGTATAGCATATGGCAGTAGCACACAGACAGGTTAACAAAAGGATCCGTTTTGTAGATGGACAGGGCAATCCCCTGGCAGGACAGAAGGTTAGGATAAAGCAGACAAACCACGAGTTTTTGTTTGGCTGCGGCGCTTTTGATTTTATTCCTTATGTCATGAAGGGAGAAGATAAATACAAGCAGCTGACAGATAAGTGGTTGGAGATATTCAACTACGCAACACTGCCATTTTATTGGGGGAATTTCGAACCTGAAGAAGGTAAACCAAACACTGACATGCTGATGAAGACAGCTCAGTATCTGGTCGGCAAGGGCGTCAGAGTAAAGGGACATCCTCTTTGCTGGCACACAGTCTGTGCAGACTGGCTCATGAAATACGACAACGCTACAATTCTTCAGAAGCAGCTTGAACGTATTGATCGCGAGGTAAAGGGCTTTAAGGGCGTTATTGACATGTGGGATGTCATCAACGAAGTTGTTATAATGCCAATCTTTGACAAGTACGACAACGCCATCACCAGGATCTGCAAGGAGAAGGGCAGAGTTGGTCTTATAAAAGAGGTTTTCGAGAGAGCCCATGCTGACAATCCTGACGCAGTGCTGCTCCTTAATGACTTTAATACATCTATCAACTACGAGATACTTATCGATGGGTGTCTGAATGCAGGAGTTCCCATCAGCGCCATAGGAATCCAGTCCCACCAGCATCAGGGATATTGGGGAAAGGAGAAGCTCCTTGAGGTACTTGATAGATTTTCTGGTTTTGGACTTCCAATCCACTTCACAGAGAACACGCTGATTTCAGGCGATATCATGCCTGCCCATATCGTAGACCTAAATGACTGGCAGGTAGATAAGTGGCCTTCAACTCCTGAAGGGGAGCAGCGCCAGTCCAAAGAAATTGAAGAGATGTACAGGATTCTTTTCGAGCATCCACTTGTACAGGCTATTACCACCTGGGATTTTACTGATGGCGCATGGCTCAAGGCACCAAGTGGATATGTAAGACTTGATGGCACCAAAAAGCCATCCTTTGAAATGCTCAAAAAGCTTGTGAAAGAGGAGTGGTGGACTGATACTGAAGTTACAACTGATGAAAATGGCTGGGCATGCGTAGAAGCTTTTAAGGGCGACTACGAACTTAGCTGTAACGGCACTTGTGCTAAGGAAAAGTTTACAGATGATAAAGAAATGGTTGTTACTTTGAAATAGGGGAATTATGTGGCTTATACGCTAAAAAGAAAGCATCAGCTTGAGAAATGAACATCAAATTTACGGGAGAAAACAGTATGACAAAAGAAGCTTACTTTGCAGGGGGATGTTTTTGGTGTGTGACACCTATCTATAAGATGTACGGAGTAGATAAGGTTATCTGTGGCTATGCAGGTGGCGATGAAGAAAATCCGACCTACGAGCAGGTCAAGCATCAGGAGACAGGTCACAGAGAGACCATTAAGCTTGTCTATGATGATGAGAAGGTCTCCTACGACAAGCTCCTTGATATCTACTTTGCAAATGTGGATCCATTCGATGCTGAAGGTCAGTTTATCGATAAAGGCTTTTCTTACACCCTGGCAATCTTCTACATGTCAGAGGATGAAAAAGAGATTGCCAAGGGCAAGATAGATGCCCTCGAGAAGTCTTCGGGTAAAGAGGTGCAGGTAGCTCTTTTGCCCTACAAGAACTTCTACGAGGCTGAGGAATACCATCAGGATTACTACCTTAAGAATCCTGAGGCATTCGAAAAAGAGCTGATAGAGTCCGGACGCAAAAAGAATATGTAGTAGAAGATTTAGGAAGCAATGAGGACATTTAGAAAATCGTCATAACCTACGTCGCCAGTTACTTCCTCATACTGATAAGTATCAAATTCATCAATCTTTGCTTTTATCTCATCTTCAGACATTTCCTGGTCGGTACAGTTATAATAAAATGCATTAAATACATCCATTTCATCTGTGGCAGACAGTTCCTCTTCTGAAGGGGTTCTGTCTCCATCAGTATCTTTAAAGAACAGACTTTCAACATAATAATCTGTTGAGATTTCCATACCATTGTGGCTTGTCATGTATGAATCATACTGAACGGCTCCAGCGTAATCGTTGTTGTGATTGATATAGACATTCTTTCCAGGAGCATACATGTAGCCGTAGTTACCACCGGCACCATAGGCCCATTGATACATCAGGCAGTGGACGATACCATTATCAAAAGAATAGAGAGAGACATTATAACCCTGGCCATCAATCACAAGTTCAGGGATGTCATCTCCGTCCCCGTCAATGAGCCCATAGACGTAGCCATCACTGGACATGTTGTAAAGCTTGGCTATATGCGCGTAGGCATCTTTGTAATTGTCAAACCTGCACTCAGTATTGTCACCAAGGAGCGCTTTTTTCACGGAACTTACTGTGATATTGTCAGCAAGCTCTTCTTCAAGCTTCTCATTTATTCCGTAACAGCGTTCGTAATAATATTCATTGGGAACAGATTCTTCAAGGATAATATTCTCACCCATATCAGATTCGCCTATTATCAGAATGTCTTTTACTCCGTCGGCATTAAAGTCAAAGAAGCTGACAGCTGTCACCTGGTTAAGCTTTGTATCATAGTCGGAATTTCTCCAAATGTTAGTGCTTATAGAAGTCATAAATTTGCCGTCTTTTACCAGAACTATCTTTATTCCATCTTCTGGATCGGGTTTATATGTGACAAAATGTATCGGTGATCCAGAAGGATTTAGTTCAATATCAAAGGTCTGGGACTCATCGCAGTTGTCATCCCACATAATGGAATTTGATTCCATGACAAGGTTATCATCGTCTTTTGTAAATTTTATTATCCTGTCAGCAAAGCGTTCGTAATGCTTATCAGCACTCAGCTCAAATCTTAGGGTGTAGGAATCGCCAACCTTTTCTCCGGAAACACATTTGAAGTCGATTCCATCGTAGGTTGAACTCCAATGATAGTAATAATATGAATCGCGACCTGCTACATAGGTCCAGTAAGAGTTTGGAAGATCTTTGGGAGCATCAGTTTTAAGGTGAGTTTCAAAGAATTCATCAAAATCTTTTGCTCTAAATACGAAAAGATCACCATAGACCTCGGCCCGGTTAACCGCTGCAAGATAATCGCTTATCTCATCTTCGCTGACATCCTTAACATCAATCCCAGCACCATAATAGAATACTGCGCTTAGATCAACGTCCTCAGGACTATTAAAGGGATCAGTGAGAAACCCCCTATATTCTGGAGTGTTGAAAAGAGCTGTAAACTCATCTAGTTCAGATTCAGATAGTTCTGAGGTATCCTCTGCCTGAGCTGGTTCTGCATTTGCGGATTCTTCAGCTGATTGAACTTCTTCAGAAGTGATGGCTTTTGATGCATCTGATCCTGAATCCGCATTATTTGTGTTTATATCTTTTCCGCATCCTGACACGAGAAGTGTAATAGCCAGGATTGGTAGTAACTTTTTGATTTTCATTATATTGAACCTCCACTAGAAAAGCTTTTTTCATAATATCATGGATTGCTGGATTTGTGGGGGTGAGAGGAACGAATCAAGATGGTAATACTGGTTCCGAGTAGAAATGTCTCACTATGAATTATTAGGTGCTGATATAATAGAATTGACGGGAAAGTAGATCGTGGAGGGCTATTTTTATGGAAGAAGAAAAAATATATGCGCTAGAACTATTAGAACACGCTTTATCAGTAACTCTTGGAGAAAAGTTGTCTGATGAGAAATTTATAGAAGAAGTAGAGACGAGGTGGGCTGCAATAATAGTTGATAAAAACAGGGAATATATTTACGGAGGATGTGAATCTACTGTTTCTTTTATGCGTTTTATTCGTGCAGCCTTAAAAGAAGTAAATTTACTTCCTAAAACACCTTTAAGTGATGAAGTGTTGGAAAGCCTATCTGATGGAAATATAGAAGCTTATTATGAATTCAGGAAAAATTTATTGGGTAATAAGCCGAATGATAATGATAAGGAATACTTAGGGAAAAAAGGATTTGGTGAATTGTTTCAACGATCGCGTGATTTTGAAATGAATCATGTTGATAAAAAGGGTAATAAAAAAACCTATAACGAAGGATATAACATTGATGGTTGGTATTATGGTGCTATCTCAGATGTTGATATGAAAGAGGAATGGTTAGCATATGGAAAAGACTCTGTTATTTCTTTTGATAGGACTCATTACTATTACAATGAACTAGATCACTACATCACGTATCTTGTTGGAGCAATCAAAAAGGGCATTAATAATAAAAAATACAGGACTATAGAAGAGATACCCGATAAACATAAAGAGTGTGGAATAACAGTGATTCAAGCGGAAATTGAGGAAAAATTCAAAGCATTAGAAACATCAGATAAAAATAAAATCATAACCCTAGAAAGATAGGTAATATGAAAACAATCCTTCTACTCGAACACATAAAAAGATACACCGACAAACTTCACCCTCTATCCCAATCTGCCCTTCGCAAGATCATGGGAGATGAGCTTGCTACAAAAGTAATGGGGGATAAGGGGACATATGCCAGAAGGCTCAAGGAAATAGCAGATGCCCATAATCTTGATGAGGATGGCAATGTACTTCCCAAGGAGCGATGGAAGATTGTCTATCCTGGATATCTTTCAAAGCAGAAATCCGTGGAAGACCAAAAAACCATACAAAAGAATGGCAAGGTCTACTATGCCCATCCTGTCAGTTATGATGAAATGGACTTTTTGATTTCATCTATTAGGAATTCCAATAATTACACGGAAGAAGAAAAATTATCTCTTGAACAAAGACTTAAAGATGCCCTTTGTAGCGTGCACTATGAATATAATGGGCCTGCTGGTAGTGGTAATATCTGGGATTTGGACGTGATTCGGGATGAAGGATGTGACTATGATGTAATAAAAGTACAAGAAAACATAAGTACAATACGGCAATACATTCTTGACAAAATGATGATAAACATTGAAGTTTTGCCAGGGCGAACTGAAATAGGGGAAAAAACATCAAAAAGATATCAAGTAAGTCCATATAGAATAGTGCGACATAGTGGATATTATTGGCTTATTGCCAATTGGCACGAAAGGCCCGCCAGCTCTTTTCCGGGGGGTGAACGTAAATATAGTTGGTATACGGATAGACTAACTGCGTTTCGATTGGATTTGATAACAAAGATAGAGCAAGCTTTTGTGCCATATCAAACTAAAATACATTATTCAATGAGCCCATTTATGAGTAACGCAAGATATACAAGAACAAATAAACGCTCCCCACGTAAGGCCAGATATCCCTATGATATAAATGCCAATTTATACAAGTTTGACACAATAAAAGGAGATTTTGTACTTGGCCATTTGATGGATATAGATTTACTAAGAAAATAATCGTAGCAAAAAAAGATATTGTTTAGGAGTAATTTTGCACCCAAACAATATCTTTGTACTATTAATGAACTACATAATTAAGTGGAGGTGCGTTAAATGGAATTATTCATATTGTAAACAGTTGATAGATATTACATCAGCTTACGATGACTGTAAGCCAAACAAGGATCAAAAAGGGAAGGAGACTTTGTGTACGTGGATAGATTATTCCAAGAATGGATATAGACACAGAAGGCGGTTTCCAAGTATACCAATGAACCAATGGTTGCAGGAGGCAATTCAAGGAGGAAAATGAAGATGAGCTTTGTGGTGTTTTTGGATATAGATGGAGTTCTTAATACACGAACAACATGTGAGCGTACTCCATCATACTATCACGGAGTAGATGATTCCAGAGCGGAACTACTGTCAAAGGCTATGAAAACAGTAGGCGCCAGCGGGGTTGTGCTTACTACTGACTGGAAAACTTTAAAAGAAGATGATGAAGACTTCATTTATCTGAAAAGAAAACTTGGAAAACAAGGAATATATATTCTGGGAAAGACAGAAGAAAAGAGGGCATCGGATCGAGAAGAAGGGGTAAAGGATTATCTTGAGGAGCATCCAGAAATTGATGAGTTTGTTATTCTTGATGACAATAAGTTTGATTTTGATCGATACGATAACTTATGGGAAAGGTTTCTCTTCACTGATGGAAGAGGAATAGAGAACGCTGTTGATCTGTCGGGTACTCCCAGAGTAGAAGCAATAGTGTTTCTGGATGCAATTAAGGAAGCTGATAAACCATAAAATCGTGTTTAAGAAAGGATAAAAAATGGGAAAAGTTCTTGTAATTCCAGATGTACATCTGAAAACCTGGATGTTTAACCAGGCTCTCGACATCATGGAAAATAGTGATTGCGAAAATGCGGTAGTTCTGGGCGATCTCGTAGATGACTGGGGATGTAAGAACAATTATGAGTTATACGAAGAGACAATGAACGCCGCGATTTCTTTTGCCAAAAGATATCCATCCTCCTATTGGTGCTTCGGCAATCATGACCTGTCTTATCTTTGGAGCCAGTACGACCACCCTGGGTTTTCAATAGTGGCTGCAGATATGGTCTGCGATAAGTTTGAGGAACTTCGAGACGCATTGGAAACTCCTGAGAATTTAGGAATAATCCATAGGATTGACAACACGCTTTTTTCTCATGCAGGTCTTTCAAGAATATTTGTTGACGCTGATCTTTACTCTATGAAGAATGATCTTGACTGCATGATCGATATTATCAATGGATATGGATATGAGAAGCTATGGGAGGAGAACAGTCCCATATGGATCAGACCACAGTATGGAAACCTCGCAAAGGGCATGTTTCCTAAAGATCTTTTGCAAGTTGTTGGACATACCCCAGTAAATGAAGTGCTAGTACAAGATAATCTCATCACCGTGGATACATTTTCTACTACAAGAGGGGGGACGCCAATAGGAAATGAAGAATTTATCTTTGTTGAAACTGTAGAAAAAACTTGGGGATATATAGATGAGTAATCGGAAGATGGTATGAAGCGAGAGCTGAGAATGATACCCTAGAAGTGATAGTGAAAATTGGAGGATGAAATGAGATCACTGGATTGCAAAGAGCGGGTTGAAGCATATTTTCACAACATGGCAAAATATGAAAAAGATATAGTTATCCATGTGCGCTTTCTTGATAAAATCTTTCATGCTGCTATGGATGATTACACAAAAGAAGAAAAATTATGGGTTCTAGATAAACTGATCGATACAGCAGCCAATGAAAAAGAATTGAATTATAAGGTGTTGGATTTCGTATACGCATATAGGATCAATAAAATCGGAAGTATGAGCAGAGATTCTGATATTGAGATCATCAAACTGGATGATGTATTAGAAGCTACTCCATGTAGTGATGGGGTGGTTATTCCTGAACCAATAATGAATTATCTTAAGAATCGTCCTGAACTAACTACGCTTAAGCTCAAAGAATTATTGGAATCGGATAAAGAAATATTGGATTTGTATAATGTAAAGATTTCAAAAGATCATTTTGTTTATAGAGGATGTTAATGTAACTATAAATGAGAGGGGGATATTCTATGTCTGGCTACGTAATTGGAGATATTCATAACTCGCTTTCGAAGCTAAATTCAATTTTGGATCAGATTTCTCCGTCTCTTCATGACACAGTTTACCTATTGGGCGATCTTTTTGACAGAGGGGCAGATGATCCGGATCCTGTAGGTGTGTTCTTTAAGATATCTGGACTGAGCTGCACTGTCAAATGGATAAAAGGTAATCATGATGCTTCTCTTGCTGCATACATCTATGAATATTATGGACTTCAAGAAAATAAGCGGAGTTCACTTAGGCCATACGAGTACAACTCTTTTAATCTGCTAAAGGAGCGGCTTGTTGAGGCGGATATGCTGAATCTGGCAGATATAATTCAGATGCTTCCACTACAATTAGAAATCGAGATATGCTCTAATCGATATCTTCTTGCGCATGCAATGACGCATAATCCCGCGGATGAAGTAAGGAAACCATCAGACTATTTGGAGGGGGTAGCACGGATGGAAGAATATTGGGAAAAAGGAGTTCCTGGTTACATCTCTTTTGTGGGTCATACTGATGTATCGTATCAGTATAAGAGCAAGGCAGGACAATATCTGGATGATCCCCATACATCTATCTGGAGAAATAACTCTGGGAATGTATATATGATGGATTGCGGATGCGGGCTTCCTGGCGGAAGACTGGCAGCTATCTGTCTTGAAACCGGAGAAAGATTTTACGCGTAAGGAGGAGATTTGATGGCAACTTATGTAATAAGCGATATTCACGGAGAGTACGATAAATTCACCGAGCTTCTTAAGATTATTGATCTGAAAGATGAAGACACCTTATATATTCTTGGTGATGTGGTTGACCGTGGCCCGCACCCCATAAAAACGCTCCTTAAGATCATGGAGATGCCTAATGCGATATGTCTTGTGGGCAACCATGAGCTCATGGCCATCGATTGTCTGAAATTCTTGAGTCAGGAAATAACCGAAGAAAATGTTGACAGCCTGGACATTGAAATGATAGAGAATCTGAGTAACTGGCAATTCAATGGAAGTAAAACGACCATAGATGAATTCAGAGCCTTGTCTCCAGAAATGCGCCAGGATGTAATCGACTTTATTGGCGAGTTTTTAATCTACGAAGAGGTTACTGTGGGGGATAAGGATTTTCTCCTTGTTCATGCTGGCCTTGGCAACTATTCCCCAGACAAAGATATAGAAGATTACAGTATGCAGGAACTTATATGGGAAAGGGCGGATTATAGCATTCAGTATTTTCCTGATAGATATGTTGTAACTGGACATACCCCAACACAGATAATTGAAGGCAATCCAAATCCTGGGTATATCTATAAAGCAAACAATCATATTGCTATAGATTGCGGTTCATTTATCCCTGGAGGAAGACTGGCAGCAATATGTTTAGACACAGGTGAAGAGTTCTACTCTTCAGCTAATGAATAGAAGGCGACTTACGGACTTAACCACAACCCTCCATCAATAGGTGTTGACAAAATGATTATTAATGATATCATAATGATATCAAAACAATTCACAACACTTTATGACATCATGCAAATGCCGCAATAGTGCGGCTGGTCAGACAGAAAATGGAGGAAAAGTCATGAACGAAAACATCAAAGAAAAGGTTATTAGTGGTCACAAGAACGGGATCTTAATGATGATCCTGACAATAGCACTTTATTTACTGGCATTCATCGGAGTAGTATCCGGTGGAGCTGGAATGGACGACGGTAAGGGCGGCAGCGCACTTATATTTATCGCATCTATCCTGTTTCTTGCCTTTGGCTGGATCTTATTCCTTGGCCTTAAGGTTCTTAAGCCAGGTGAAGCTCTTGTTCTTACACTTTTTGGAAAGTATGTAGGAACCCTTAAAGGTGATGGATTCTTTTTTGTAAATCCATTCTGCACAGCCTTCAATCCTGCAGCAGACACCAAGCTTGGACAGAGCGGAGATATCTCTGACAGCAAGAAGAGCGGCCTTTCAGGGATCGTTGTAAGTGGTGGACAGATTGGAACAACAGGCGAACTCAAGAATGGCGCTAACAAGAAGATTTCCTTAAAGGTTATGACTCTTAGCAATTCCAAGCAGAAGGTCAACGATATCCTTGGTAATCCAGTAGAGATTGCAGTTGCTGTTATGTGGAAGGTTACAGACACAGCCAAGGCCGTATTTGCAGTAGATAACTACAAAGAGTATCTTTCGCTTCAATGTGACTCTGCAGTACGTAACGTAGTTAAGCTTTATCCTTACGACATCACAGAAAACGTTGATACAACCGGCGATGGACAGGCAGATGATGGCAGCCTTCGTGGTTCGACAGAGGTTGTTGCTAACAGGATCAAGGAAGAGATCCAGTCCAAGGTTGAGGGCGCTGGAATTGAGATCGTGGATGCAAGGATCACATACCTTGCTTATGCTCCTGAAATCGCAGCAGCTATGCTTCAGAGGCAGCAGGCTTCAGCAGTAGTTGACGCAAGAAAGCTAATTGTTGATGGAGCTGTTGGAATGGTTGAGATGGCTCTTGAGAGACTTAATGAAAAAGATATCGTGAACCTGGATGAGGAGCGCAAGGCAGCGATGGTTTCAAACCTCCTCGTAGTTCTGTGTGGCAATCACGATGCACAGCCAATAGTTAATTCAGGAAGCCTCTACTGATATGGCAGAGAAAAAGCAGGTTCCGCTGAGACTAAATGCGAAGTTATACGACGCGATTGCTGCCTGGGCTGAGGATGACTTCCGATCAATTAACGGACAGATAGAATATCTTTTAACTGAATGTGTCAAACAGCGTAAGAAGGACGGCAAATACGTGTCCCAGAACCTGGACGAGCCGCCTGAGCTTGACATCAAATGATAAATAGAACAATTGTTCGGAAAAAGATATACATTATAAAATGAATCTGCTATACTTATCACGATACACAGTGGTAAGTATAGCTTTTTTATTTTTGGAAAAGAGATATGGATAAATTTATACTTCACTCAGAATATAAACCAACTGGAGATCAGCCACAGGCTATAGAAACTCTGGTCAAGGGCTTTAAAGAGGGCAACCAGTTTGAGACCTTACTTGGCGTTACAGGTTCTGGTAAGACATTCACCATGGCGAATGTCATAGCGGCTCTCAATAAGCCAACCCTGATCATCTCTCATAACAAGACTCTGGCAGGACAGCTCTACGGCGAGATGAAGGAGTTCTTCCCGGAGAATGCAGTAGAGTATTTCGTATCCTACTACGATTACTACCAGCCTGAGGCCTACGTGCCACAGACTGATACTTATATTGCCAAGGATTCTTCCATCAACGACGAGATCGATAAGCTAAGGCTCTCTGCCACAGCGTCTTTGGCGGAGCGTAACGATGTTATAGTTGTTGCCAGTGTGTCCTGTATCTATGGCCTTGGTAGCCCTGAGGAATTTAAGGGGATGTCTATTTCACTGCGTCCTGGCATGCAGAAGGACAGAGACGAGCTTATCAAGGATCTGATTGCGATCCAGTACGACAGGAACGACATGGAACTTGGCAGATGCAACTTCAGAGTCCGCGGGGATACAGTTGAGATCTTCCCAGCCAACTGGGACGACTTCCTTATAAGGGTTGAGTTCTTTGGAGATGAGATAGACAGGATCACCCAGATCGAACCGGTCACAGCCAAGGTACATTCTGAGCTGACCCACGTTATGATATATCCTGCATCCCACTATGTTGTCCCTCAGGAGAAGATAAACAAGGCCTGTGACAATATAGAAAAAGAGCTTGAGGAGCAGGTTAAGTTTTTTAAGGGAGAGGATCGTCTTATCGAGGCCCAGAGAATATCAGAGAGAACCAACTTTGATGTTGAGATGATGAGGGAGACGGGCTTTTGCTCAGGTATTGAGAACTACTCAAGGCACCTTAACTTTGCAGCGCCTGGAGAGCCGCCGCTTACGCTCCTTGACTTCTTTGACAGGGATTTCCTTATCATTGTTGATGAGTCTCACATGACAATACCTCAGATTGGCGCCATGTACCATGGCGACAGGAGCAGGAAGCTTACTCTTGTTGACTATGGATTCAGACTTCCATCAGCCCTTGATAACAGGCCTCTTAACTTTGAAGAGTTTGAGAGCCACATAGATCAGATGTTGTTCTGTTCTGCGACCCCCGGCAAGTATGAGGAGGAGCATGAACTCCTTAGGGCTGAGCAGGTTATAAGACCCACAGGACTTCTTGATCCTGAGGTTGATGTAAGACCTGTAGAGGGACAGATAGATGACCTTATATCTGAGATCAGAAAGACAGTAGATGCAGGTAACAAGGTTCTTGTAACAACTCTTACCAAGAGAATGGCAGAAGACCTT
>NZ_JAGAYD010000131.1 GCF_017940685.1 Butyrivibrio sp. | reverse complement strand
GGACGCCAAGCTTGAGTCATCCCTTAAGGATGCCAAGGCTTATGATAAATTCCAGTTCGTAAGAAACGGATTCTTCTGTGTGGACAGCAAGGACTCCAAGGAGGGCGCTCCTGTATTTAACAGGATTGTTTCACTTAAGAGCTCATTTGTTTTACCTAAAAACTAATTATTAGAGAGGTACGATCATGGCGGGTATTTTTTCTGGATTCGAAAAACTTGGTCTTGGAAATATCGGAAAAGAAGAGCTTTTTGAAGATCCCAAGAAAAAGACGGTTGAAGTAAAAAAGGAACAGCCAAAGAAACTTCAGCTGGTAAATGAGGAAGATTATCTCTTTGACAAAAAGTATAAATGTCCTGTGTGCGACTCTGAATTTGAGGCAAGGACAGTAAGAACCGGTAAGGTCAGGATGAAGAACGTGGATATTGATCTGCGCCCTGACTACGATGAGCTTGACCAGAACAAGTATGATGTTATAGCTTGTCCTGCCTGCGGATATGCTGCCCTTGGCAGATACTTCCCAACTCTTAACAAGTATCAGATCGATGACATAAGAGTTAAGATCTGCATGAATTACAAGCACGAGCCCAACCACGAGCCAATATATTCCTACGACTATGCCAAGAGACTCTATCAGCTGGCTCTTGCCAATGCAGTAGTTAAAAAAGCCAAGAACAGTGAGAAAGCTTATATCTGCTTGAAGAGCGCATGGGTCATCAGAGGTGAGACCCAGAGACTTGACCCTGAAGAGGAAGGATATGAGGCTAAGAAGAAAGAGAACGATGCTCAGGAAAAAGAGCTTCTTGAGAATGCCTTGAACGGATTTGTAATGGCAAGGCAGTCTGAGGAATTCCCAATTGCAGGAATGGACTCAACAACTCTTGATTACCTCATTGCAGCTCTTGCAGTTGAGACTGGTAAAAGGGATATCGCAAGCAAGATGATAAGTGATATCTTAGTATCAAGAACAGCCAACAGCCGTATCAAGGACAAGGCAAGAGTATTAAAAGAAATGCTTGCAGAAGAGTAAATATAGCATAAAAATAGCCCTCGCAAATGCGAGGGCTTTTAATTTACTTATGTTATTTGTCTTCGTCGTCGAAGAACTCTTCCTCTTCGGACTGTTCTTTAGCATCCTCTTCAAGAGGCTCCTGTTTGTCTTCTGCCTCTTTTTTATCTGTATCTTCAGACTCTGAGGATCCTGTGATATCTACGTATTTACGTGAACCGAATTTATTATCTGCATCGTCATCATCGTCGAAGTCATCGAAATCATCGAAGTCATCGTCGTCGAAGCTGTCTGCTATTTCCTCTTCTCTCTTGCTGAGATAGTAATATGCACCTGCTGCAGCGGCTCCGACAGCGGCGCAGAATAAAACAAATTTTCCAACTGAATTATTCTTGGACATAGTAACCTCCCTAAATTAAACGACTAAGTTGATTTTAATACAATTTGCACTCAATTAAAAGACCTGAGTATTAAAAATTGATAAATAACGTAAAATCGTTTGAAGTGCCAGATTATAAATGCTAATATTTATTTAGACTGACATGGTCAATCATCCCCTAAAAATGAGGACTTACATGAACGAGAGATTTTTTGAGCTTAAAAAAGAAAAGCAGGACAGAATGATCAATGCCGCACTGAAGGTCTTTTCACAGTACGGTTATCGCCGTGCAAGTACTGATGAGATCATTAGGGATGCGCAGATAAGTAAAGGGCTCTTGTTCCATTATTTTGAGAGCAAGATCGGTCTTTATGCTTTTTTATATGACTACGCCACCAGATTTGTGACCCTGGAACTGACCCAGAATGTTGAGCCTGGTGAGAATGACTTTTTTACACTCTATAAACAGATCCTTAACGCCAAGACAGACTCTATGTATCGTTATCCATATGTGTTTTTGTTCCTTGACAAGGCAGATGAGGAGTCAGATCAGGATGCACTAAGTGAGATAGAGGAAAGGCGCGATAAATATCACAGACTTATGGATGCCTTGAAAGAAAGGGCGGACATCACAGTATTTGGCACAGATATGGATTATGTGAAGGTGTGGAATCTTCTGGATTTCACCGTAGATGGACTTATGCTGAAGGCTGTAAGAAGTGACAATTTCAGGGCGGATTTTCTATTGGAAGAAGCTACTGAATACGTGGATATGATAAAGAACATGACTTTAAAATAAAGCAAAAAGGAGGACCTTATGAGTAAGTTCCTAGTAGCAGGTGTAACACAGATTGAAACTATCGTAAGAGTTGATAAGATTCCTGTAAGTTATGCTCCTTTTACCAGCGTGAATGATTCCATTTTCACAGCTATGGGAGGCGATGCCTACAATGAGTCTCTGGCCCTTAAGTGGCTGGGTGATGACGTTTGCTTTATGTCCATCGTAGGCAGGAATCAGGACCTTGGACTTATCAATCCGCCGGATCGTAAGATCACTCTTTCAACTGAATATATAATTCCTCAGATGAGAGAAACTCCTACTGAGGTTGTGCTTTATGATAAAGACAGAAAGCAGCAGATCTTTGAGGATATCAAGGATCTTAGAGAAAATGTCTATGACATGAACATGGTGGCACCCATTGCAGATAGCTGTGACATGATGATCCTTGCCAATGCCAATTTCTGCAGACCTTTTGCCAAGGCAGCTGCTGAATACAATAAGCCTATAGCAGTTAATATAAGAAACTACCATCCGGAAAAAGAAAAATACAACACCGATTTCCTTGAACCGGCCAAGGTGCTTTATTTTTCAGATGATACTCTGACAGAGGATCCATATGAGTTCATTCAGAGAATGTCTGATACCTATGGAACTGAGATCATTATCCTTGGACAGGGCAGTGAAGGACTTATTCTTTTTGACAGGACCAAGGACCTTCGGGTTCATTATAAGACGGTTAAGACTAATGAAGTTGTTAATACCATCGGTGCTGGTAATGCGCTATTTGCCTGCTTCCTTCACTACTACATGGAAAATGGTGACAGCGTAAATGCCATAAAGAATGCACTTTTGTTTGCTTCCTACAAGATTGGTTACATGGGTACATCAAACGGATTCATGACAACAGACCAGCTTGAGCAGTGGAGAAACCTTATCTGGGGCATTAAAAAGAGTGCTTTTGATGAACAGTCACAGGGATAATTTCACTTGAAAAAAACAGGATAAATGTGGTAAAGTAGAACTACGGAAACGTTACCGGTAACGGTGAAAATTTCCGTAGTTTTTCTTTAAAAAAGGAGAGATGAATATGGCAAATACAGCTAACAAATCCAGTAGAAAATGCGGCGTTTTACTACCAATCTTTTCACTTTCATCTGAGTATGGAATAGGTACCTTTTCAAAAGAGGCCTATGATTTCGTGGACTTTTTGGAGGAGGCAGGACAGAGCTATTGGCAACTTCTGCCACTTGGACCCACCAGCTATGGTGACTCTCCATACCAGTCTTTTTCTACATTTGCAGGCAATCCATATTTCATCGATATTAATACTTTGATAGACGAGGGGCTTCTTACCAAAAAAGATGCAGGCAGGTATAACTTTGGCGGAAGCGAAGAGTATATCGACTATGAAAAGATATATGACTCAAGGTTTAAGCTCCTTAAAACTGCCTATGACAACTTCGTTAAGAATAGTAAATCCTATGCAGACAGGGCAAAGAAGTTTGAGACATATAAAAAGAGCCGCGACAATTTCTGGCTGGCTGATTACGCTCTTTTCATGGCTCTTAAGAATGATAACGGCGGCAGAAGCTGGAATACCTGGGAAGAGGGTGTAAGGCTGAGAAAACCTGCAGCAATAAAGGCTGCTAAGGAAAAATACAAGGAAGAGATTGATTTTTACTGCTTCCTGCAGTTTCTGTTTTCAGAGCAGTGGGGCAAGCTCAAAGCCTATGCCAACAAAAAGGGCATTGATATCATAGGAGATATTCCTATCTATGTAGCCTTTGACAGCTCTGATACCTGGGCTAATCCGGAGCTGTTCCATCTCGATGAAAACAACGAGCCAATCGATGTTGCCGGATGCCCTCCAGATGCATTTTCTGCAACAGGTCAGCTCTGGGGCAATCCTCTTTACAAGTGGGATTACCACGAGAAGACAGGCTACAAGTGGTGGCTTAAGAGAATTGCACACTGCTACAAGATCTACGACGTTGTAAGGATAGATCACTTCAGAGGCTTTGATGAGTACTATGCTATTCCTTATGGACATCCAACAGCTGAGCATGGTAAGTGGAAGAAGGGCCCTGGCTACAAGCTCTTTGACGCAATGAAGAAGGAGCTTGGAGAGAAAAGAGTCATCGCTGAGGACCTGGGATTTTTGACTGAGTCTGTAATAAAGCTTGTTAAGAAGACTGGCTATCCTGGAATGAAGATACTTCAGTTTGCCTTTGATTCAAGGGAAGAGAGCGACTACCTTCCACACAACTACATCAAGAACTGTATTGTTTATACAGGAACGCATGACAATGACACAACAAGGAACTGGTTTGACACACTCCCAAGAGCTGACAAGAAATTCTGCAAGGAATACCTTGGCATCAAGAAGAGCAGTGATGCTGTGTGGGCTGTGATCAGATCAGCATTTGCAAGTGTGTCAGATACTGTTATAATTCCAATGCAGGACTATCTTGAACTGCCGGGATATGCAAGGATCAACACCCCATCAACACTGGGTGGCAACTGGGTATGGCGTCTTAAGAAGGATGCACTGACACCTGAGATTGCCGGCAAGATGAAAGACTTTGCAAGAATATACAGGAGATTACCTTAAATAAATGTCAGAGATCACAATAGTTGAAATAGCCAAGAGGTGCGGCGTAGGTGTCAGCACTGTTTCAAGGGCCATCAATAATCACTCAGATATCAACCCTGAGACCAAAAAGAGAATAATGGCTGTTATCAAGGAGACAGGTTATATTCCCAATAACAGTGCAAGAAATTTAAAGAGAACTGATGCCAAGTGTATTGCGGTTTTAGTTAAAGGTATCACCAACCCATTCTTTTCACCAATGATAGAAGTGGTGGAGCAGGAGGTGGACAAGAGGGGATACGCCCTTGTCCTTCGCCATGTTGAGGCCTATGAGAATGAGGTGGATGTTGCTCTTGAACTTGAAAAAGAAAAGAGACTTCGCGGGATCATCTTCATGGGCGGAAGTGCCAAGCACCCTGCAGATAAGATGAAACAGATCGGTGTGCCTATTGTTTTTGCGACAATCGGTTCCGACATTTCTGAAGATTTTAACAGAAATTCCTACTCTACAGTTTCTGTGGATGATGAAAAAGAGAGCTTTAAGATGGTTTCACATCTCATAGAGATGGGGCATAAAAAGATCGCCATAATGGCGGAGGGAAGTGACACTCCTTCTGTAGTTCAGCTGCGTCTTAAAGGCTACCTGAAAGCCCTTAAGGCTGCTGGAATCAAGGTCAATAATAACCTTATCAGATACGTTGACCAGAGGATCTACACCATGGCCAACGGATATGATACGGCAAAAGCTCTTATTGAATCAGGGGAGAAGTTTACAGCTCTTTACTGTATTTCTGACGTGCTGGCTATTGGTGCACTGAGAGCCTTTGCTGATGCAGGGCTTAAGGTCCCTGAAGATGTCAGCGTTGCTGGATTTGACGGACAGGAGCTCTCACAGTACTGCATACCAAGGCTGACCACCATAAGACAGCCTCTTGTTGATATATCAAAAGAGACCATACGGCTCATCTTTGATATTATTGACAAGGAGAGTGGTCATAGGCATATAATATTCCCTGGTGAACTAATTGAAGGAGAATCAACCAGGAAAATATAATGAGCGAAGAGATATTTGAATACGAAGGCTATACAGGGTCAGTAAACTACGACAGGAAGGCTGACTATTACACAGGTGAGGTCACCATTGACGGAAGGATCTACACCTATGAAGGGGATTCTCTTGAGGAACTTCGGGAAGACTTTGAGGACATCATTGATTCCATCATCGCATTTGATGAGATGGGTGATGACGAAGACTCCGAGGAGGATGAGGATCTATGAAAGATGTACTGGACATTTTTCTTAAGTATGTGCTGCCCTTTATAGCTGCATATCTTATTAATATAGTGATGAACAGGTTCCTTAGCAAAGAGTTTTTAAGGGGCAAGATTCATCTTATTTTTTTGAAGGGCATTATTCTTGCTATTGTTTGGGCAGCAGCTGCACTGACTGCTCTTAGCGGTATTCCTGCTTTTGAAAAGACATGGGAGACAGCTATTGCTTCATCCGGAATAGCAGCTGTTGTCTTAGGTCTTGCAGCCCAGTCAACTCTGGCAAATGTGTTTGCAGGAATAGCTCTTTCTGCATCAACTTCAAGACCCTTTGATATAGGGGACAGGATCAAGATAGACAACTATGATCCGGGATTTGTTGAGAACATCACCCTTCGTCACACGGTCATCAAGACCTACCAGAACGAGATAATCTATATTCCCAATTCTATTGCCGGTTCTGCAACCATAGTAAATTACACTCAGGAGGACTCTTTTTCCTATCCTATAAGAGTGCAGGTTGCCTATGGCACAGACATGGACAAGGCAATGACTGTTATGGCAAGCGCCATCTATTCTCATCCTAAGCACTACGGAGCAAGACCTACGGTGCTGTGCAAGAGCTGCGATGACAGCGGAGTTACGCTTCAGGCTCTTGTTGAGACCAAGGACTTTAAGGACAATCCAAGAGCCTGCTCAGAGTGTCTTGTGGAGATCATGAGGCGCTTCAATGAAGAGGGCATTGAGATTCCATACAACAAGCTGGTAGTATTAAAGGGTGAAGAGTAAAACAATGTACGGGGGATTATTATGGGTAAGCTTTATTTCAGGTATGGGGCTATGGGGAGCTCCAAAACAGCAAATGCACTGATGGTGCGCTACAACTATCTTGAGAAGGGACAGAACTGTATCCTTCTAAAGCCTAAGACAGAAGACAGGGATGGCAAGATGGTTGTAAGATCCAGAATGGGACTGGAAGCCGAGTGCATCTTTGTAGAAGATTTTTTGGATGAAGTTGTAAATGAGTGGTTCACAAAAAAGAGCACTGCATGGAAGAAACTGGACTGTGTCCTTGTTGACGAAGCACAGTTTTTAACAGAAGAGCAGGTTGACCTTCTTGCAGAGGTTGTAGATAAGTACGACCTTCCGGTTATCTGCTACGGACTTCGCACAGACTTTACCAGCCATCTCTTCTCAGGCTCCAAGCGCCTTATGGAGATCGCCAACTACATCGAAGAAGTTCCAACAGTCTGCTGGTGCGGTCGCCGTGCCCACTTCAATGCCCGTGTATCAAACGGCAAGATCGTTCGCGACGGCGAGCAGATCATGATGGGCGGCAACGAATCCTACGTCTCAGTCTGCCGCAGACACTTCCTTTCCGGCGAAGTGGACGGCAAGCGCGAAAGAGATATCCAGGAGTGAAAGAAAAGGGGCAGGTCTTCTGCCTCTAAAACAAGACACGGGGACGGTTCTACTGTCTCATTGCACACAATGAGACAGTAGAACCATCCCCGTGTCTTGTTGTGCACAATGAGACAAAAGAGCAGTCCCCGCATCATGTATTTACAGGGCAGCCAGGTCTACCTGCTGCACGGTTCCAACGCCTCCGCTTTCACGAAGAAAAACGCCGGAAGCTCTTGTCATGGCCTGCATGGTGAAGGTGCTGCCAAAGTGAGAAAATTCGGTATTGGCACTTCCAAGGTGGATAGCCCCAACATCGGCTTCTTTAAGGCCAAGTAGTGTATCTGTTCCGTCTTCAT
>NZ_JAGAYD010000011.1 GCF_017940685.1 Butyrivibrio sp. | reverse complement strand
GCAGCAATAGCTGCTCCAAGTGCTGTTAAACTCATAGATAAAACCTCCTTAAAATGTTTATTATTCCACTGCTTCTTTTATGTAAAGCGATGTCAAAAAGCAAAATACATAAGCCTGAATGGCACCGTCAAAAAGATCAAAGTATAAAGATAGTGCTGCAGGAAGGATCACGGGAACCACGTGCTTTAATAGCTCCATGATGACTGTTGCTCCAAGGATATTACCAAATAGTCGCATGCACAGTGAAAGCGGTCTGATGACAAGCTCAAGTACATTCATAGGTGCAACAACAGGCATGGGCTCAGCAAATCCTTTAAGCCACTTCTTGGGACCTTTTTTAACAAGGCCAGCAGCTTCCACCAGGACAATGCTCATAACAGAAAGGGCTATGGTCACATTAAGATCCATGGTTGGCGGTGTAAATCCAAACAGCCCCACCATATTAGAAAGGCCAATGAAGATCAGCACTGTTACGATATAGTCAGTATAACCAGCAGCTTCCTCTCCAAGCATCCCTGATACAGCGCCTCTTAGGAACAACACAGCTGACTCCAGCGCAGCCTGACGCTTTGAAATATTATGAACTTTCAGATCATGGGTAAGAAATAGAATGAGGGCAATAACTACAGCCATAAATATCCAAGTGACAACTACGGAATGATAGATGTCAAAAAAGCCGTCCCCAAAAGGCACATGGATGAGAGTCTTGTCCTCCATTAAGAGCTCTGTTAGTAATTCTTTCATAATTGCATTCCCCCGAAAAACTTACTTTCTATTATATGAAATGAGGCGGGCTATTGCAATGATAGCCTACCTCATTTCATATGTTTTTCGTATTAATTTCTTAATCTTTTTTATCAGTTTCTGTTTGCTCTTTAGAATTTTGATCTTTTCCAGGATCTTTACTATCTGCCTCATCCTTGGAATCATCGTAAAATAGCTGTTCTTTGCTCTCAATTCTAGCGGAAACTTTACTTACCACTTTCTTAAATATCTTTGGAACATGCCTCGAGTTTTTGGTAAGAAGTATGACCACAGTAGCTATAAGTGCAACCACTAACAGGAATACTATAACAAATAAAACTGCCAGCTTGCTGGTGGCACCAGATGCATCACCCACATCAAGAGAAAGCGTAAACTTATTGCCTTCAATATCATATGTTGAGTACTTACCCATTGTTCCTGTTGGAGTCAGCAGCACCTTCTCACCGTTCTTTATCTGGTAGAGCCTGAATTCATCTCCAAGGTATCCCTTCAAGAGATCTATAGATGTCGTAACTTCACTAATTGGCCTGAATCTTATCTGATGGACCATCTGGCCATCATCAGGTACTGTCACATCTATAGTTTCGTACTCTTTTAAAGTTTCAGCCTTTCCTTCCTTATAATTGATAGTCCTTACAATATCAAGAGTGTCATCTTCTTTGAACATTCCATCAACTAAAAGCTCTGACTGAATAAGGTCATCTGAGGCATTATACTCTGAAAGCGTTGTTCTGTATCTCTTATAAGTTGCTGTAACAACTTTATCAGTAGTAATGTCATTAATCTCTGGAGTATCCCATGCCGCATAGAATCCATCCTTGTTCTTAAGGCCTGGATACTCATCAGCAGAAATGCTTTCTCCATAGTTTTTCTTAACCTTGGCAATTATTTCTCTTCCGCCATCCAGATCATCATCTTCAAGCACAAAGGTAACCATGAGCTTTTTAAAGTCACTTGGGACATCAGAATACTGCACTGTGTCAAGCTTTACAGTCTTTTCTTCTACCTGTCCCTCCCCCTCTTTGCTAGGTGCATCTTCAACTGTTATTACTTTCTCAGCTTCGAAAAGGTTGCCCTGTAAGATTTTGTCATATTCAACAGGCTCTGCCTTCTTGGAATAACTGATCTTGTCGATACCAGCCAGGTCATCACTTACAAAGAAGTTGTTTCTTATCTCTGCACCGTCTTCAACATTACCAGCAATAGCGCCAAATCTTGACTCTGCATTTTTGATATCCACAAGAGCCAGGCAGTTTCTTATGTTATTGCCATCGCCTGCAATACCTCCAACGTAATTTGCTCCCTCAAGTATGCCTTTGGAAAAAGAGCTAACGACATAAGAGTAAGATGCTCCTGTTACGCCGCCTACATAGTCGCCTGAAGATGATTTAATATTGGAG
Organism: Butyrivibrio sp.; assembly: GCF_017940685.1. Lineage (GTDB taxonomy): Bacteria > Bacillota > Clostridia > Lachnospirales > Lachnospiraceae > Butyrivibrio. The sequence continues at coordinate 4,246 of NZ_JAGAYD010000011.1, read as the reverse complement.
TAATTGCTGCAGCCAATGATCGTACCCATCTCCTGTAGACCGCAAACGCCAGCTGCGTAGTTCTTTTCTCCAACAGCTTCAGCGTAGTTTTTATTGCTACGAAGAACGCACTTGGTGATAAATGAAGAATTGAGTTTGGAATCTTTGATACCTGTAAGATCTGACTCCTTGTCATAGTCGTACTCAATAGCCATGGTTCCAGCTATTCCGGCAGTATCAATATCTCCTTCTACTCTTCCAAAGTTTTGGCAACCTTCAATTGTCGCATCGGTACTGGTAGAAGCTTCTTCCAAAGAAACATCAGAATAGGCCTGTGTGTAATCCATCTCCAGTACGCCGTCAATTGCATCTGTGTACAGCATCATGATGTTGTTGAACTGATCAGCAATGGACTGAAGGTCATCAACAAGGACTCCTGTGGCGTTGTTGACCTCAAGATTAAGGGATCCAAAGTTGTCGTTCATGCCAGCCATGTTTGATGCAAGGCTTGCTGTATGATCCTTGTATTCAGCACTGAACTGCGGGAACACAATATCTTCTCTTCCCGCTACGTTTCTTACTATTGACTTAGTCTGCTTACCAGCTTCTGATAAGTGTGAAGCTGCAGATTCAAGTGAATCCATGGATTTTACAGCGTCGGCACGAGCTGCGTCAGTCATTTCATCCAGGTGTGATGATGTGATATTAGCAATATTTACGGCAGCATTTTCAAGATCTGCAGTATAAGCATCGCTTCCTGTGTCTCCGGTAACAGGACTCGTATAGTGTCTTTTTGCAAATTTATCAGCTTCTTTCTGAGCATTCTCAGCCGCATTCTGGTCAAGAGTTTTATCATCTGCAGAATCTGAAACCGGGAATTTAGAAGAATCCCCTGTATGGATCCAGGATCCTTCTTTTCTAAGCCCGTAGCAATAGTATCTTAAATCAGAGGGCTGTGCACCCTCCGTTCTGCTGAATTCAAGATCATTACTGACGTTATTGTCCAGGTAGATTGAGGGGATTGAAGCATCAATAAGAGGATTTCCATCACTGTCCCGATACTCCAGATCACTTCCTGATCCTTTATTCCTTCTCACATAATTGTTATAAAAAGCATCATAGGAATAATTATATAGTTCTGAATACTGACTTGCAGCACCCGCAATGGTATCCTTCGATCTTTGATATGTTTCCCTTTCCTCATCAGAAAGATAAGCATCAAGGTCCAGGTCCTTTACAGCATCCTCAAAGCTGTCAGAAGAGCTCTTAGCGTCTTTAGCTGCATATCCTATCTGATCTAAAACACCATCATCCTTAGAAGTCTCATCAAGGATATAGTCAACTCTTGAAAAAGCTTCTGATGTAGCACTAGATACGCCATTTGCAAAATCAACGGTTCCAGCAGAAAGAAATCTTACATCTTCAATTGCACCAGAAGTAAACTGCTGGATTGCAGATAGTCTGTTTGTTATAACATCAGACTGATTCTTGGCATCTCCCAGAGTTACAGTAACAGTGTCGTGGAGCTTACTAATAGATTCTGTGAGCTGATAAGCGATATCTGAGCTAAGATCTACAGTAATGTATGGCTCAGCCTGTCCAACAATACCACCTACATCCTTTCTTCCAAGGACTTTACCGTTATTGGTGCAGTTAACGACATATCCAGACTGTCTTCCTACAATACCTCCGATGTTGTAACCAACATGCTCGTAGCCCACATCTCCCATATTCAGGCACCTTGAAATTATACCTAGAGAATTACCTGCAATACCGCCTACATCTGTTGCAGTTGCATCTTCGTTGGCTTCCTCAGAAGTACTGTCTACGTTCTTAATAAGATTAATGACCTTATTTAAATTGGTCATTGAATCAATTGTTATCTGAGTATCGACGTTTGTTGTGTTTACTAAAGAATCATTTCTTGACCTGCTTATATCGCCTTCATTGTATCCGGCAATACCTCCGACAAAATGAATACCTTTTACATATCCGCCGACATTGCAGTCCTCTATTATTCCAGTGAAATGGTTATAGGAAGTAATTCCGCCAACATAGTCATTGGATGATATAACGCCTTTGAAGCTGCAGTTCTTTATGTAGCCGTGGTTTTCGCCGCAAAGTCCTCCGACTCTTATCTGCTCTCCGGAAGGTATTATCGATCCACTCACACTTAAATTTGCAATAATACCGGTCTTTTGAACTTCAGCAAAAAGCCCAACGTGAGAAAGTCCATCAGATACGTTGTACTCGGAAATAGTATGGCCCTGACCGTCAAATATTCCGCCAAAGGATGGTACGAAGTCAAAGTTTTTGCCAAGAAGAGAAATATCCTGTGTAAGGATAACTCTTTTGTTCACTGACCAGGTATCAAGCTTGCAGTTATTAGCAAAAGAAAGGAAATCATCGATACTACCTATATAGATATCTTCAAGCTCTTCCGGAATAAGAGCTTCAATCTCTTCCTCTATATCTGCATCTACATCCTCTTCATTTTCAAGAAGATCTGTCTGTGTTGCAGTTGATAAAAGCTCAACTTCTGACCTTGGCTCTTTTGTTTCTTCCTTTATTTCCTCTTCTTTTTCAGCAAAAACTGTCAAAGGAGCACTTGTACATACAAGGGCAAATATTGTAAGAAGGGCTAGTATTCTCTTTTTCATTATACTGTCTCCTCCACCTTCTCATTATCGTTTTCATCAAGCATTGTCACATCGCCATTCTCAATATATGCGCTGACATTACCCTTTACTATAGCGTGAACAACACCGTTAACTGTTCCGTCAATGTGTCCTCTGACAATACCGTCAATACGCATTGAACCAGACCTTTGTTTGGTCTGAAGCGGCATGTTCATAACAAAGGCAGTAAGCTCGATTATCTTATCTCCCACAAGCAGTATCTGGGGCAAAACAAACATTGTGACAAAGATGGAAATTATTGTTCCTCGTCCAAGACATTTTCCAATTCCGTAAATAGCACAGTCTGATGTCATCTTACCGATAAGTGTTCCTGCCACTGCAAGCATGGTTCCTGACGTGATGATAGTTGGGAATGACAGATTCATGGTATCGATGATAGCATCTCTTTTGCCCATGGTCTCACGAAGCTCTGTGTAGCGCCCTGCAATAACGATGGCATAGTCAATGTTAGCACCCATCTGAATCGAGCTAACAATAAGGTATCCCAGGAAAAAGAGATTGTCGTGCATTACAGCCGGGAATGAGAAGTTGATCCAGATACATCCCTGAATGACTGCAATAAGAAGGACAGGCATTCCGGCTGATTTAAAGGTGAAAAGAAGTACTATCAAAACCGCCAGGATCGAGATAACGCTTGTGACTGTGTTGTCTCTTGCAAAGCACTTCTTAAGGTCGTACTGGCTTACAGATTCTCCAACAACGTAGATCTTATCTTCGTCGTAGTACTTCTCAGTTATCTTGTGCATCTCTTCAATGAACGCAAAGGTTTCGTCTGACTCTTCAGGGAGATTTAAATAAACAAGGATTCTTGAATATTCTTCACCCTGAAGCTGTTCCTTTGCAAAGGTCATCATCCTGTTAGCATCCTCAAGTTTTTTCATCAGGTCATCGCTTAAGGTAACGTAGCCTTCCTGAACCTCCTGATAAACAAACATGAACATGTCTATGAGAGGGACCTTGTAGTTGGCAAGTCCATTAACAGCCTTGGCGTAGTCCTCATCATTAACAGCATAGGCTGCATAGACAACCTCTGCTATCTCATAGTCGATATTTAAAAGCTCAGAAAACTGACGGGGAGTCAGCTTCTCTGTAAGGGTGTAGCCATTAAGTGCCTCAGTATTTGCAAGACCTGTAATAGATGAAACTTCATCCCTTGTAAGAAGTTCATCTATAAGTCTCTTTTCCCTTTCGTAATCTCCTGAAGGGAAAACAAGAGCCACCATGTTATCTGAATTAAAGTTCTCATCCTGCATATTCTGATCAGCCTGCACCTCATTTATAAGAGGCGGTGTAATCTTGGTGTAGCCATAAACGTAAGGAGTTTTAGCAGAAACTCTGTTAGCTATAATGATAAGGATCACAAATGCAGGAGTAATGATATATCTTGAAGCATAGGCAAACTTGCCAACAAAGGGAATTTGAGGGATAAAGTTCTTGTGCTTGGTCTTTTCCATGAGAGGTGCAAAAACCATGATGATACCTGGCATAAGAAGGAACACAGACAAAAGGCTTAAGATGATAGCCTTTATAAGGACAATACCCATATCAGAGCCAATACCAAACTGCAT
>NZ_JAGAYD010000130.1 GCF_017940685.1 Butyrivibrio sp. | reverse complement strand
TTTTCATTCCAAATGTTGTTCTCATGATCAGGCCATCAAAGAGCATATACATTGAAGGCAGTACCAAAAGAACTGTGAACATACTGATGATGGCGCCCCTTGCCATAAGCATGCACAGTGAACCGATCATATCGATACTGGATATAAGTCCAACACCGAAGGTTGCTGCAAAGAAGCTAAGGGCACTGACTATTACTGATTTCATGCTGGTAGAAAGAGCTATCAGCGTAGCTTCTTTCTTGGTGTGGCCTGAATTTCTTTCATTCAGGTACCTTGTTGTCATCAGGATCGCATAGTCAACTGTGGCACCCAGCTGGATAGTTCCTATAACTACTGAGGAAATAAATGGAATAACAGTTCCTGTGTAGTAAGGAAGTCCCATATTTACAAAGATCGCGAACTCAATAACTGCAACCAGGATAAATGGCAGTGATACTGATTTAAGTACAAATGCGATGATCAGGAACACAAGCCCTATTGAAACTAAATTAACAACCTGGAAGTCGTGATCTGTAATATTAATTAAGTCCTTGGTGCAAGGAGCCTCGCCTACAACCATAGCCTTGGGGTCATAGCTCTTTACTATGGAATCAACCTTGGCAATCTGATCATTTATCTCATCTGAAGCGATCTTATAATCAGTGGTCAGCATCACCATTTTCCACTCATCGCTTTCAAGGTCTGACATAAGGTCTTCAGGAACGAATTCCCTTGGGAAAGATGGTCCAAGGATCGAATCTGTTCCAAGAACTGAGATGATGCCATCTGTCTCTTTAAGTTCTTTTATCATCTCTGTCATTGAGGCTGTGTCCAGGTTCTTATCAACAAGGAGCATGTAAGCTGAGTTCATCTCAAACTTCTCATCAACCTCGTTGGCACCCTGTACGCTCTCAAGTGAATCCGGAAGCGTCTGTGTCAGGTCGTAATATACAGATGTGTGGTTGTTTCCATAAATTGCTGGTCCCAAAATAGCGAGGAACAATGCAAAAAATACTAAATAATACTTGGATATAAACTTAGGGAGCCTTACAAACTCAGGCATCAGCGGTTTGTGCTTGGTCTTTTCAATGAGGTTATCAAACACAAGGATCATACTTGGCAGGATCGTTACGCATCCGATAACTCCAAAGATAACACCCTTGGCCATTACAACACCAAGATCAAGGCCCAGTGTAAAGCTCATAAAGCAAAGAGCAACGAAACCTGCAACGGTGGTGATGGAGCTACCTATTACTGACTGGAAGGTTGCTGAAATGGCATTTGCCATGGCGTCCCTCTTGTCATCATTTTTCTCAAGCTCCTCCTGGTAGCTGTGCCACAAAAAGATCGAGTAGTCCAGGGTGACACCAAGCTGCAGTACCGCGCTCAGGGACTGGGTGATAAAAGAGATCTCTCCTTTAAACACGTTGGTTCCCATGTTATAAACAATCGCCATTCCTATACTCAAAAGGAAGAACAGCGGTATCAGGTAGGAATCCATTGTCAGTGAAAGAACTATAACCGCAAGAAGTACTGCAATTCCTACATATATAGGTGTTTCCTTCATAGCCAGGTTCTTAGTATCTGTAACAATGGCGCTCATGCCACTCATGAAGCACTGCTTATTGGAGATACGTCTGATCTCTTCAATAGCTTCCATTGTGCCATCAGCACTTGTGCCGTCATCAAAGATAACAAACATCATTGTGGCATCGCCGCTGTTAAAAGCTTCGTACACCTCATCCGGTATCATCTCCATTGGAATCCTGATATCCAGGATTGAATCATACCAGAGAACCTTTGCCACATGATCCACATTTTCAATATTTTCCTTTAATTTTGAAACATCTTTTTCTTCCATTCCCTCTGCAACATACAGGACAAAGGATCCAGTTCCAAACTGATCAAGCAGTATGTCCTGTCCCTGCATTGTCTCAATATCCTTAGGCAGATATGTAAGGATATCGTAATTGACTCTCGTATTGAAATAGCCAATTGCAGATGGAACAAGTAATGCGATTGCTGCAATTAAAATCGCATATCTTAGCTTTACAATCAAATGTGAAAGCTTGTTCATAACCTTCCTCCTCCAGAACCCGTGCATTTTTTACGAGATTCTGATAATTTGTTTCAGTTAGCCTTAGCTAATTAGAAATATATTATTGACTTTTGGTCATTTTCTTATTATGGTATAACACATAAATGACCAATGGTCAATATTTTCGGAAAACATTTTCAAAAATTGAGTTTTCACCCTTGTTTACTGCATTTAAAACAAGTATGATACAATTAAATTGAAGGATAGGAATAAGAAATGGGAAAAGCAGATCAGAACAAAAAAATAAAGATGGAAAATCTGTTAAATACTTCCTTTGAACTATTCACCTCAAAGGGCATCAACAAGACTTCCATCTCAGATATTGTAGAAAGAGCCGGCGTAGCCAAGGGCACTTTCTATCTTTATTTTAAGGATAAATATGACATAAGGAACAGGCTTATCGCCCACAAGTCCAGTCAGCTGTTCATGCAGGCCTACGACGCCATGGAAAAAGAAGGCATTGAGGATTTTGAGGATAAGATCATTTTTATAATGAACTATGTCCTTGATGAACTTGCTACCAACAAGGGTCTCCTTGCATTTATCTACAAGGACCTTTCCTGGGCAGTATTTAAAAGAGCTCTCACCAATCCACTGGCTGATACCGACGTAGACTTTGGCGCCGTGTATAACCAGATGATTGAGGATGCAGGCGGCAAGATCAAAGATCCTGAGGTAATGCTCTTCCTTATCATCGAACTTATCGGATCTACCGGCTACAGCTCCATCATGTACGACGATCCGGTATCCCTCAATGATCTTAAGCCTCATCTTGAGCAGACTGTCAGACAGATAATCGCACAATATACCGAAGACTAAACAAGACACGGGGACGGTTCTAGTGACTCATTGTGTACAATGAGTCACTAGAACCGTCCCCGTGTCTTGTCACAAAAAATCCCCGGTTCAATTAAGAACCGGGGAAAGCCAATACAAATTATTACTGCTGAACGATACCGCCGTTAGGTGAGATAACCTGTCCGGTGAGGTATGAAGCTGTAAGGATGTATCCAAGAGCGCCAGCGATAGCTGATGTGTCGCCGATGAAGCCCTGAGGAATAGTAGCTGCAAGAGCGTTGAGCTCGTCCTGGTTAACGCCGCGAAGCATGTCAGTCATGATCATGCCAGGCGCGATAGCGTTGCAGCGAATTCCCTTAGCAGCAAACTCTAAAGCTATAGCTCTTGTAAAGCCGATAAGACCAGCCTTGGATGCACAGTAATCAGCCTGATTGATAACGCCAATAAGTCCGCCGATGGATGATGTGTTAACAATTGAGCACTGCTCATCCTTGGTTGCATGATTAACCATGTAAGGAAGTACAAGGTGTGTCATGTGAAGTGCACTTAAAAGGTTTGTGTTGATAAGGTTTGTGTAGCTCTCTTTTGTGATATCAACGAAGTTGCAGTTATTGGTGATACCTGCGTTGTTAACAAGAACATCGATCTTATCGCCAAACTTAGCAACTGCTTCTTTTACCAATGTTTCACAATCTTCATACTTGCTGACATCTGCTCTTACAACAAGAGTCTCAACCCCATACTGCTCACTGATCTTAGCTGCAAGATTGTCAGAAAGTGACTTGGAAGACTCGCTTCTGTAGTTGATAACTACATTGTAACCAAGTTCCCCCAGCTTGAGTGCCATAGCCTCTCCAATACCTCTGGATCCGCCAGTGATAATTGCTGTCTTTGCCATTTAAATACCCTCCATTTATATAGTTTTTTATTTATCACCCTATCTTGTGGATAGGAAGATATTCTCCCTCTGCGCTTCCTTATCCTCTGGATAAGTAGCAAGATAATCCTCCATCATTCCCGCTGCCACCTGAAACTCACCCATGTATTCATAGGCAGTTATCTGATTGAGCATAAGTGCCTGATTCATCTCCTTGTCGTCTAAAGCAATTCCTGACTCAAAAGAGGACACAGCCGACTGGTAATCCCCCTGTCTTATCTGACACATACCCAGCTGGTTGTACACAAGAGCGCTGTCAGGGTTTTCTGACAGATAGTTTCTGTAAACGCTGATGGCGTAGTTGTAGTCCCCCTGCTTTTCACCTGTCTGACCAAGCATTATAACAACAGGCTCTTTTTCCTGATCTCTCTCGTTCCTTGCGGCCTCAAGATAGCTCTGGGCTTCAGCGTTATTACCCAGGTAAAAAGAGATCTGACCTTTCTCAAAATTGGTCATAAAATCACTGCCTCCAGACATGGCAGTCTGAAGTATCCCTGTGGCCTCATCGCTGTAACCATACTCATCGAGAGCCTTGTATATCATGATGATCATGGAATAATCCTTGGCGTTAAGTGCTATTGCCTTGGTAAAATCAGAATATCCCCCATCGTGGTTCCCAGAAGCAAGCTCTGCAATACCGCGAAGATAATAAGCATTACTGTCCTTGCTGCGAAGAGCCAGTATTGCGTCATATACCTCTTTTGCCTTGTTATACTCAGAAAGGCCAAGGTAAGCCTCTGCCAGGTAATAGTTGGTGTCAAAGTCCATGTCATCAACTATTCCCTCATCGCATGACAGGGACAAAAGAAGTTCATCCGCCGCCTGCTCATACTCCCCAGAGCGAAGATATGCAATTCCCTTACCTCTGTGTATAAGACACTGATCTTCCCCATTTTCAAGAGCAGCATCAAAACTCTCCAAGGCATTCTGATACTCATGGCTGTCGATATAGCTAAAGCCAGAATCTATGTTGTGCCTTCCTGCAAGTGACCCGCATCCTGCCATAGAAAGGCAGATGGAAGCAGCCAATGCAATAGCTAAAACTCTTTTCATTAAATACCCCCAAGTAAAAGATCATTAAGGCTGAGAGCCCAATATTACTTGAGATATGCTATAACCTCTACTTCGCAAAGGACGTTTCTTGGAAGCTGCTGAACTGCAACGCAGCTACGTGCAGGCTTACTTGTAAAGTATTTCTCATAAACTGCATTAAATGCAGCAAAATCGCTCATCTCATCAAGGAAGCATGTTGTCTTGACTACGTGGTCAAAATCTGTTCCTGCTGCATGGAGGATCTCTCCGATATTTCTGCAGACTCTGTCAGCCTGATCAGCTATAGTAGTAGCCTCAATCTCGCCATCCTCAGGGTTGATCGGGATCTGTCCTGAAGCATAGAGGAAATCTCCTGCCTTGATAGCCTGTGAATATGGTCCAATTGCCTGTGGTGCCTTGTCTGTGTGAATGTACTCCATTTTTAATCCTCCTTAATAATCAAGTGCTCTACTCTTGGGATGCTGCACTAAACTCGACAATACCTCGTCAAGTGCACACCCATGGCTCGCACTAGACTCGATAGTACCTCGTCAAGTGCTCTGCTCACCAAAAACTGCTGTCACATAAAATCCCCTTGCGTTTTCCTCTACCTTGGTAACGACGCCCTCTCTCTCAAGCATCCTCTCCCTGAAGGGGAAGTTACCAGACATAGCAAGGGATGGATCGATGGTATAGTAATAGTTACTGGGAAGAACACCCTCTGTAACTGTAACCTTGTCTCCCTCTTTAAGGAGTCCCGGTCTTTCCATCTTAAAAGTCATCTCTCTAGCCATTTTATCACCTCACTATGGCATTATGAAGTAAAAATTCATACCATCTCTCGTAAGAGGAAGCTTTAAGGTGAACTCCGTCGAAGGAAAGAGACTTATCGAGGTTTCCATCCTCGTCGTCCACCGCTTCATTCATGTCGATATAAAATATCTTTTTCTGGTCCGCAAGCTGAGCAAGAGCTTCATTTCTTTCGTTGATCTTTTCGTTATTAAAGTTCTTATCGCCATTAGCCTTTTCAGCTGTTACATGCATGATGCCCTGGATGTAGATGATGGCATCTGGCTGAAGTTCCACGATCCTGTCAATTACCTCTTCGTAGGCGTTAATGAAATACTCGGTATCTCCGGTTCCAATCTCATTAAGTCCCAGCATTATGTAGATCTTGCCGAACTGATTTTCTCTAAGAGCAGCATCAACGCTGATCTTGCCCTCATCTGTCTTAACGAACTCCTTGTCCATCACAGTATAGATGGTAAGGGATACCTTCGAATAGAATGTTGCTTTCTCATCCAAAGGCTCGCAGTACTCAGAAAGTCCAACAGTTCTTGAATCTCCAATAAACAGCGCATCCGTAAAGTAATCGTCATCAACCTCAGTAAACTCGTAGGTCTCAGGTTCTGCCTCATTTCCCGATACGTCATTGTCAGAAACATCCCCGTAAACATCCCCATATAGCCAGGACGCACCCTGATCAGTGTCATCTGCGGCTTCATCAGCCTGGCCCTCAGCTGTAACATCGCCCTCTTCAGTAATAACATCAGCATCCGTGCCATCACCGCCCTGAATTGCATCTGTTCCGTCCACAGAAGCAGTCTCATCGCCTGAGGTACCGCTCCAGGGGAAAACCTGATCCCTGGCAGCCTTAAACACAACTGCAAGAGCAGGAACCTTTGCAGGATCTGCCTCATCAGCATAGTCCTCGTAGACAGAGCCCCTGCAGACAAAAGAGATAACTGTGAGAATCACAGCTATCACTATAATCCCTATTAAAATTGGACACTCCTTCAAAAACTTCATAACACACTACCGTTTCAAAATCTAAAATACATAAATGGATTGCCTGCTGCCCCGGAGATGCTGTAAATACAGAACCAGAATAGCAGTATCCAGATGATATTAAACACAACGTGGCCCCTTCTGTTCTCCCAGAATTCAAACACCTTGGGAATCAGAAGCACAAGCCCCGGTAAAAGAACCATCCAGTAAACACCGATGTTCTTGAAAAAGTCATTGTCGTTAACAGCAATTCCCTGCCCAAAGAATGGGAACAGCCTTGAAAAGTACATTGCCAGCATATCAAAATCTGTTATGGCAAAGATCACCCATGTAAGAGGAATAAGAACAAGAACATTGATCTTACCAATGACCTTTCCCAGCTTTTCTGGAAGCACCTTGAACACCAGATACTTTTCGCAGACTATTATAACAAACAACACGATGCCCCAAAGTATAAAGTTTGGGGTGATCCCATGCCAAAAGCCTGTTATGAGCCAAACGACAAGAAGGTTAAAGACAGTTCTTGCACTTCCCTTCCTGCTGCCTCCAAGCGGAAAATAAATATAATCACGAAACCATGATCCTAAGGTTGCATGCCATCTTCTGTAAAACTCAGATACGCTAAAGGATCCGTAAGGGTGATCAAAGTTAACGATAAAAGGAAAGCCTATCATAACACCTATTCCACCTGCCATCAGTGAATAGCCCCAGAAATCAAAGTAAAGCTCCAGGGTATAAGCGTAGGCGCCAAGCCATGCAAGTGGTGTTGATATACTCTCATAGCCGATGGTTCCTATATCGTGCCACAGCATGGAAAGATGATCTGCTATGAGTACCTTCATGGCAAGTCCAATAACAAAATATCTAAGCCCGTCCTCAATATGGGCAAAGATACTCTTGTCCCTGCCCGCGCTTTCATCCAGCATAGGGTTTTCCAGGAACTTCTCATACCTCATGATAGGGCCTGAAACTATCTGTGGGAACATGGAAAAGTAAGTGGCAACATCGATAAAACGTGCGTCCTTATCGATTTTCCCACTATAGACGTCCATCTGGTAGGATATCATTTTGAAAATATAGAAGCTGATGCCGATCGGCAATAAAGAGCTGTTTACAAACTGGCCCAGGATCTTGAATTCCACCAGCATTCCTGCATCAATGGCAAGAATAAAGAAAAGCAGGGACTTGCTCTTTTCCGCAAACTGAGCCTTGCCAAACAGGAAGTTGACGATTATGGCAGCCAAAAGAGCTGGCAGCATCCTGATGTCTCCCACTGCATAAAACAAAAGACTCCCTAAAAAAAGAGTCCATGTTCTAAACCTAATAGGTGTAATGTAAAATGCTATCAGAAATATAGGCAAAAACCTAAATATAAAGTTAAGGTCTGAAAAGTTAACCATTTGAATTATTGATCTCCGCAAGTTTCGTCTCAGCTGCAGATGCAGACTGAGTATTAGGGAAATTAGTAATTACTGCGTCGAACACTTCTTTTGCCTTATCCAAATCATTATTGGCATAATATGCATTGCCAAGATAATACAGAGTATTGACGTTGGTGTTGTCATACTGGTAAGCCTTTGAAAGGTTAGTGATGGCCACCTCGTAGTTCTCAGCCTTGTAGGCATCGTAACCAGTATTGTAGTAAGAAGTAGCAAGCTCAGGTCCTACCTTGGTCATGAGCATGTCATAGAGAGCAGTAAACTCAGGTGAAACATCGCCGCTTATAGCGTCAAGGTCAAGTCCTGACATAGCATCAGCCATTCCCTCTATATCTGATGAATCTTCCATGTATAAGTCAACGGCCTTCATAAGGCTGTTCATAGCTGCTGAAGTTGAATCAACGCCCTCGTAGTCTGTAACCTGAGCGCTAAGTGTCTCTATCTGCTGCTGAAGCTTGGTAATCTGCTGCTCCTGCTCCACGATCTGAGCGGACTTGGCATCTGACTCCTCGCTGATCTTGGCAATCTTTTCCTGATTGCTGGAATTGATGCTCTGCACACGCTGAGGCAGTATCAAAAAGCATGCTACTGCAACACCTAAAACTATTCCAAGAAGAATGCCCCAGATGGAGTTGGATCTTGAGATTGCAGACTTCTTGATAGGCTGGATGATCATCTCATTGCCGCTGTTGTATCTGATGACGTCGTCGCTCTCAGCTGCAGCCACATCAGAAACAAGTTTGCCGCTCTCTCCGGGAAGGAGCATACTGTCTGCTTCCTTTAAGTAACGCTTAGCAAGGACTGATCCTGAGTCAAGCTTAAGAGCCTTCTGGGATTCGATCTTAGCTCTGTCCCAGTTGCCATTTTTTAGATATAAAAGTGCAAGCAAAAGATGGGCTTTAATAAACTTGGAGTTTAAAGAAAGCACCTTCTTAAGCTGAATAACTGCCAGATCAAGGCTGTCCTGATGACAGTAATTCAGAGCAATATTAAACTTCTTGATGGTCTGATTGATGGTCTCAAGCTCTGATGGATTGTTTCTTACCATGTCCATATAGCTGTCAGCTATATTGTCCTCAGCCTTGAGATTCTTACTGATTACCCACTCTGAAAGAGCAGGAACTACTTCTCCTGTCTCGTAGTAGATAAGTCCCAGAAGATTTCTGGCATCAATATTGTTCTTATTAAACTTGAGGCTGTCCCTAAGTGAATTAATTGCCCCTGTCATATCGCGAACAGAAGCTTTCTCAAGGCCCTCATTATAAAATCTATTAGAAAGGCTAGCCAGCCTGTCCTTGGTCTTTGCCATGATCACCTAGTCCTCTTTGCAGAATCAGCTTCGTCCTTGGCGTCCTTAAGAAGCTTAACAAGGACATCTGACATATCATCCAGATCCTGATTGTATATGATTTCTTCAGCGTCTTCTATTTCAAGACTTGGTTTGAACTTTTTAAGTTCCTCTTCAAAATTAAGCATCTGTAACCTCACTTAATCAATATGGTCATATGGCTGACTTAATCTGTCCCACCAGGTATAAAGAACCTGCGGCAAATACGCAGTCGCCGGACTTTCTCATTGTAATAACATCCGTTATGCAATCTCTTACATTGCTGTAGTATTTGATCGGAAGACCAATGATCCCAAGTTCATCCTTGCTGTCCTCAAAGGCGATCTTAAGATCTGACATGGATACTGATCTGTCAGATTCAAGGATAGTAACATATATGGAGTCAAAGAGCCTGCTCTTTAATATCATACTGATGATATCCTTGTAGAGCTTGTCCGACATAATACCAAACACCAGATGTTTCTTGCCTTCACAGGATATCCTTGAAACACTGTCGAGAAAAGCCTGTATTCCATCAATGTTATGTGCACCATC
>NZ_JAGAYD010000129.1 GCF_017940685.1 Butyrivibrio sp. | reverse complement strand
CGGGCATGAAATATCCGTAGAAGCAGAGATAGTAGATAAAGACAACGATATCGGATACGCAACATCCGTCGAATATCTCGTGTCATCATTTACTGAAGAGGCCAAAACACTTACGCTTAGCGATATTAAAGCCTATACAGAAGGCTATGCAGACGATAAGACCGTAGCCAGACTTATTCCTGTTCCAGAGATGATGATGTATATGCCAAAAGAAACAGAGCAGGAAGCCGAAGACTTTATGGCTCAGAAGCTTGAGCTTATCCTGCACATGTTTAAACATATCAACACAATCCTCTCCCTTAACAACAACAGGACACAAAAGCCAAAGAAGGCCAGTGGCAGGGTAAAGGCCAGTTATCAGCCGTCCGCCTTATCCGGCGAGGACAAAAGGACAGAGCATGTCATAAACGGGATCACCATACTCTCGGAAGTAAAGCCAAAAGCCCACACTATGGAGAGCATCAGAAGATACAAATGCGCAACATGGTCTGTAAGGGCCCACCAGAGAACATATAAAAACGGCAAGGTCGTTTATATAAAAGAGCAGCAGCGGCAGCGCCACAACATGAATGCGACAAAGCCAAATGCAAGAAAAATGATCTTTACGTGATAAGGAGAAAACAAATGTCAAACAAAATAATCGTATTAAAAGACGGATATATACCCGACAAAAGCATCTTTTCGGAAAAAGGGAAGACTTTGATACTTACAACAGAAAAAGAAACCGTTCCTGTCGCAGTGCTCGGTTTTATAAAAGGCGACTTCGAGATGATCTACGCAGGGGCAGGTTCGGAAGCAGAGTACGCTTTTAGGCTCGGGGCCATCCACGCCCTGGATAAAACTGCAAGGCTTTTCACAAATGATAAGGTCTTATCCGGTCTATTTGATGAAAAGACGGCAAGATCGGCAAGGCCGTCAAAGCCAAGGGCCGATAAGATGGCTCCCATGCAGGATGATGAAGACCTTATAAAAGCTCCCGCGCCAAAGAAGGATAAAACATCCGAAGATACCCCGAAGGCAAAAGAGTCTGTACAGAAGAAGACAGCAAAGCAGGCAGGAGAGCCCGCTCCAAAAAAACCAGTGGCAAAGCTAAAACCTTCTTTTGAGGCTTCCATGAATCCGCCAAAGGCTGCGGAGCTATCAAAGATAAGCAAAAAGGACGTGGAAACACTCCTTAAGAAGAATGGCTATGATACAAAGTATGCAGATACAGTAGTAAGCGCCCTGAAGGATGCCACTCCTGTAACAGCAGACCTTCTTGTTAGGACAAGGTTATCACTACTTGAACCGGATAAGGATATCTGTTTCAATATCGGCGAGCTGATAAAGAAGAACTTCTGCTGATAAAAGCCAAACAAAAAGTCCCCAGGTCGGGGACTTTTTCTATATACCAAAACACCCCCGCAGGGGCTTGCCTGCGAAGGTGGTCTGGCGTAATCATGAAACCAAAATGAAAGGAGGTATTATCCCTTTTGTATCGCCAAGGTGGTAATTAGGAGGTTTACCGTCGTAGCGCCGCTTGGAGGAGCGGAGATATAAAGGCGGAACGGATGGACTTGAACCATCAGTTTCGGTTATTTATCCGTTTAAAGCTACTTGCATGTTCTTCATCTGCCGTCGCAGTTCAAGCTCATGGTTTTGCTTTTCTGTCCCAT
The DNA here is from genome assembly GCF_017940685.1 of Butyrivibrio sp. Taxonomy (GTDB): domain Bacteria; phylum Bacillota; class Clostridia; order Lachnospirales; family Lachnospiraceae; genus Butyrivibrio. Next base: position 8,738 of record NZ_JAGAYD010000129.1, on the reverse strand, counting down.
CAGTGCTCCTCCGTCGAGGACGCATCATCTGCTTGGGCCAGTGTCTTATTACCCGACACCCACGCCATGTGGGCGGCTTTACATTTGCCTACATTCCACACAGGGAAGATATGAAGACTCGAACTTCATAAGAGATCCACGGCTCATCACCCTTTCTTATCTCCCTGTCTTTGATTAGAATATGGGATATCCTGTTTTCAAGTTCATTTTCTGTACAGCGATTTTTAACATCTTTATTCCCGGAGCAAAAAATCTTCATATTTTTCGATTTTAGCCTCTGTTTTTTCACAGACGAGGATTTTATCGCCAAAATGTTTTTCGGGGCGATTTGGCGGCAAATTCTGATGCGTTTTTGGAATCTGTTTCGCTTTCATAATATGTCTACGCCATTTTTAGTCACCTGTGCATATCCCACATCCAAGGATATCTTCCGGGGTTCTTTCTTCTCCTACAGGGAATACCCCGTATCCAGAAGTGTATAAAAAGGGAATGTTTTTGTTCCCCTGCGAATAATCCATATTTAAGACATAACAATTAACTGAAAGGGAGCATAAAAGAATATGCCTCCCTTTTTCTTTGCGCGCCTAATGCGCAGAAAGGTGGGAATTATGACACAGACAAATGCAGCAAGAAGTTTCGAGAAAGAACTTGAGGCAGTATACGCCCTCATCGACACAAAGACACTTAAAAACTTCCTTTACAACAATGCAGAGGAGATCGTAGGGGTAAATCGCGGTCAGGAAACAACCCTTGCAATGGAGATAGGGGAAGTAGCAAAGATGGCTCACAGGGCATACATCGCAGACGGAGTAAACTACTACCGTTCATTCTCAGCATTTAATTCTGTTGAGGGTGACAGCCAGGAGCGCTCTGAGCGGATGTATGAAAGAGCTGCTAAAAAGCTTCTTTTCATCAATGCGGTATGCAGGAGCTATACAGGTGAGTCTTTCCTTAAAAGAAGGATTGATAAATCTGATATAGATGACTGCAAGGAACTTGTTGACGTGTTTGAGTTCTGCGTAAGGAACTATGCAGAGATCTAAAGAGGGGCATATGCTGATCGTTCTGGCTTGGATGGCAATAGATGTATACGCATACATATTGGCATCAATCAATAGAATGTTCTAAAAGATAAGGGGCGGGTAACCGCTCTTTTCTTTACAAAAAACCTATACAGAAACCGAACAAACCCACAGTTTATCCCATATTTTAAATATAATACAGGAGTTACCCAGGAGGATCAAAATGAACAGAAGGATAAGGTTGAAGAAGGCAAAGCAAAAGCTATGTACACCGACAAAATACATCGCCACTGGTGGCTTCTTGACCCCTTACGCATGTCCGAACTGCAGAGCTCTATACAGCTACAAAGCGGCGCATGAAATAGATACCTGCCACGACTGCGGGCAAAAGCTTATATGGTGGGACACTGATCCCCGAAGATAACCAGGGCTGTTTACAATTCGCCAGATAGGGAGACCAAAATGACAAACGGAGAAACATTAAGAATGAGTGATGAAAAAAACATTGAAACCATGCCCGTTCTGCGGTGGTGATGCACGATATGAACAGGATCTACGGCTCATGAATGCACCCGAGAAATTTCCTAAATGGTTTATAATTTGCAAGCAATGTGCAGTAAGAACACCAACAGCCACAATTCCGCAAGTGCAATCAATCTGGAATAACCGAGCCAAGGTTATTCCTTGAGAGGTGTTATAAGTTATGACAAGAGAAGAAAAGATAGCCATTTTGAAAGACATTATTGATGGAGAGATAATCAATCCACAGGTTAGAAAGGATGTCGGAGAATGGGCAATTAATATACTAGAGCAAGAGCCAACAGAAAAGATGCACTCTAAAACTTGTGGAACGTGTAGACATTTTAGAAAACATCGGAACAAGAGAAATATCGAAATATGCAAAGAGCTATATGGGGAGAACACAACATGTGGATATTGCACTTATTGGGAAGATTCTTATGAAGTAGCGTTACCAACTACTGAAAATGATTATTGTTCACATCATAGAGGGTTAGAGGAATGACAAGAGATCAATTTATATATGCCTTAACAGCTTGTGGTTGTCTGTTAAAAGATGGCAAGACCTGGTATGAACATAATGAACTTATCAAGTGTTTTGAAGATTTAGGGTTATTTGAGCAAGAGCCTGTCCTTGACAAGATAAGAGCCGAGATTGAAGCCAAGTACGGACATTGCGATATATGCGAGTATTTTGAGGATTATGACTACGAGGAAAACGATATTTCAGAGTACAGACCGATAGGAAATACAGCTGATATATTGCAGATTCTTGACAAGTACAAGGTAGTTTGAGCCACAAGAAAATGAGGAATAGATATGGCGGATATAGAGATAGAAGAAACTAAGATGTATTTGGCAGTAAATGATGTGCTGCAAAACTACAAAAAGAACGGATGGTTGTAAAATATGGAAATTAACCAGACCACTAATGCCAGAGTAGACTATATATCCTCTGTACAGACACTTGCAGATGAGGCGCTTTCAAAATGGGACCTGGCAGTTTTTGAAAATCCAACAAATATAGGGAAAAAGGAACTCGTAAAGCATCTTGTACAGAAACATGGCAGGACGCTCTTTGTTTCGCAGTCTTATGACATAAACAGACAGTGGAATGACACTCCGGATATCTTAAAGGACATGGTTTTTGTCACCTACACGCAGTTTTCCGGAATAAATCCTGACGATATCTGTGATTTCTGTGCCCCGTACAACCTTATCATCTTCGATGAAGCACATCATACCGGGGCAAGGGGATATCTCCCTAATATCGAGAGAATAATAGGCGTTAAAGACAGAACGGCAAAGATATTTGGGATAACCACCCATACAAAGAGATATTCAGATGATGCTGAAGATGTTGCCTACTCGGTCTTTGACGGGCATAAGATAAATGGCATATCTTTCGAGGATGCCATAAAAAAGGAGCTTCTTCCCCAGTTTGACTATATCTCTGCTCTGTACAGCCTTCCAAAGGACATAGACGACCTCATTGCATCATCAAGTCTTGCAAGAGGTATCATATCGGATTCAAGGCTTGTGCAGGTAAACGAAGAAGGCATTAAGGAGATCATTAAAAAGCATATACCAGACGGCGACAGGAAGGTTGTCTATTTTGTCCCTACCATCGAGGACAGTGAAGACGCCGAAAAACTGGCAAAGGAGATGGGATATGGCAAGGTTTATGCCATCAACTATACAAAACCCGATAAGGAGAACAGGGATGCTCTGAAAGCTTATAACGAAGCTGACGAGGCAAGCCTTGTCTGCATATCAAAATTCAATGAAGGAGCTATCCCTGAAGGTACAAACACGGTTGTCATCCTCAGAAGAACGACCACAATCAACATATTTGAGCGCCAGGTTCTTACAGCTCTCTGGTCTGCAAAAGGCCGCCCTGTGGTGTATGATTTTGTTTCAAACATCGACAGCCTTATATACAGCAGGAAGGGCACTGATGATACGGGGCGCCATTACTATGCCGAGCGTGTAAAGTCCCTTTGCAGCCAGTCAATAGTTGTTGACTATGCAAGGCAGTGGATCTCCGTATTTAACAAGATAAGGTCATTAAACAAGAGTGGCTGGACTTCCTTCCAGGATGAACAGCTGCGACAGTATTATCCAAAATACGGCAATGAAATATACAGATATATCAAGGGCCACAGCCTAAAAGAGTGCATTGCAAGGGCAGAGCTCCTTGGTATTGAGTATATTGACCCCAAAACATTAGAGGCTAAAGAGAAAAAGGAAGAAAAGAAGGCTCGTCCTTACATCTTTTCCTTGGAAAAAGTAAGCGATGAAGACCTTGCGGGGATATCCCCAAAGCTTGTATCAAGGATATGCAAGGCATACATGCACACTCTGGATACCGGAAAGTCTCCCTCAGAGCTCACAGAAAAGATAAATGCCGGGGACAGGGATATTGCGGATTCCGTATTAAGGCTTACAGATATCTGTATTGAGCAGACCCGCATCACAGACAAAGAACATGAGGACGAGATCACAAAAAGGCAGGGTGTTTTTAAGTCATATCTTGAAAGCTACATCGCCTCATACGGCAAAAAATCGTCAAACACCGTCATCCTCGGTGGCAAGGCGCTTACAGGGAATGTAACTCAGAAGGAACTTTCCCGTCATATCCAGAATGCAAGGCTTGAAAAGAAAAAAGACAGCATGGTCCTTCTTGGTGATCACTACATGGATAAAAAGAAGGCTGTGGCAGGGTTTTTTGGCGAAACTCCTTTGGAACACACCCTTCATAAGACTTACGCAAGGTTTCTGTTAAGCGGATATGACTCTAAAAAGGTGGTTGTTACTCCATTTTTAAAGGAATTTTCACTTAAAGACGTGGAGGAAAAGATCTCAGCACTTAGGGAAAGCAAAAACCCCTGGTCAAAAGAAGATATAAACTTTATAAGGACCTGCGGGAATAATCCGGAAAAGCTCTACAAGTCTCTTCTTATCACTCATTCTGACCTTGATATTCTTAAAATGGCAGAGGAAGTTGGAAATGAAGGCTTTCTAAAATTCTGTACAAGAAGGGAAAAGACCTTTGAGGAAAGCTACGCCGCCTTTTTATCTGACTATAAAAAGCAGGAAGACGAGGCAAATGCCAAGAAAGAAAAAGCTCTCGCTCAACAGAAAAGGGAAGAAGAGAGAAGAAGAAAAAAAGATGCCGACAGGCAGCGGATGAAGACTTTAAGGCCTACGGTCATGGTGATCTCAAAGCGTAAAAAGTAACAGATTTAGACATTACAAAAAACCATGCATAATATCAGTATAAATAGCAATGCAATATCATTAAGTTAAGCCTGTAAATAACGAAACCCCCTTCATCGTAAAGATGTTGGGGGTATTTTTTCTGCTATTTCTTTATCAATTTCGCTGTCTTTTTCACAGGAGCAACATTATTCAGATATTCTTCAAGAGCAAGTTCAACAATAACAGTCTTCGGAATATGACTCCATTCTGAATATTCATCAAGTCTTGTTCCTAAATCCTTACGGATTCTGAATGACCTTGCTTCTGCATCTTTTGTCTTCGGTCTTGCCATATTACTCACACTCCAATCTGCAAATCAGATATAATCTGCTCTGACTTATCCATTATTCTTCGCATATAGTCTTCCATATACTGCCAATCAGGTTCGCCTACTGATGTGATGGGAAGACGAATTATTTGCTCCTTAACTTTATCCCAAGTGCATTTATCGTCCCACCCAAAGTATTGTTTTACGCATCTTTGAATAACGCAAGACATATACTGTAAGACAAGTTCCGATGTAATATCATACTTACATTTCACTAAATATGAATCCCATAATACGCCTGTTCTTTGAGGCTGTGCATACACATCGCCTGCGGCAATTGCTCCGTTACTCACAATATCAATAGTCATTTCAGCAGATTCCCAATCATCAGGACGACCATAAAACTGAATACCATTATTAAAATGCTTTGCATTTGTGAGTGGTAACGAAAATTCATCCGTTTGTTCTTCAGAGCAATCAATAGCCTTATTAAAATCCTTTTTCAAGCACTTCAGAGTAAGTTTATCAAACAAATCACCAACTCTGAACTCACCCCATCCACTCACATCAATCAGATGCTTTGTGTCATCGGCTTTTTTTAGATTCTCAAGGCTTTTTTCAGATTCTTCCATTACAGCCTTCATATAAGATTCCATATAGTCCCAATCAGGCTTACCATCTGATGTGGCAGGAAGCCAAATAGATTCCGCCTTCAGAACTTTTTGTGTACACATCTCATTAAAGCCATATTTATCAAAGAACATAGTTCTGATTGTAGATGCTAAAAATGTTCCAGTATAAATATTTAAAGGCATCTTTGGCAATAGCACATTGACATGACCATGAGCAGTTACAAAGAAATCTTCTTCCTGATAATAAGCATTACCAAACATGTCAACCGTCAATGAGCCTTTATCATATAATGTGCTTGGACTGTGTTTAGATATTCTTTGTAGCATACCGTTATTAGAATTACTTGGCGTTATTAGCGGAATATCGCCATCTTCCACTTTTTTGACTTGCAAATCGCCTTTAGGTAAAGACATATCAAATAATTTAGTAATGTCAAATTTACCCCATTCACTTACATCAATCATTTGAACCACCGCCGATCTTGATATTAACGCCAGTATTATCAGATGTAACTTCACTACCATACAAAGCAGCATTAAGCAGTTTCTCACCGAACTCTTTAGTATCAATGCCGTTCTTAAAACAGATATAATCCATAGCAGTCTTCTTGAAATCTTTCTCTGAAATTTCAAAAGGTTTTTCAGGCATCTGATATGACAGATGTTCATTCGGATTTATCCACTGTGTTGTGTTATGCTTGGGATCACGAAGTTTACCGATACTGTCAATCCAATAATCTTCGATAGCCTTCCACTTATGTTTGATATCCTGTCTGCCCTCATTCTTGACAGTTTCAAGGCCATCATCTTCGATATAGCATCCAAAGATTTCCTGTCCATTCTGAGGCTGTCCTGTCTTGAATACGAAGATAGAAGTAGTAACACCTACGCCAAAGAATAAGGGCTCGGGCAGTTTGATAATCTTCGTGAGTGTGTGATTTTCAAGAATACGCTTAATCTGTGTTTTAGATGCTTTTTCCAACTTCTTATCAGGTAAGATAAATGCACAATCTGTTCCTGCCTTAACAGAATCAAGAACATTCTCAACAATGGTCATGCAACCATATTTGTTTTCGTAAGGCGGGTTCATTAGAACCTTTGTAATGGGTTTTGACTTAATCCATTCACACGCTGAATCAGTTCTCATATCATTCTGGTCAAGATTGGTCTTACCGTCTTTGTGAATCAGCATATTTGCACAGGCAAGAGCATAGATTTCTTTGTCGAACTCAATGCCGAACAGATGACCTTTACGGATTTCTTTTGACTTGTTAGTATCATAGCCACCTGCTTCACGCATCATATTAGACATACCCTTAACAAGAAATGCACCTGAACCACAAGTGAAATCTCCAAGATAATCATTCTGTGTGACACCAATGAGACGATACATAAATGATGTGATATGTTCAGGTGTAAAGACCTGTCCAGCTTCAGATTTCTTTTTATATCTGTTGAACTCATTGAAAAAGATACCCATTACATCTTCACCGCGCCATTCGTTAGAATTGACGCAATCAGATATAGTACAGACATCATCAATAAAATCATTGATAGCCTTCTGATTTTCGGTATAGTTCATCTCAATCTTCTGATAAACGTCTTCCAAAATATGCAACTTCATATTCTGCTGTTTGCTATCTTCCAAAGATTTATTGATAGTGCTTAAAATCTGACCGTGAAGCATTGAAAAATCTCTATCTTTCAGACTTTCAAGCCTTGCTCCATATCTTTGAGCAACCAATGCACAAGCTGTGAAAATCATACGATGATACAGGTTCTTAACACCGAAATTCACATGAAGATTGTTGTTGATGCTACGAGTAACATCATAAATCTTCTGTGTCGGGATTCCCTGCTCATTCACCAAATCAATATAAAATTTCTTGGGCTGAATTTCATTCGGAATATCAATGGGTTCATTATTAAAGAACCCTGCAGACTTATATCCGTTGTGAAGAATGCCAACGACTTTCTTATACCCTGCATTCATAAGAATCTGACAGTTTTTCTTAATTTCATCGACAATCTTTTTAGTGCCAATATCCTCATTACTATTTTTGGTTTCAAGCAGAATAGCTACTGCATTTTTGTTATCAGGAATATACCATCCATCAGGTTTATCCGATACACCCTTGATGCCTAACTGATTAAAGGTGGTAATCTGCCCTGTTCCCTGCTGAATACCTTTTTCCTTTTCATTAAAGCCAAGAGCGAACTTATCGGCATCTCTGACTTCATCTTCGGTTAAAAACTGCGCCATATAATCAAAATCCTTTCATACAAAATTAAGCAGATACTATCTCCCTCTTATAATATATCGGGGAAAATATGAATAATGCAATACAAAAACATAAATAAATTATTTTATATTATTAAGTATTGCATAAGTGCGCCGAAGCAGCAGGAGAATTTAAGGATAAAAACTTTTTATCCCATCTTCGGATTAGGCATATCCGTGTCCCACATAGTTAGTGAAAGGCAAGATAATCGCTTCTATGGAGGGACATGATATGCAGTTTAAGTTAGACAAGGCGCTTAAAGAACTTGAAAGATTTAATGAGATGACAAAGGAATACACAAGTAACCACTGGACGGAAGATGACTGGAACGAGCTAAACGAAGCCTGCGTCGATATGTATGTAGCAGTTTACGAGCTGATCGAGTGCATACAGAACTTGCAGGAATATATGCTTAAGAACCTGTAAACAAAGATACTATTAACCAAAATCTTGCCTTTCATTAAAAAATCTAAAGAGGAGAAGTATATGAGCGAGAAGATGATGTTTTTGTTTACAACAGACGAGCTATCAAGGATCACGGATTTCACGCGAAAAGATAATCTTTCTTTAAATCTTCATAAAAACATGGTAAATTTCCTGTACAGAAAACATTTACTTCCCTGAAAAAACCTATATTCATATTAGGAGAACAAAAGGAGGCACTTATGATAGCACAGTTTGATGAAAACAGGAAAAAGAAGACAGAAAGCATTCCTGCCGAGGCAGCAAGAATTGAAAAGGAAGCTTCAGAGCT
>NZ_JAGAYD010000128.1 GCF_017940685.1 Butyrivibrio sp. | reverse complement strand
TACAAAAGTTGCCTAATATCTAATTTGTCATTTTCAATGTGCTATAAATGAATTAGCTTTATTAAGGTTACCCAAAATGCAGGTAATGTCTAATTTCTAACATTTTCAATTTACTCCTTGACATTTCTTAGCTGGACTTTTATCACTACTGGTCTTATAAGAAGTGCCCTTCATCATCAATACCGTTGTAGTAAACTCCAGTAATGACGATGCCGCTTAACTCATCCTCGCCGACAACCTCTTCAATGTCGCCCACAAGCCACTCAAAATAATCCTTCCAAGTGGTGTTTTTGTGGATGTCACCTTCTGTGGTGTAGGTTTCATCGGTATAAGCGTCCGTGTATTCAGCTACCCAACAGCCTTTTTTAAGGTGCTCCTTATCAAGCTCCTTAAAGTCTTCCCAGAGCATCGGGATTGAATCGTCGAGCATAAGGACGGGGATGTTCTTTTCACAGGTGGGCGAGGGTGTAAATCTTGCATCCGCAAGACCCTCTTTTGCGATGAACTCTTTAAAAAGAGCCTCATTGTCAAACCAGATGGGTGCTTCTACTGGCTCAGCATCCCTTATTACAAATACAAGGTTGTCAGAGTCCATAGCCCCGTTGTAATAAACAACGTCGTATCTGCCTCTGTTCTTTCCCGCTGTATGGCATATTGCCATCATAATGCGGGTGTCTGATACCCTGTAAAAGAATTTTGGATCAACAAGATTGTAGCTCATTATGCCTTTTTTGAGGTATTCTCTTTCAAGACTGCCTTTTATCGTATATTTTTGCTGATAAAAGTTTCTTGTAGAGGGAGCTTTCTCCTTTTTGCACATCATTTCTTCCATTTTGCATTCTCCTTTACTCTCTTCAGACGAAGAAAATCTTTGTCAAGCTTTCCTGTGCCCTTCCAGTTATCAAGGACAGATACAAGCATAGCTGCGGTATCAACCGGAGAATACTTGAAATTATATTCCTCATCCACAAGATCATCCTGGTATTCGTCGCGCTCACAGATGTCACTAAGCACCGTGCAGGCTGCGGCAAGGGACAGATCCTTTTCGTGTGTATACTCGAAAAGCTGTTCGATATCAGCAGACGCCATGATAAGGGACAGGCCACAGCAGGAATCAAAGTTGATATATGTGTTAGTTACAACACCGTCTTTGTATTCCATGTAGTCTATACCCTCAAGGTCTTCTCTAATGACGCTGACAAGCTCGTCGAACAAGGTTTTTCTGTCGGCAATATCTTTTGTCTGACAGATTTTGTCTACGCCACCTACAATGTAGGATTTTAATGCTTCTCTTTCCATTATTTTCTCCTTAATTTGTATAATCCCTACTCTTCGCTCTGTGACAGCTTCGTCTTCTCATCGGGACAACCGTCGGGCTCTGGAATGGGACCGAAGGTAATCTCGTCAAGGATAGAGCTGACATTTTGACAATAGCCACAGCAGTTAAGCTGACATATGCTTTCTGTACACTTCATATCTGCCTCCATCAATAGTGATAGTCAAAAACCTGCCCGATATAGAACTTGTCCCCGTTATTTGCATTTCTGAGGAAGTTCATAAGAGTCTGGTTTCCGTAACACTCACCGTTATCATCCATGTAGAAATCAAAAC
>NZ_JAGAYD010000127.1 GCF_017940685.1 Butyrivibrio sp. | reverse complement strand
TCTTTTTGGTGAGCATACATTTACCTCTCTGTACTATAGATTTTTTCCGCAAAAAAAATCGTACAGGAAAATGTATGCTTTTTCAATATTTACAAGGGTTATAGCGTTTTATATACCCACACAAACTAACGAAGAGCCTTTCTTTAGTTTTATTACTATCTTTATACCTATAATTCTCCCAAAAGCCTGCCTTAATCCACTCTCCGTCTGAAGGCAATGCAATATTGACCTTATCTTCCTTTAATTTACTTAAATAAGATTTATCGCAAAGACTATCCTGAATTCTTGAATAGTCATTGCTACTATTATCGAAATAAAAAGGTATAACATATCTGGAAACATAACTTTTAATTGGATCGCCCATAATAATCTTTACCCTCTCAGTTAATATTTTGTTTATAGCATACTTTTGTACTTCTGATACTCTCTCTCCACTGCGTCATTTTTGATAAATTCATGCAGTTCTTCTGCCCTGTCAACCGCAGCTTTTATGTCATCACTATATTTATTCTTTCCCTTCTTGGTCAGCACGATTCCACGCATGATATACATGATAGAAAGTCCCTCGTAATGACCTGAGCTCTCCCACAGAGCTATAGTCTGATCCGTATACTTTTCAGCATCCTCGTACTTGCCTTCATCCACATATAGTCCAGCCAGGGCATGAAGACAATCAGATAAAAGATCTAAATAGCCATAGCGACTTGAGAGCTCATAAACCTCCATGAGAGATTTTCTCACATTCTCGCTATCGCCTCTCTGTTTGTAGACATGGGAGATACCAAGCAGGTTATAAGCCACAGTGTGATAATCATGTTGAGTTCTGGAAATTGCTAATGCCTTCTCATAATCATCTAACGCCGTATCATATTTATTTCTTTCAACGCTGCAAAGTCCCCTTTGGATCAGCGCATATGGATAAAAAGGCGTGTCTTCTGAGCTATCACTGATCATCTTTTCCAAAAGAGTCTCTGCTTCCTGAACTGAACCATTCTTTCTCTGGTTCTTAGCAAGCTGAACAATTATCTGATTGTTCAGTGCCTCATTCAGTTCTCCATCTTTGGCGCTTTCAAGAAGACTGATGGACTCCTGATACTGAGACCTGTTCTGGCATATCATAGATTTATGGAAAAGAACTCTGCTCCTTAATTCATTGTTTATAGCTTCGCATTCCAAAATAACATCAGCAAATTTATTTGCCAGGTCAGACTTAACCATATGTCTGAAGGACTCAACGATGTCAACGCCCCATTCCACAACTTCATACTTTTCAAGCACTTTCATCAACTGAGTCATCATGTCATTGTCATCTTCCGATTCTTTTTCAATAAATCGTCTGACACAGTAGGGAATAAGGACAGTTTTGAAGGCATCAAGATTCTGTTTCTTGTCTCTGAGCTTACCTACTACCAAGTCCACAACTTCCGCGCAGTTCTTATATCTATCAAGTGCAGAACAATATGCTAAAAATGCCTCTGGAAGTTCTTCCCATCCAATAGTTTCTATAAGCTCATCTGCTACCTGTTCTAATGGTTTTTCTTTATCAATTCTTCTACAGATCAGGTATTCAAGGTACTTCTGATACACAAAAGAAATACTTCTAAATGAGGTATTATCAATCAATGACTCCTTTTCGCAAACAATACCTGCATCCAATAATCTCTCTAATGGAGTAAGGATAACAAATCTGTAGTCATCATCGGCTTTCTTAATAAGGCCATCGCTAATCTTTTCAATACGATCAGAATCGATGGCGTTACTTTTCTCTTCCAGCATCGCTTCCACAATACTGTTTTTAAGAGTACTAGTAACAAAATCAGGATTATTGGAGATGACCTCATCTCCCTTACTAATTTCCTTATCGAATGCAGCAAACAGATCTGAATCAGAATGGATACTAATACCTTTTACCAGCTCTGTCAGGTCAAAGAAAACCCTCATTGAAAGCGGACTTGAAAGAACTTGTTTAAGTTCATTATCAAGCATCCTGAATTTGGGAATGCTAAGCTTCCTCTTACTTTTGCTCCTATACCTATCATAGGCCTCTTCAACCTGAAGCAGATTCCATCTGTCAATTCCAAGATAATATTTGGGTTCCCCATCCTCAACAACAGAGAAGAACCTGTCACGGCTAGTCATAAATTGGAATTTTTTACCTTTATTCACCGTATGCTTTTGGAGCAGATCATAACTTATTCCTCTGATGCTGACGATTATTTTTAGCCAGGGATAATCTTTTCCGCGACTTGTTATTGCATCAATTTCCTTCAGAACTCTTTCAGTGTCATAAGCCTCGTTAACAGCATCAACTATCATGACAAGCTGGATGTTTTCCTCATTATGCTCCGCCATAAAACTCAAGAAGTTCTCAGAAGATAAAAAATCACCTTTTTCAAGGCATTCCTGTTCTAACCTTCTAAAGAGAATGTCTTCTCTATTAACCTCAGTCAGGGTTTCTCCCTGATAAAAGTAAACCGCATATCTTTCACGATCACTCATAAGCATTTCAGCGGTGTGACACAAAAAACATGTTTTTCCAACACCAGCTTCAGCCTTAATCAAAATAGTTGTCTTATCAGAGTTTAAAAACTCTTTTATAGTTTCATCGCAAGCTCTTGGGACATACAAATCCGGCACGTATTTTAAACTTTCCTTATGATTATCTATAGCAATTTGGGAAAGCTCATTAATATACTGTCTGAATCCATCCATGTTGAAATCATGATGCATCCAATGCTGCCTGATTCCACGGCTAGTAAATTTTGCATTAATTGCCTGAAGGTACAATTTCAATTTACGGCGTTCTCTTACCCCAACATATGTAACATCACTATTTCCATATCCATCATAAATCATATATTCTTCATGGATGTCACTCTCAAGTATTTCCACAAGAATTTCAGAGAATTTCAAAATTCTCTGAGTGTTTTCCATATCAAGAAGGTAGAACTGGACCCCCTCCTCCTCTGGGCTCCTGGCCTCTTGGTCTTTAAAAAACTCAGAAGGATCGTCTCCAAGTTCCTGCGTGTCCGTAGGCCACTTAACAACATAATTATCATTTTCTTTTATTGAATAATTAAAGATATCGAAGGTTGCAATATAGCAATCTTCATCCAACTCCTCATCATATGTATCAATATTGATACATTTTGCGACTTTATATCTAGTGAAAAACGGAACAAAGGCATGCAAAATAGCTTCTACATAAGGTGCATAAACCTTCAAAATTGCTGAGGCCTCTTCACTGTTTGGATACTGTGCCCCGTGTGCTATTTGATTTCTTAGCATTATCAGTTCTTGAAAAACGTTGCCTTTTTCACTGTTCTCTTCTCTAAAACGGCCCACATAAACACAACTAACTTTTTTCTCACTAACACTTTTGTAACAGTCCCAAAATCCCTGAAACCATGATTTCTTTTTCCTGCAGAATTCTTTTGCATAACTGCGCACCAGCCCGTCCCAAGTACCAAGTGCTGGTCTGCCCATCTGTCTAATGTATCCGTTTACTGTGGAATTGACCTTTTCTTCATCCCACAAGTATTCACTCAAAAACAAGCATCCAAAAAACTGCACGGTCTGCTTAAATACATCAAGGATCAGCTCCATTTTTCTGGTGGTGCTTGTTTCATTCTCATAAGCATCGTACATCTTATAGATATTTGCTGGCAGTTCCTGCTTTTCATGCTTTTCCATATCTTACACCTCAACACACTTAGTTATGTAGAATCAATAAAGCGCCTGATTTATACATCCAGTAGCCTATACCAAATGTTATCAATGCCGTAATAAACAAAGTTATGGCAATTCCCAGTCTTTTGTTCTTTATCGCTTCGATCAGGGAAGATAAGGCAAAGCCTCCGGTACATACTGTCATCGCAATTCCAAGTACCATATCCCAAGTGTTGGTTACCTTAATAATGATTGACGTCAAAACCATGAATACCAAATATGCAGCATAAATTCCATACCCCATTTGCTCCATGGCTGTTCTCTTTACAACACCTTTAACCATGACAAAAACACTAAGAGCTCCCATGGCAATCGCCAGTACCACAAATAGAAATAAAATTACTTTTAATAAAAAAGCTATAAATGCAAAAATAAGCTCATGCAAGAAGAATACAGCAAGCAATCCAAAAAGTATAAATACTTCCTTTCTCTGCTTTTCTTCATATGCATGTATTTTATTCTGATATTCAATTTCCTCTTTGAATATTGTTTCCTTTAAAGAATCTGGCACAGTGCTGGAACAATTCTTGCATGCTTTCAGATACGTTGGATTTTCACATCCACATTCACACGTCCAGGTTCTGGTTATTAAAGGTTCTTCACTCTTCTTCAGGCTTAAATTCTGACTCATCTATAGTCTCCATTATTCTCTCATCTTCATAAACTGCATTTTCGTTTTCAAGAGAAATATCATCCTGCTCTTCATGGAATTTAAAGTTCTCAATCTTTTCCAACAGATAATCAAAGGAATAATCATCCCTTATCAGAACGTCATCAAAGCTCATTCCATTTTGTTCAAGCAAACTACTGTCACTCCTGGAAATAGCTAATGGAACTGCCACTCTTTTCCCATATTCTCTCTTTTTTATGGATTCAGAATTAACCTTTCCAACTGTCTTTTTCCCTTGCATAACAATCATTGGATACTTCATTCCTTCAAACTTAGCAAGATATGCCCACCTGTAATACAGCTGATTAGTATTTATAGATTCAATTCCTACGATAGTATCTCCTTCATTTAATATATCCATATGCTTGTATTCAGCCAAACGATCGTTTATTTCCCGCTTGAGCTCTTCATCAAATCTTACGGATTCTCTGGGGACAACACCATCAGCCTTTTCTTCCAACACAGTTTTTAAAAACTTGATATTATTCTCTTCAAGGTAAGCAGGAACCACCGTTCCTGTCACAGCTTCAATCTGAAGTCGTCTTGGTGTTGTGTATAAAATATGATTTACTGAATTACTAATTTCATTTTCAATAAATGTTTTTTTACCCATATCTGTCAGATCATCTATCTCAGGATCTATATGATGATATACATTGATTTCATTAATTAACGCTCTTTCAATCATCACCTCTTTCATACCTGAAAGCGATGCCATTTCCTTTGTCGTTCTGAACCCAGCGTTATACAAGCGCAAAACCAATAACTCTAAAGCATCGTAATCCTCTATAATGTGCTCTTTGACCATTGCCTCTGCAAATGCCACTGGACACAGAAAAGTATGAAAATACACTAGCTTAAGTGGTGTATTTCCTCCAAACCGCTCTAAAAAAAGAGCTTTTGATTCTTCCCGAATTTCCTTTGCTGTACTCTTCATTTACGCATCCTTTTTCAAATAATCTTCAGATTGAATAAAATCTCCAGCTCCGTCATGAACATGCTGCATAAGTAGTCTCATAAATCTGGCAAATTTACGTTCACATACAGCAGGGCATTCAGCGCACTGATCTATCATCTCCTGACTTATCATTTGATTTTCCTGCTGACCAGAGCATGGCCACTCGTTCTCACCTTCAGGAACCTTCTCCATGTTCATACACTCAGAAAGGTAATCAATGTCTCCAATGATAACGAGCTGCTTCTTACATCTTGTAAACGCAACATTGAGACGCCGAAGCTCTTTCATGAAACCAACCCTGCCCATATCCGGCTTCTTATAGTTGGTACTCCTTGTAAGGCTATACAGAATAAGCGGTCTTTCCTGCCCTTGAAAACTGTCAAGAGAAGCCACCATACTTCTTATCTGGTTTTCTCCTATTCCAAGTTTCTTTTTTCTTAGATATTCTCTGATAAGTCTGACCTGCGCGCCATAGGCAGATATAATGCCTATCTTATTTTCAATTTCATTCACAAATTTTTCACGTGCCCCATCAGGCTGAAGATTAATGGCTTTTTCGACAATATCAGCAATCATTTTTGCCTCATAATGGTTGTGATATCCCATCTTTGTTTCTGGTTGACTCTCTTCTCGTCCTGCTGCATTACTTGTAGAAATCACAACCAAAGGTTTATCAGTACCTGGCACCAATATTTCAAAGTTCTCCATGTTGTAGCTGGAATGATAATTTCTTTCATAAAACCATTCCGAGATAATATCTGAAATATTGCCTGGCATTCTGAACTGACTATTAAGATTAACCAGTTTTTTAGGGTCATTTGTAACCCTCTCAATCATATCCTCTACCACATCCGGTTCAAATTTCTTATGTGGTACTCTTTGGTAGTCAGATAATACGGGACGCAATAACTCGCTCTTATCCCTACCTTCAGCTTCAAGCTGCTGAATAGTCTTCTTTCTCATCGACTCAAACAGGAATTCAAAGAAGCTCATGTTAAGCAGTTTTGTATCTATATCATCAGCTTTACAAGCGGCAACTACATCATCATTTGCACAAGGAGGGATTTGTTTATAGTCTCCAAGAAGCAGATTTTTCCTTGCTCTTGTCATAGGAATAAGTGCATTATGAATCTGTATCTGCCCAGATTCATCCACGATAGCTACATCAAATTTAACATTGGCAAATTTCTTATTTGAATTAATGCCAATGCATGTAGCTCCAACAATTTGACACGTTTCAAGGAGGGCATCTTGGAAAATATCATTTCTATTATTATTGACAAGATCATTCCATGATTTTAAGGCATTTTCAGCCAGCTTGATCGATACAATGACATTTTTCACATGGTTTTGCTGTTCACGTATTACAGAATAATTCTCACGTGGCTTTGAAGAAAAATCTGGTTTCCTGAACAGCGCAGCTGATTCTCCCTTAAGATCCGGAAGAAATGCTTCCTGCACCGCCTCTTGCGTATTTTCTTCAACCTCATGTAACTTTTCAAAGAAATTTTTAGCAGAATCTGTCTCGTTGATCTTCTCTATTTCTGTTTTGACAAATCCGACGGAAGTATTATAAGCATTCACTGTTTCAGCATAGATTTTACGTTTATTATTCAGATCAGCTTCAGACTTTAACAGATCGCCTTTTACTCGCTTTGCATACCTCCTATTTAATATTCTCCACAAAAAACTCTTGGTCTCATATACCTCCAGGAAAATTTCCTTATGTGCTCTTGCCCAACGAATATTATCGATATCCTTCTCAAGTGCCTTGATCACTTCATAGTGATTGGCAATATTACGAAGTACTGATCGAACTTTCTCGTTTTGCCTTTTTATGTCATCCGAGAGTTTGCTCAGTTCATTCAACTTATCTTGATATTCTTGAAGTCTCGTTTTGTAGTTCTCTAACTCATTTTGATTATGCTTAATGTCATCAATGACTCTACTGTGGTTGTCATTAAAGTACTTCTCCATAGAAGCAATCTTTTTTTCAGGAAGATAATCCTGGCAATTCTCCTGGACCTTTTCTTCTCTTCCTAGTCTTACTGTCTCAGCAATTGTCCCAAATCGAGCCAAAACATTATCTACTGCAGCATTATTCTGTGAGGATATTAAGACTCTCTGTCCCTTCTTGATGAAATACTCAACCCAATAGCTAATAACAGTAGTCTTTCCTGTTCCCGGAGGTCCCAGAACCAGCAGCACGTCCTCTGTCAGTATTCCCTTTATGATAGCCTCCAGCTGCATCTGATTTGGTGGACAATCATCTGCCATTTTTGATATCAGATAATCCTTTAAATCAGACTGCGCCTCTTCATATCCCTTTACAGAAAAGTCTTCAAAGTCTTTGTACATGTACTTTGATTCGAGTTTTCCGCGCTCCATATTTCTAATGACGCGAGTTCTGACAGAAGTCTGTACCTGACTTACCGCTTTAGCTATTTTTCCTTCCTGAGGAATTGCACTATCATCTTCCTGACGAAATAAAGAGATCATGAAAATTACAGCGTCTTCACTCTCACAGTCAATGTCAGTGATAACACCGTTTATCTTCACAATCTCTGATTCAATTTCACTTATTATTGTTGCCTGTTCTCCAATCTGAAACATGCCTTTTTCTGGGTCTGCTTCAGTATCTATGGAATAGAACGCATAACTAGGACCTTTTGCCCCTGCTTTTCTAAATTCTCGCTTAAAAAAAGAAACTCCTTCACCCTGGGCCTGGTTATTGTCTTCAACCCACTGTTCTTTTGCAGTATAATCCTGAAAAGGCTTAAGAATGTTTCTTTTAAACCTCTCAGATACCTTTACTGAATCTTCCTTTTTCTCCTGTTCAGGCTCATCCTCATCTGAATCAAAATAACTCTCCATAGAATCCTGAAGATCATTTATCAGATCGGAGTCCATCTGCCAGGCTTCATGTTCAGTTAATAGATTTTTGGGATACATCTGCCCGTTAAAAATGGCAAAGACTCCCCCCGCCGGAATAATAGTAAAAATCTTTGTCTTATATAGATTCTCTTTTTTTTCAGCGGCTTTTTTCCAAAAAGGACCTTAGTACATCGGAAGTTATTGTTGTCGCTACGATCAAAATACAATACATATCTTCCTATGTACAAGGCATAGTATCTCTCTGAAAATTCATTCTTCTTAAAAGAAGTTATAACAAGCGTTTTGGCAGATCTTATTTCGTGTAATATGGCCTCAAAGTCTTCACTTTTTACCATCTTTTCGCGGAAATAAAAAATCAGTCTTCCATCTAACTCTTTATAATTGCGCGGATGTAGCTTAATACTATAATTATTTATCATCATTTTCCATCCTCTCTGGATCCGCATCCAGATGTACTGGAAAATCCTTTATATGTTCCAAATCATCATTATTGAAATACTCTAATAATGCCCACTCCTGACTAGTAAACAGATCCTGAATTATATCCGCCATATTTATTCCACCTTCAATTCTTTAATCTAGGAATTATTGTTTCGTATCCTGGTCTTTCCCTTAAATCCAAGCTAGTCATTTTCTCTATTAGCGCCAGTAACTTGTCCATCCCCGTAATCCCCATAAGATATTCCGGAGGTTGCGGAATCTGACACCATTTATTTTCTCTGGCTCTATACTGATACTCAAACCCGATTCTTGGTGCATAACCAAACAGCATCTCATAAAAAATCTGCCCTATTGCAAAAATATCTGTCCTATTAGTAATACTGACACTAAAGGCTTTTTGTCCGAGCTGCTCTGGTGCCTGATAATTTGTTGTACCAACATTTCTGATGTGGTTTAGATTTGCACATCCAAAATCAATAATGTATACATCCCATCTTTTTGTCTTGGCATTAAAATTGATGAAAATATTCTCTGGCTTAAGGTCTCTGTGTACAAAGGAAGAATACTTTCGATTGATATCTCTCATTATCTCGCAGATCTGGATTATGATGCACTTGCGAACAAAAACATCCTTCCCAGTTAATGTTTCTTTATTATGTTTATTCATCCACTGTCTTAGAGAGCATCCCGGCACCATATCCATGACGATCACAAATTGCTTTTCTTTGCGATTATCCCAAGAATCAAAAACTCTTGGAGTTCTCTTCGTACATTTAGAGACCTTCTCTAGTGTCTTTGCTTCTTCTTTGCTCACTTCCAATAGGCTATTGGCCACTTTAGAGTCTTCAATTTTCCCATAATTTAGTATTTTGACAAATAGTTCTTTGTTTTCACTAGTTTTTGTCTTTCCGCACCAAATATTTGAGAGCTCATTACTATAAATTGGTCCCTCTACGTTATACTCTTTTCCAGTGTTAATACTGGTCAACAACATCCTGCAGTTTCTCCTTTAACTCCATGGGACTGTATATCATGTTAATTGAGCTTGTAAATATGTCATAAAGAATGTCTGCTATTTCATCGGGGAAAATATCATATAGCACTGAATCGTCTATTTCTTCCTTAACCAGTGACGGGTCCTTGCAATAAACCATTATTTTACCAAGAGAATACACGTCAACTTTTTCCCAGTTTATATCAAGTGGTCCATTTTCAGCGAAATTTCTTAGTTCTCTGGGCATATATGGATTTTGTGTAATTAGTTCTCTCATGCTTCCAATTACAGTTGCTTCGTACCCAGTGATCTTGGCAGTTTCCATATTGACTACTCCTGCCATGTAACCGTCAGCATTTGGCGTAATGATAACATTTCCAGGCTGGAGATTTCTTAAATGAATTCCCTCACCAATTGACTCTAATTCCAAAAGAGCATTGGTAATATCCAAAGCTATCATAACTACCTGTTTGTCTGTTAATTGACCTCCTTGCATCTCTGAAAGCAAGCACGAATCGTTATATACAGAATATGCTATGTACTCCCTATCAGACTCTGCAAGTAAATTACTTGGATAGTAAACATCCAAAAGATAACTCGTTCTACCTTTGTTTCCTTTAATTCTATTACCAGCCAGCATTCCCCTTTCACCAAGAGTATTTCCTATCTCCTCTTCACTGTTTCTGTGATATATCTGGAGATAATAATAGTTTTCTTGTGGATCTTTCACAAAATAATTAAATTCACCAAAAATAACTTCATTAGGGGCTTTTGGCACTGCACGCACAATTTCAAAAAAGCCAAATGGAACCTTCAACTTATCAAAATCAATATCTGTATGAGTATGAAACACATCCTGAAAAACATGAAAAAGAGCCTCCACTGAGTCCATGGCTTTCTTTACGCTCTTTTCATTTACCACTTGTATCTTTTGCGATCCTTTATTGATATGCAGAGCATCATTGCCATTCTTTCTGATCACTGCGGCATCTTCAGTCTTTGTAATTATTCCATTTTTAACACAAGTAGCTATCATTGTTGCCAGGTTTGGATTCCCTGGCTTACCATCTCCCGATGGTATAATCTGCTTCACAGCATGTTCCTTTATCATCCCTTTGCACAGTATTTCAAGAGCGGCTCTTGCATGCGCTACAGAAATAAAAGGCGATACTATAATATATCGCTCCGCAGCCTTACAATTTCTAAGAAGCTGATCTTTCCTATCAAATTCAATATCATCAAAAACATCAAAATTCATAAGAATACTCCAGTTGTCATCGTTCAGTGTATGTAATGCTTTAAAGATGATTTAATGATACATCTACCTCTTATGCGGATCCGTTTCCTCTTTCATCCGATACATCTTCTCATCAGCAACCTCAATGTATTCATCCAGTGTATCCATTCCCTCTTTTAGTGGTAAAAAGACATATCCATAGCTTGCAGATACTTCAAAGGGATTGTCGTGACTAGCGTTATAATCATTAAGCTCTGACTCAAGAACAGTTCCAAAGCTTTCATATTCAGTACTGTCCTTTTCCAGTGGACAGAAAACCAGGAACTCATCTCCGCCAGTCCTGATTATGCTTGAGCCCTTGGGAGCAGCTTTTTGGAGTGCATCAGCAACTGTTGCTATGGCGGTATCTCCTGCGCTGTGTCCAAAGGTATCATTCATGTACTTAAGACCGTTAAGGTCCAGGACACATACAAAGATATCCTTGTTGTTATCACGGGTATCCTGAAGTGCAATATTCTCAGAATACTTAAGGCCTTTTCTGTTATAGCAGCCAGTCTGGGCATCAGTCATGTTCTCGATAAAGAGCTTGTTGTACTTATCTTCCAGCGTACTGATAGTTTTAAGAAGTTCGTTACGATCAGCTAAAAGAACATTCTTCTGAGTATGGACATCCTCTAATAAGATCAGATATTCGTGGCCTGTTGGACTATCTTCCACCTTAGCATTACATATTGTTATCCTTGACCAATAATATCCCAGATCAGTATGCCTGATGCGGCACTCACAAGATATGTAAACCTCCCCAGAAAGAGCTTTATTAAGATCATCGATATTACTAAGCAATAACAGACTATTCCTGTCTTCCGGATGAGTATTCTTATATAACGAGGAAAACAAATCGTCATAGACTCTGACGTTTGAAGCATTAAGAGTATCAAGTTCTTTGTTACAGTCAACCAAATGGCATGATAAACTCCCCTCTTCAACTAAAACGATAAGCTGATAGAGGCTTTTTATAGCATTGCCAATCGAAGCCTTTTTAGCCCCAGTCAAATAGCTATCCATAGACCCCCTCAATATGAAAATAATCGATATATCAATTATATCACGCTATTTTCCCTAAATATATCATTTCATTGGTTTAACACTGTCCAAGATTCATCTCAACCCTCTTCAATATCTCTGGCAGTATCCTGACAGAGTTTACCTTATATCTCTCCTTCATGGTTTCAATCAGTTCTTTTCTGGACTTATCAGGTAGTTCAATTGTACTGCAGTATATACAAAGTGCAGAATCTGCGACCTGCTTGCTTATGGGACTCATCTGAAGCAGAAGGCTGTCAATCAGCAGCGATATGCTGGAAAAGACATCTGTGCCATATGAAGTAAACGATATCTGCTGAAGGGAGTAAAAGGGCTCAACCTCCGAATAGTCCAGATCTGCCGTATATAGATCCTGTAAGTAGCTATTGGCAGTTTCCACCAGTGCTCTCTCAATATCACCAAGCCTCACCCAAAATCCCTCGTCGTCGCACCGCCTTGCAGACACGCTAATGGGCAGACTTGTCACTCCTCTTGTAATAAAGAGATTGATATCATACAGATCAGTACCGGAAACGTGAGCGCTAATAGTCTCAGGAAATACATACACTTCACTGGTACTCTTTCTTACTGGTTCTCTTTTGGCAATGCCATTTTTATTGTTCTCGTGGAAAGAGATGATCATTTCTTCTCCGCGAGTGGCATCTGCCTTGATGTACACAGCTATCCTGTAATACTCATCAAGAACATATATTGCATTGTCGAATTTCTCCTGGCTTTTAACCTCCTTTATCATAAAAGGCTGAATATGCTCAAGATATTTTTTGACATACTCCAGTTTATCTACGCCAAGATAGTCAAAGTACTTAGAAAGATGCCGGTTAAGCGCAGATGTATGTTCCGACTCATCAAGTCTTATTCTGTCCAGTCTCGCAAGTCTCCGCAATCTCTTACAGAGCATTTTCTTGTTTTTTAGATTGTCATCATATTGCTTGCCTGAGTTCTCAGTGGGCCTTTCAATAATATCATGTTCATTTTTAGGCGCCAGATTTCTAACATAGGTCAGAATCATTACTCTCTGAACATCATCTGACGCCCTAAACATTTCTATAAGACTCTTTTCATCCTCACTTATAATCATTTTAGCTCTTTTCCTTCTTTATCTGCTCAACATATCCCCGCAGCTGCCCTTCCCAATCTACATTTTCTGAATAGAACAGCGTCCCCAGGATTTCTGGGTAGTTGTAGTTTTGGTTTGAACACACAAGGATCGGCACATCCCAGTGCTCCCTGATGGCCATCTCAACCAGCTTGTCGCCGCACCGATCTTCCCCAACGCCCTTCTCGGGTGGGTACCACATGTCTGTGATGAGCAGGTCATAGGGATTGCCTGCTGCCAGGGCCTCTTTATATCTTGCAACGCCATCTGCAAGGTTGCGTTCGCAATCAATGTCAGTTATCCTGCAGCTCTCAAGCACATCCCTTATGGCTCTGTGTTTAGTTGGTGTATCTTCGATGTTTAGTACTCTCATTTTGTTTACCCCCTCTCTGGATTATATCACAACGACTTTCTTTGGCTTCTGGCCCTTGGGTTTCGCTCCAAAGTCCAGCCTTACTGAGAAGCTGTACACACCATCTGTAAAAAGAAAAGTGTGAGATCCGTCCTGTCTTGGAAGGGCCCTTACCTGGGCTCTGCACTGGTGCATCATGGGAAAGTCTACGTTTCCCACAACGTCTCTTTCTACCAGAGCCCTCACATCTTCCATGACGCTGTCACGGGTTTTCTTATGGCAGGGTTCCTTCCCATCAGAAGCCTGCCCCATGGCCTCCTTCTGCTTTCTTGCCTCCTCCTGAACTTCCTTTCTGATTGGAAGTTCATTGAAGAAGAGCTTTAGCCTGTCAGGCAAAAGAGATGAGGTTTCTGTTTCCTTAAAGAGGTCTGAAACTATGGTAAGGAGCGCATGTTCATACTGGTAAGTTTTGGTCATGGGATCAACGTAGAACTTATCAAGTCCCTTTCCGTCTTCTAGCTTTATTTCTGTGTAGGTTTTTACAATCTTTTTCATGTACTTACCCTCCGTAAATATGTTATTTTCAAGGTTCATAAGACAAAGAAACAGGTTGGACATAGTGATAGCGCCGCTATTGCCATTCAATATGTTCAACCTGTTATAAATTTCAATCTGTTATTCTTTTGTTTCTTGTCTTATGAGCTAATTATATATTTTTCGGAAGATAGTACAATAAACCTACGGTTTAGTCCCCATCACCAGGGGTTAACCTGCTGGCCGGAGCCCCCTTCACCATCGCCGGAGCCATCACTACTCTGATCGCCGTTTCCGCCGCCTTCCTCATCGCCGCCGATAAAGTCGGAGTACTTTTCTAGTGTGCCCTGCTGGTCCTTGCGGTCCTCCATAGCGTCCTTCTTCTTGCCTTCAAGTTCGCCCTGGACTTTCTTTTCTCTCTCGGAAGGGCCTGAGCCGCCGCCGGAGCTACTATCGCTATCATCAGATGAGCTGTTTTGCTCCTGCTGCCCATTAGAGCCGTTCTGGTCAGGGTTCTGGAGCTTTTTGATCATCTCATCGATGTCTTCTTTAAGCTGCTGAGCCTCAGGGTCATGGCCCTTCTCTCCTTCTGCCTCTGCAGCGCACCCCTTTTCTGTCAGCACGTCTCTTGCCTTGTACAGGATGAAAAGAGCTGTGTCTATCTTGTCCTGTGAATCCAGGTGATAAAAGTCTATGGTATCGCAAAGAGAAAGCGCCAGGTTAACCCTGATGTCGCACTCCTTAGCCTCAGGAGGATACATCTCAAGGGCCTTGGTGTAATAGGATATGGCTGAGTTGTAGTCCCCAAGCTTGTAGGATGCATTTCCCAGGTTGTAAAGTGGCACATAGCTCTCAGGGAAATTCATGGTCAAAAGAGATTTCACTTTATCAACCTGATAATCCCCTTGTTCATAGGCACTTACAAAACTGTGGTTTATTATAAGGCGCCTTGCCATCACCACCGTAACGGCCAGCAAAAACAGCCCGCAAACCGCCGCAAATATTACTCTCAGAGGAATCTTTTTCATTATCACAGCCTCCCTCTTCTTACAAATAGCACGATCTCAAGCACCAGCATAAAGATCAGCGGATACGCAAAGAAGAAATAGATATCTCTTTCTATCTCTGCACCGTTTCCTGATTCAATGATGGTCTTGCTGCTCTCTTTTATGATCTCAACAGCGCCGTCAAGGGCGGAACTGCCGCTGTTCATGTTAAGGTACTGTAGACCCAAGTCCGTGGCGATCTTATTAAGGTTCTCCTCATCAATCCTGGAGATGGCATCCTTGTGGGTGCTATAGTCGTAGATATACCCATAGCCAAAGTCCTCTTTCATTTTGCCGCCATTTTCACTTCCATATCCAAGCACAGCACCAGCATCGATGTACTGGGCAAGCTCCGAGTAGTCCACAAGCTCTTTTCCATTGGTGATCTCACCATCGCTTATGAAAAACACAATGGTCTTGCGGTTCTCTTTTCTTGCTGAAGAACGTAGCAGTGCGTCAATGTCCTGATAGGGAATAGACAGATTGCTTCCCTTGGCGTAGTCGCTGTCAGGAGATTTGAAAGTGTCAAACAGATCCTTGATGTACTGCATATCCTGGGTAAAAGGCGACAACACATGAGCAGTGTCATCAAAGGTCACAAGGCCAAAGTTACTGCCTGCAAGCTCATTGATGATGGAGTTTGCGTCCTTTATAACGCCGCTCATCCTCTCCCTTTTGCCGTTGTAGTCCTGAGCCCACATACTGATGGTATTGTCCACGATAAACAAAACATCCAGGTTCTTGGTTGCAAACTCATACTGAGTTTCAGGGATCACAGGGCGAAGGCCAATGACCAGGATCAGCACGTAGATAGCGCTCATCCTAAGGAGGGACGTTATCTTTTCTTTTGTATTAAATTTATTCCTGATAATAAGAAGTGCTGTAACGCCAAATAGTGCAGCTATAACAAGGAGCAGCACTCCAATTGGAAGTATAGGTTTAATGCTCATTTTTGTAATACCAATCCCGCAAGGCACCCAGCAACGAGGCACCCCAGCATTATGATAAATGGAACCCTTGGAAGGTCGATTGTTTGTCTTGTCATAACAACCTTAACAAGCATGGCCTCCTGCTTCTGGATATCCTTGACGATCTCTTCAACAGTCTGGGACCTGGTCCTTATGTAGAACTTGCCCCCTGTTGTCTCGACTGCCTCCTTAAAGCCAGCAAGGCAGGATGAATAGTCGTACTCCTCTGGCAGATAGAACTTCTCTTCCGATGGGAAGATGCCAAAGACAGTGACCTTGTTCTTTTTGCAGTAATTAGCTGCTTCCTTTAAGTTGAGAACCTCTCTGACGAAAGAGTTATTCTCATTGTCGGTGCTCATGATGATAACTCTTGTCCTCTCGGAATTGCCCAGGTATGGAAAAGAGTAAAGAGCGGTGCCAAGGCCTTCTCCGATAAGGGAAGATCCTCTGTACCAGTTCTCATACAGTGTCCCTGCCTCGAAGTAATCAAGCTTATCCTGAAGCTCAGCGTACCTTGCATACTTGTCATCAGGCATGTATGTAAAGCTGTCATAGACAGTGTAATACTCCTCGAAGTACTCTTTTTGCATGGCAAAATAAACATCCAGCTCATCCAATCTGTCCAGGATGTAGTCGTAGTCATCAGTCAGAGGCACGTAAGTTACAGATGAGGTGTTGAAGATATTTATTCCAAACCTGTCTCCGTCAAGGCCCGCCACAACGCCCTTGTAGTAGTCAACGATCTCAGCGTTAAGGTCGTAGAGCGAGTAGGAAACGTCAAGACACAGTATGATATCTCTTTTCTTAACACCGCTTACCACATCGTCGGTCTTGTATGGCCTGGCAGCCAGGAAAAGAGCTGCCACAGACGCAAGGACCATTCCTGCCATAAAAATGGAAAGCAGGATCCTGTACCTGGTATTTAAGGACTTATAGAGCTTGGAATTTCTGATCCTAGCGGTGTTGGCTGCCTTTAGACCACCCTCAAAGCTCTCAGTCCTCTTCTTATGAACCAAATAGATTATCAAAAGAGCTGCCAACAGGGCACATACGCCTACTATGACAACCTCTTTATACATCAGCATCAGCTCCATGAATTTATCACTCCCATTGCTACTCTGCAGGAAGCAGCAAAATCTTTGTTCTCAGCCTTCTCATCCTCGGCAAACTCAGGAACGTAGTACTCTTCCATAAGTTCGTCCAGCTTTCTTATGCCAAGAGCCTTAACTTCCTTGACAGTAAAGGACTCAACATTTATGCCGGTTACCTCATGGACAAAGCTCCTGATGATACCGCTCAGCTTCTGGTAGCCATCTCTCTTTGACAGCTTCCCTGACAGATAGCCATTAAGCAGCACAGAAACCCTTCCGATGTAGTCCTTTTTCATCTTGGCAAGGTTTTCAGGGGTAAGGTGTATCTTGTGATATCTTGGCCGTTTGGCGGTAGCTTTTTCCCTAAGGTCCAAAAGCTTTTTTACCACATACACAAGGATCACCGCAGCGATAATTCCAAGAACGATGGTGGCTAGTGTGACGATCCAGCTGTATTCAAATGGCGCCTGAAGTTTAACCGTAGTAACCATTTCTATACCTTTCAAGGAGCGCGATCACGCTCTCAATAATATCTTCCTGTTTGGAGATTGTTGTCATGGCTGCCCGCAGCTGTTTGCAGGTATGGGACACTCCATCAATTATCTCCTGTCTCTGTCTTACTTCTTCCTCATGGAGAGCCTTTGAGTGGGATAAAAAGAATCTCTCGTAGACCTTAAGGTCACTGTCAAAGACCTGGTCTCCAGTAAGAAAGGCATCTTCAATGTTTATGATCATGAGGTCATTATTGTCAGTGATACTCCTGACTATGCCTGGGTCAAGCTCGCTAAGTCCCTCTATGTCTGTGAGGATAAAAATGATCATCCTCTTATGGACTGTGTTAAGGACTTCTTTTATGGTGTCCGTCAGGGAAACAGTGCTGTCAGAGTCCACACTCTTTTCATAGTCATAAAGAAGGCTCTCCAGGTGGTCCGTTCCTGACTTGAAGATACTGGTGGTGGCGTGGGTGCTTCCTGAATAGGACAGAGCAAAATCAGCGCCGTTCCTGCCCACTATATAAGCAAGGGTTCCAAAGGTCATCATCATAAGCTCCGCCTTGCTCTCACCAGAAGTGGTGTCTCCAAGCATCTTAAGGCCTCTGTCGCAGATGAACATCACGTTGTGGCGGCGGGATGTCTCATATCTGCGCACAAGAATAGAGCCCATGCGGGATGAACTCTTCCAGTCGATGTCGTGGACATCATCCCCATAGGTATATTCCTTAAGATCATCAAACTCCATACTGCGGCCTCTGTGAACAGAGTGGAAATCACCGTCAAGGATATTTGACGTCTTTCTCTTTGTATAAAGGGCTACTGCCCTTCTTATTTTTGACAGATACTCGTAATCGATCTTCATTATGGTGCCTTCACAGAATTAACAAGGGCGTCTATAACTGCCTCTACAGGCACGTTGTCAGCTACTGCCAGATAGTTAAGACCTATACGGTGCCTAAGTACCTGGTGGCTGACCTGCTTGACGTCCTCAGGAGTTACATAAGTTCTGCCCTGGATAAGAGCTGCTGCCTTGGCCATCTTAAGGAAAGATATGGAAGCTCTTGGGCTTGCTCCGATCCTGATGTACTTGGCAAGTTCCATTCCCTGTATCTGATTAGCTCTTCTTGATGCCACAACTATGCTTGAGATATACCACTTGATGGCGTCATCAACATAGACTCTCTCTGCGATATCCTGAAGCCTGTCGACATCTTTGATGGTAAGCACTGGAGGATCAACCTTTGAAATTGCTCCGGACTCGATCCTGTTTAAGATCTCTACTTCATCCCCAGCTGTTGGATAGGTGATGACTTCCTTTATAAGGAATCTGTCGGTCTGTGCCTCTGAAAGAGGATAGGTTCCCTCCTGCTCAATTGGGTTTTGAGTTGCGATAACGATGAAGATATCCTCAGGCATGTGATAGCTCTTTCCGCCGATAGTTACCTGCTTCTCCTGCATGGCTTCCAGCATGGCTGACTGAGTCTTGGCACTTGACCTGTTGACCTCATCAAGAAGAACGAAGTTTGCAAAGACAGGTCCAAGTATGTTCTCAAACTTGCCTGTAGCCTGGTTGTAGATCTGTGTTCCAATGATATCTCCAGGAAGAAGGTCCGGAGTACACTGGATCCTTGCAAACTTGCCATCAACAGCATCAGAAATAGCCTTGGCTGCAGTTGTCTTGGCAAGACCAGGAACTGACTCAATAAGGATGTGGCCATCTGCCACAATGGCTCCCACCAGGGAAAACTTAAGCTGTGACTGACCAACCACTTTCTTTTCAAAATAGTCAGAGAGCTTTTTTAAAACCTCCTGGGAGTAGGTAAACTCCTCTTCGGTGATGTTATTATTAGCACTTGTTACTTCCATAGTATTTCTCCATTTTTTAGAGTCTTTTAAAAACGGCAGGAGTCAGATGATCTGCCGACTCCTACCACTTCATTGGTTTTATCTGATTATGGTTGCCAGGTTTCTCATGATGCCTGCAGCGATGTCAGGCTTGTTCATGGAGTAAACGTGGATGTGGCTTACACCGTTAGAGATAAGATCGATGATCTGGTCGCTGGCGTAGATGATGCCTGCTTCCTTCATCTTCTCTGGGTCGTCAGCAAAACGGTCCACCATGATCTTCATCTTCTGAGGAATGGTAGAGCCTGAAAGAGCAACGCTCCTTGAAACCTGTTTGGCATTGGTTATTGGCATGATGCCTGGAAGAACAGGTACTTCAATGCCCTTTTCTCTTATTCTGTACAGGAACTGATAGAGAGTTGAGTTGTCAAAAAACATCTGGGTTGTAAGGAAATCGCATCCTGCATCAACCTTCTCTTTTAAATGCTGAATGTCCTCAGACTGGCGAGCACACTCAACGTGGCCCTCTGGATAGCAGGCTCCGCCGATGCAGAAGCTCTCATCTATGGACTTAATGTCGTAGATAAGCTCTGTAGCATGGTCGTAGTCATAGCATATGCGGCCCTCTTTTGGGATATCGCCGCGAAGCGCCATGATGTTTTCAATGCCCCTCTCCTTGTACTCAGAGATCATGGCCTTTACTGTATCCTTGGTGGAGGATACACAGGTTAAGTGTGATAAAACAGTTACGCCATACTTGTCCTGAAGGTCTGAAGAAATGGCAGCTGTGTTCTTGCTGGTTCCGCCGCCTGCGCCATAGGTTACGCTCATGAAATCAGGTTTAAGAGCTGCTATCTCAGCTGCTGCCTGCTCAACTGCAGCATATCCGGCGTCAGTCTTTGGAGGAAATACCTCAAAGGACAGGGTCACTTCTTTATTTTTGAATATATCAGTAATCTTCATGCTGTCACTCCTTTTATTTTGTAAGATATGCGGATTGCTCCGCTTATGCTCGCGCAATCCTCGCCCATTCGGAATCCGCACTATCGTGCTACTTCCTCATGTTCGTTCGGTCTTCAAGGTCAGGCAGATTATCATGCAAGCATGAAATCTGTCTGACTTTGAATCCCTATATCTTACACGTTTATCTCTGCTGACATTCCAAGGTCTTCCTTGTTAGCATCAAGGATAGGCCCCACCACTTCTGAAAGGAACTTCTCTACCTGGTGAGCAGAGCATCCAACGTACTTTTTAGGATCCATTGATGCCTTGAGCTCCTCAAGGGTAAGTGGAAATGCAGGGTCCTCTGCAATAAGCTCAAGAAGGTTGTTGTCCTTACCTTCTACCTTGACAGTCTTGCCAGCTTCCATAGAGAGCTCTCTGATCTTTTCATGGAGCTCCTGTCTGTCGCCCCCTGCCTTAACTGCATCCATCATGATGTTCTCAGTTGCCATGAATGGAAGCTCAGAAAGCATGTGCTTTTCAATAACCTTAGGATAAACCACAAGTCCGTCAACAACGTTTAGGCAAAGGTCTAAAACGCCGTCTGTAGCAAGGAATCCCTCAGGGATTGAAAGGCGCTTATTGGCTGAATCATCAAGAGTTCTCTCAAACCACTGGGAAACCTCTGTGATAGCAGGGTTAAGTGTATCTATGATGACATATCTTGAAAGTGAGCAGATCCTCTCACTTCTCATAGGATTTCTCTTATATGCCATAGCTGAAGAACCGATCTGGCTCTTTTCAAATGGCTCCTCAACCTCTTTGAGATGCTGAAGAAGTCTGATGTCCTGAGCCATCTTGGTTGCTGATGAGCAGATGCCTGCAAGGACGTTGATAACCTTCATGTCCACCTTGCGGCTGTAGGTCTGTCCTGAAACTGCCATGCATCCCTTAAAGCCCATCTTTTCTGCAAGCATTGGATCAAGCTTATCAACCTTAGATAGGTCTCCGTCAAAGAGCTCAAGGAAGGAAGCCTGAGTTCCTGTTGTTCCCTTGGATCCAAGGAGCTTCATGTTATCAAGGACGTAGTCAAGATCCTCAAGATCCATGGTAAAGTCCTGAAGCCACAGACACGCTCTTTTTCCAACTGTTGTAGGCTGTGCGGGCTGGAAATGTGTAAATCCAAGAGTCGGCTGATCCTTGTACTCTTCAGCAAATTTAGAAAGAGAAGCAATGACATTGATGAGCTTTTTACGAACAAGCTTAAGAGCCTCTGTCATCACGATGATATCTGTATTGTCACCAACGTAGCAGCTTGTTGCGCCAAGATGGATGATTCCCTTAGCCTTAGGGCACTGGGTTCCATAAGCGTAAACATGGCTCATTACATCGTGGCGAACTTCCTTCTCCCTGGCCTTGGCAACATCGTAGTTGATGTCGTCCTTGTGAGCCTTGAGTTCTTCAATCTGCTCATCTGTAATAGGAAGTCCAAGTTCCTGCTCTATCTCTGCAAGGGCGATCCAAAGTCTCCTCCAGGTCCTGAATTTCATATCAGGAGAAAAAATATACTGCATCTCCTTACTTGCATACCTCTCTGACAATGGGCTTACATAGCGGTCTGTACTCATTTTTCACAATCTCCTCTTTCTTGAATATATTCACATATGTATATAGGGGTAAAAGTCCGGCTCGGTGGCCTGCATGGCAAAAATGCACAATATTTTGCGATTTTTAAACCACCGAGCCGGACTTTTACCCAATACTATATCAAACATTAGGGTACTTGTCCTCATATTTTGAAACCATATCAAGAATTTCCTGGGTGTACTTGGGATACTGCCTAGCCATATCCTCGATCTCAAGCTTGGCATTTCCAGCAACCACATCCCTGTTGTACTCCATGCGCTTTCTAAGGGACTGCCTGCGGACATTGAGGCTGTGCCTTATCTCTACCTCTTCGTTGTGATTTAAAAGAGCCTCAACCTGGTGGATCCAGATATCAGGGTCCTTGACTCTGTAGTGGCGCAGCATGTAGATAAGGTCTTTTTCGTTGGAATCAAGAAGCTTTCTTGCATCCTCGAACTTAGCCCTTTCTTTTACTTCCTGCTCGTAGCGCTCGTACAGATCTGTCAGTTCTTTTGAAGAGTTTACGCCGTATTTGATACACAGGTAATCAATAAGGTTGGTGTTGTTTACGTATCTTATCTTAACCTGGTTTTGAAGCATTATAAGCCTTGAGATGGACTTTGTCACTGTTTTAAGTTCAACTGCTGCATTGGAATTCTGAACATACAAAACCGTAATGGCAATGGCAGACAACAGGATCGTCACCATGTAGCCATATACCACGTTAAGCCCAAGGGCAAACTGCAGTGACAAAAGAAATATCAGTATCACCACAAGTGCTACACCAATTGCAATTATCAGTCTCTTTGTATTTTCTATGGTTCCAAGAAGCTCCTCTTCCTGGAACATGTAAGCTTCATGCTCACTGTCAAGGCGCTTTAAGTCGTTTCGGATCTTCTTTTGATAGCTCTCAGCCTCAGCGAGCTTACCAGCTCCTGACCTTGCATCCTTTTGGAGTCTCTCCATGCGTTCAAATTCAGCATCGGTCATCTTGCTTTTTCTTTTGCCAAACTTCTCCTTGGCTACCTGAGAGTCTACAATCTTCTGGGCGCACTCATCAATCTCAGCCCTCTGCTCCGGTGGCAGAGCATCGATCTCCTCCATGTCACGAAGGTGGCTTGTGACATCGTTGTATTCAAACTCCAGGGCGTCAAGTTCCCTGGCAGCCTCCTGCATCTGAAGAAGGCAGCTGCCTATGTACTCTCTTCTCTGGACGGGGTCGTCCATGTCCACGTCTTTTCTGGTGTAGACAATGTCGTTCCAGTCCTGGAGCCTTGTCTGCTCCGCCCAGTCCTCGTCTCTGTGATTGTTTGAAAAGATGTCTAAAAAGCCCATTTATTTCACCCTGTCTTTTACAAGCTCTCTGTATGTCTGCTTCATCTTGTCAGTTATCTCGCTCACCTGCTCGTAGTACTCGTGCATCTTGCCCTCTGCCTTGTAGACAGAAAGAGTACCGAGCCTGTGGTTTTCATCGCTGGAAGCATAGAGATCTTCAGCTTCCTTCATTCTCTTTTCTATTTCCATGGAAGCCTCGTAGGCCTCGTCATTATCAGCTATAAAAGAAACATACTCCTTGTTTGAAAGATCCATCCTGACAGCAGATAAGTACTGGTAGTAAGACTCCTTATCTCCGCTGTCTTCATAGGCCTTAAGGAACATTTTTGCTGCCTTGTCAAACAAAAAGAGCCTTGCATACATGACACCTTCGTTGTGCTCGATCCTTCCTCGAAGCTGCCTGTCAATTGAAGGAGTGTTGGCAAGAAGGAACTCGTACTCCCTGAAAGCCATGGCATATCTTCCATTCTTAAGAAGGAAGTTTGCCCTTGCTAGCTTTTTCTGGTAAACGTCCATTCCGGCATTTCCACGAAGAATCTCCTCAGTCTTGTCCACTTCCTTTCTGGTGTTGTAGCCAACATAATCAAGGATAGTTCCTGCA
Organism: Butyrivibrio sp.; assembly: GCF_017940685.1. Taxonomy (GTDB): domain Bacteria; phylum Bacillota; class Clostridia; order Lachnospirales; family Lachnospiraceae; genus Butyrivibrio. The sequence goes on along the minus strand of NZ_JAGAYD010000127.1, from coordinate 17,396 downwards.
AGAGCAGCCATGGAGCACTTCTTTGCGTACATGCTCCTTAGTTCGTCTGAGAGCTTAACAAGGCTGCACTCCTCCTCGATCCAGTCAAAGAGCGAACTGCCAAAGCTCTCCTCATCAAGGAGAAATGCGTTTTTGACTATGCAGTAGCACAGCTCCTCGATGCAATAGACGTTTCTGCCTATCTTCTCTATGTGATATGGATTTTCAGCATAGCTTCCTATGCACAAAATCGGTTTACTCATTGGTCTATACCTCTATAGTCTGCTCCCACACCTTGCCAGTAGCCGGGAACAATTCTCCAAAGCCCTTGTCTGTCACCTTGACGTTAACTTCATTTACACTGCTCATGCTCATGGATATGTGAAGTCTCGTGGTGCCTGCAGGTCTTTTCACAAGGCCGTCAAGATAGAGCTGAACAATCTTTGGGCGGCCGCCGGTAAGCGGCGTAACCTCGATATTAAGTATTCCGCTGGGGTCCATGATGATATCAAGACCTGTCTCTGCCTCGTACCAATTGACACCTGCATCTAAAAGTGCATGATAAACCTCGGTTCCACACTTTAAAAGCTTCATTCCAAGATTGGCCTTAAGCTTGTCCTCTCCAAGAAATACAAACCTGCTGCCATTTTCTGTGGGAGCCACCCTCTCTCTTGCTGCAATGCTTGCGCCCTTGCTAAAGAGATTGTTGCCCTGGAACACGCGCCTTGTCCTGCACAAAAACTCAAGGGACCTCTTGGTCCACTTCTCATGGAAGCCATCTCCAAGAAGGAATACCGTTGAGATTATCTTTTCCTCGCAGACCTTCTGCATGATGGTCAGAAACTCGTCATCAAGTCTCTCACAGGTCTTGTGGAAAAGAGCTGCATCCTTAGGAAAACCAGTTGGAAGCATAAGGTCATCAAAATTCTCAACGTTTATCGTCGCAACAACAGGCTTGGTGTTGGTGTTAAGTGTCATCTTAAACACGGAGAGCTCCTCAAGATCATAGTCGCAGGCAAGGACTGTGTGACGGGCCAGGTCATCCGGCTGGTAGAGCATGTAGTTGTAAAAACTCTCCTCGTGGCTCTGATAAAAGATATTTGAAGTCTTAAGCTCAAGAGCCGCTGTCACTGCGTTAAGTACCTGTACCATGCGGTGATCAAGGCTTCTTGTTGTAAACATTATGGCGTCCACGTTGTCCATGGAAACCTCAAGTGAAAGGAGGGATAAGCTTCTTTTCACAAACAGTGTAAGAAGTGCTATGGGGTCGTACTCTGTCTCTCCAACCACTACAGGCTTACCTTCCTTGGCGGCAGCAATAAGCCCGTCCACCCTGGTGCCATCGCCGTCCTCAATGTGTCTTACAGCTTCCTTGCCGTAAAACCACTGATTGACGTCCTTTCTTTTACACAGGACAGTAGGGATATTATAAAGTTCACTCCCTGCCAGAACTGACAGAGTTTCAGGCATATCTGCATCTGACGCCAGGTAGCTGATCTGAGATACCTTTTCACCCAGATCATACCCCAGGACAAATCGCCTTGAGTCAGAATTACCAAAAAGCATTGTCTATCATCCTTCCTTGCTGTCTTCCATATCCATCTCGGAAAAGAGCTTGTCGCAAATAAACTTTTTCTTGTAGTACTCGCCAATAAGGTTGTCCACTGTATCGTAGTCCTGCAGCGTCTCCCCGATCATAATGTCGTTGATAAGGCTAAACCTTCCAGGGAGCTGACCGCCAATGATGTCACTCTTTTGAATGGTTCCGCTCTCAGTAAGGATCTCCTCCTCGCCGCTTTGCTCAGTGATGTAGTACTGCATCTGCTCGCCAAAGAACAGAACAAAATCTGAAACGTAGATACCATCGTACATCTGGCGCATGGTAACCACCTTGTACTCATTGCCTTCGTCGTTATCAAGTCTGTAGTGCACCTTGCAGTTTGCATCAGGACGGGTCCTGTACTCCAGCATAGTCTTGTCTATAAACTGCACCATATCTGGCAAAATGCCAGAATATTCCTGGAAGAAAGAAAAGTACACGTCCTTTGAAAGAAGGCGGCGAAGGAACCTTGCCGCAACCTCCTCGTTGACCTCTTCTTCCGATTTCCTGTCTGTAGCATAGTAGCGCAGGTATGCAAGCTCGCACACCTCAGAAAGTGGCATGTTTTCAAGGGAGAGCTTCTCAATCCTGTCAAAGACAAACCTGTCTGTCACTGTTCCCTTTACAAAGCTGTCATAGGAACTCTGGGACAGGAAGGCCATCTCAACGTCAGCTACTCCACCGCTCTTTACGTAGTTTTTGAAGACTTCCATCTTCTCGCCAATATAGGAGCCACTGTAAAGCCCCTGAATGATGATCCTCTCCGAAAGGGCATAGGTATCAAGTCCAAAGGACTCTGCCGCCCTCCAGATATCCCTCATTTCCTTAAGGGTTCCGTTGTAGTGAGCAATGAGGAAATTAAGGAGCTGCTCATCGTACTTGCCTGATCTGAAGGCATACCCTGCTATCTCAAGCTCTTTTTCCCCTGGCTCCAGGGTGCCCTTGTCAAGGAGTCTTACGCATAGCTTAAGTATTACCCTTGCATCTATTGAGAAGCATCCAAAGGTCTTGACCCACTCCATGGCATTGTCGTAGAGGCCTGACATTACCATGATCTCAAGGATCTCCGCCCTCTTCTGGCTGTCAAGGTCCGTAGGGTCAATGTTTACAAGATACTCTGAAAGCTGCCTTGTAAAATCGTTGTCGTAGTAGTACCTGATGAGGTTTCCTGATATCTCGTTCCTGAAGCTCTTTCTTACAAGCTCAGAAGCGGCAAGATCTCTGTATCTGCCCACATTGTCCATGTCGATGGTGTAAGCGTTCTTTCCAAGATCACACAAAAACAGATCCAGGTTCTCTTTTCCCTTCTGGATATAAGGGATCGCATAGGAAGCGAGCTTACCCGGAAGCATCAGCTTGGTGTTGGTGTAAGGGATACTTCCCGCATACCTGTTGTCATCGTGGTCAGTTAAAAGAACTGTGTAATCACTGCCATATAGTGGCACGTAGCAGACTCCGTCGATGACAGGGAATCTCATGGCGCCCTCGCACTTGTCATACACAACACAGACGCCGTTTACCCTTGGATCCGAAACCCTGATCTCTGAGGTATAAAGAACTGACAAAACCTTGGAGGCATTGGCTGCATCAACCATCTGCCTTGTGAGCATGTTCTTGTAAAGATAGCCAAGATCCCTGGTAACCCTGCCCTTGTCAAGCTGGGCCATAAGGAACTTCTCTATCTGTGGAACATAGGAATCATAGAGCTCAGGATAGTCCTCTTTGTGCTCATGGATGTATCTGTAAAGTATTGCATTTTTGTCGTATTCAAGGTCACTCTGATATGAGAAGTACATAAGGACCATCTTGTTGATGTCGCAAGGCAAAAGCCCGTTTTCATCGGTGTAGATGCTCATCATGTAGTACTCATAGAGTCTTGTTATGCGAAGCTCACTCTCAACGCCCTTCTGGTACCACTCAAAGGCAAAGGGTGCTGTCTTGCCGCCCTTGATAAGGAGAGATACGATTGCCTCAAGCACATCGCTGTTTTCCCTTATCTCATAGCAGGCCTTTAAGATCCTAAATAGCCTCATGTCAAAGTTTCTTACTCTCATGGACAGATATACTATCTGGTCTATGAGGTTAAGAGATATGATCTGCTTTTTAGCCCCGTACTCAAGGACAAAAAGCTCATAGTTATCAAGATGTGTAAGTATTGAAGGCGAATCATTTAAAAGATTCATGGCCTCCAAGTACAGGATCGGACTTCTGCAGCCATAGGAGAACTGCTCTTCAAGCATCATCCATTTGCGGGACGTACTTGTGGTGTACTCCTCTGAAATATATAAAAGAAGCCATGCAATGCGCCAGTTATCAGGGTTTCGCCTGAATATCCCCTCAAGCCTTTCAGCGATGTCGTTTATGTAAGCATCCTCTCTGCTGCAAAGTGTGGACAGGTACAGATAGTAGCTGTAAAGAGTATCACCATCGGTATCCAGGGCCTCTTTTTCCGCCTGATCAAGGATCCACTTGCCCTCATTGACTCTGCCTGCTGTTATGTAATACTGGGCGGTATAGAGCCTTACTTCCAGGTTCTTGTCGTCGATGGCGTTCATCTTGGAGATGATCTTGCCTGTCTCAGAAAGCCACGCCCTTGAAGTTATCTTTTTGCAGCTGAAGTTCTCATAGACTCTCACAAGGTCTACTGTGAGCCTCTTCATCTCCTGATAGTCCCCGGTCAAGTGATTATCAGATAAGTGAACTGCCACAGTTACAGGGAATATGACCTCTGTAAAGTTATTGTAGAAGCGGATGCGGCCGTAATTGTTGCCCTCATGGAGCTTCTCATAAATAAGGTGCATTTTGACCCTGGCTGTTGCGCCGGTAAAGTCATCCTCTCCGATCTCATATCTGTCGAGGCTAATAAAATCACCATCTACATCTGCAAACAAATGAGTATATCCCCATCCGTTCTTGGTTATGATAATGCCGTGGTCGCCATTAAGGCCGGTAAAGTCTATCTGCAAAGACTCCTGGTCTATAACGAAAGACACAGGCTGTTTCTTGTTGATGGAAATAAGGAACTCCTCAACGTTCTGCTCGTTGTCAGGATTTTCAGAAAGGCCCCTGTAGAGGCTCTCGTACTGGGCGTCATTGCCCTTAAGTACCGATATGAAGTCAGCAGAATAAAAGAGGTTTACCGCCTCATCCCAATCTGTCTTGGCTAAATTTGCAAAATGAAATAGATTTTTGATATCACCAAGGCTACTTGCAACAACCTGCGACCTTACAGTGACAACGAAGGGAAGAACATACTCTCCCTGATTAGATATTATGCGAAAATCCCCCTTAAGAACGTCACCATGTGACATTCCAAGGGCATTAAATCTGTAGGATACTTCATAAGGAGAACCTGAAACCTCTGGCGTAATGACCTCCATCCTAAGATCAGATGAAGTCACCTTGCCCTCTAACAGAGCATTCTCAGGTCCAAAAATCGTAAAAGAACCAGTAGCTGCCTCACCGGGTCCAAGACCTATCTCTATACGGGCAGTAGAAAAATCCAAATTTCTCTGCGTATAAACATATTTTCCCTGTAGAAGCTGATCTATAATCTCTCTCACGACACACCCCAAAAAACAATTAATCTACAATATTATACCACACAATGGCATCTCATTATAGTCTCAGTGCGTCGATTGGTTTCATGAGGGCTGCTTTTCTGGCAGGGTAGATTCCGAAAAACAGACCGATAAGGATGGAAAATAGAGCTGCGCCAAGAACTGATGTAGGTGTGATGATAACATCAAAGCCTATGGCGGAGCAGATGACAACGGCCAGGATGATTCCCAGAATGATACCGACTATTCCTCCAAGAAGTGTCAGGATGGCTGATTCAGCAAGGAACTGGGTCAGGATAGCTCCAGTGCTGGCTCCGATGGACTTTCGTATACCAATCTCCCTGGTTCTTTCTGTTACTGATACCAGCATGATGTTCATAACACCGATACCACCAACGATCAGGGATATTACTGATACAAGTAAAAGGAAATCCTGAGCGTAGCCAAGGATCTTATCAAGCTGATCAGAAAAGTCTGCCATACTGTAACCGGAAAGAGCTGTGGTACCACGAAGACCGTGCTTGTTGGTCAGGATCTCTTTTGCCTTGGTAACAGATTCATCCAATGTGGACTGATCATCAAAGAGGATGAGCTGGGTAAACTCATCGGTCTTCATGTCAAAGTCAGCACCCATGGCGGTGTAAGGAACCTCTATCTGAGCGAAGTAATCCTGGCCTTCCATAATGAACTGATACATATCGTTCATGTGGTCACGAAGACCAACTACAGTGTAGGTTGCAGTCTTGCCATTGGCGGTAATGTCAACCTCTCTGCCCACAGCGTCCTCAGTTCCAAAGATCTTTTTTGCATCATCAAGGAGCATTACGCATACCCTTGAACCTGTCTCTACCTGCTGGGAAGTGAAGTAACTTCCCTTAACTATTCCATTGCTGAAAGCGTACTCAAAAGCCTGGGTTCCGCCGTTTATATAGCACTCAAAAGTTTCCTTCCTGCCTTTGACCTTGGCGTAGCTCTCTATGTTCGGGGACATTCCCTTGATATCAGGAAGATACTCCTGTACAAGATCTATGTCGTCCTGGTTAAAGCGTTCAGAGGTCTTACTGGTATCCATGATAAATATGCCGTAGTTACCAGCAAGGTCGTTTAGGGAGTTGGTAACATATGCACTCATTCCGTTACCAAGAGCCACAACCGCGATAACCGCAGCAATTCCTATGACTATTCCAAGCATGGTCATAGCTGTCCTGTAGCCATTACCAAGGATCTGTTTGATTGCGCTTTTTAAATACTCGCCGAATTTTCCCATTTTACTGTGCCGCTACTACTGCCATTCCCTCTGTAAGGAGAGATACATCTGAAGAAATAACCTGGTCTCCAACTGAAAGACCTTCTATGATCTGAGCATCTGTGCTGGTTGAGATACCGATTGTAACGTCTTTTCTTGTTACAACGCCGTTCTCAAGAACATATACGAAATCTCCAGTAGAATCTGTCTGGATCAGCTCGTAAGGAAGAACTATTGTATCATCAGCCTTCTGAGCATGGATCTTGTTGTTCGCTTCTACTCCAAGGATGATATCTGAATCAGGATTGGTAACTTTGATGGTGGTTGCTACTACTGCAACGCCGTTGGCATTCTTGGTTGCAGTACCTGAAACCTTGGTAACCTCTCCCTGATACTGTTTGCCGTTAATTGTGATATCTACCTTCTCACCAACTGAAACCTTAGGAAGGTCACTCTTTGATACCGAAATAGAAACCTGTACATCGTCAAGGTTGGCTATAGTAAAGAGCTGTGAGCCGCTTGCCACTGTAGCTCCTTCAACAACTGTAGCAGGCATAGCTGTGATAACGCCGTTAAAGTCAGCCTTGATGCCTTCCTTGGCTGCCTCGATCTTAGAAAGAGTATCTTCCTGTGTAAGCTCAGTAGCTTCCATTGAAGCCTTGGATGCTGAAGCTGAACCTGGATTTACCTGGGCTGCCTTGGCGCTTGAAAGGTGTGACTGCTCTTCCTTTAAAGTAGTGATCTGATCGTTCCAGCTCTTGATCTCTGCATCTGTCTCAAGTGCATACTGAACATCAAGCAGTGTCTGAGACATAGCAAGACTCATCTGTCTGTCTTGCTCTGTAGGTTCTGTGTATTGACCTTCGTCATTCTTATTTCCACTCTCATTTCTATAAATATAACTGTCACTTCCGTTTTCAAAGAGGCCTTCTGCAGAATCACTTATTCCGTTCTGGTTGACATCGCTCTGAGCTTTGCGTATATCTTTTATAGTCTGATTAACTCTGTTTGTCTTTTCTGTGATCTTATCCTGAAGAGCCTTGATCTCTGCAGTTATTGCATCGAGCCTGTCGTTGATCTGTTGAGCAGTCATGCCCTCTGCATACTTCCTGTCTGCTGATCCAACAGGGCTGTACAGTGCGCTGTAATTGCCCTTTGCCTGCTGAATTGCAAGCTCTGCGCCCTTCTTTTGGATCTCAAGGTTATCTGCATCATAAGTACAAAGAACATCTCCAGCCTTAACCTTATCTCCAACCTTGACGTTGACTGTATCAAGGGGAGCTGTGATCTCTGTGAAGTAGTTCTTGTTCTCAGCACTCTCAACAGTACCTGAGATTGAAAGGATATTCTCAATGTTTCCAAGTGCAACTTCATGAGTCTCAACTGTTACAATTGAATTCTTGCTGGCATTGATCCTTCCAATGATAAAGCCGACAACTCCAAGAGCCAATATTCCAAAAAGAATATATCTCTTCTTGAACTTCCTTTTCTTCTTTTTTGTTGAATCTGAAAGATCAACGCTGTCGTCCTCATCGTAGATTTCTACATTTGAACCGGTTGTCTCTTTAATCACATTCTGCTCAGAAGCAGTATCCACAATAGGCTCATTCTTTTCTGCTTCTTTAGCTTTAACTGTTTCATCAGTCGAAGAAGTTTCCGTGGTTACTACCTTCTCCTCTAAGTTCTTGTTCTCTTCCATAACATCCTCCATACTTTGGACCTATTGCCCTCAAGCCCCATTAAATCTCATCTTTATAATCGGGGTTCATAATATCGCTGGTTATCTTTCCATCTGATATAGTAATGATCCTCTTGGCCTGTGCTGCAATGCCGGGATCATGGGTGATTATGATAACTGTTCTGCCCTCAAAGTAGAGCCTTTTGATGATCCTGATGATTTCTTTTGTAGATGCAGTATCCAGGTTACCTGTGGGCTCGTCAGCCAAAAGTATTGGCGGAGCCTGGGCTATGGCCCTTGCTATGGCAACTCTCTGCTGCTGACCTCCGGACATCTCGTTGGGCTTGTGGGTCTTACGCTTTTCAAGGCCTACACTGTTAAGGGCGGCATTTGCAAGCCTCTCCCTCTCTTTTTTACCAACTCCTCTATATATAAGAGGAAGCTCAACGTTCTCAAGAGCTGTCAGTGACGGTATTAAGTTAAAGCCCTGGAAAATAAAGCCAATTTCTCTGTTTCTGACTTCAGACTGCTCATCGTCTGTCATATGTGATACATCCTGTCCGTGCAGATAATACTTGCCAGAAGTTGGCGTATCAAGACAGCCAAGCATATTCATAAGAGTAGACTTACCGGAACCAGACTGTCCGATAATTGCTACGAATTCCCCTTCTCCGATGGTCAGAGAAACATGATTAAGGGCTCTGACCTCGTTTTCCCCAGGATTGTAGATCTTACTTACATCCTTTATTTCTACCAGTTTTTTCATAACATTCCTCAAAACAACAAATTACCAAATACATTGCACACAACTTCCCTATATTCTATGCCATTTTATACATAAAATCAAAGAAACTTTTTGTGAACTCATCAGGATAGTTCCCAAAAACCATCAAACACCATGGAAACTTCCTTGATCATGCCAAGTTCCTTGACAGTCATGTCGCTTTCTCTGTCCTGAAAAACAACTTTGCCGCCAGTTTCCGAAAGGTGGGTTACCACTAAGGTGACCTTAGGTCTGTAACTTAGCTGCTTAAGATCTGATATCACAGGGTCAATAAAGTCATATACAGAGGCATGTGGCGCATATCTAAAGGATCCCTGCCATGTATTGGTCACATTGGTGGAATCAGCCTCCACATCTCCAAGCTCCTGCCTTTCGCACTCAAAGGAAAGTTCTCCCGCTCCGTGTCTTGTGACGTAGCTTCTTGTCACATAGACCACCTCATCTATGGCAAGGCCAAGGCCATCAAGAAAAGCTCCTGGATTAGTAAGTCCAGTCCTTGAACCTGTGACGTTTGGAGCATATTTTTTATTCTCAGCATCAAGAAGCAGGCCCTGCCCTGTTTCAAATATGACATTGTCATACTTATTGAGAAAAGTTCTCACATCTCCTGATACTATTTCCACAAGCTCAGAATTTCTCTTCATCACAGCGGCTGCATTTCTAAGGACCACATTGTCAAGAATGTCCTTAAGATACTGGGAATCCCCCACATCGCCAAAGATTTCCCCGATCCTTGGCCTGTAATAATAGTTTCTGATATGTATAAGCTTCTCTGCCAGGTCTTTTTCGCTTAATGTCTTGACCTCTTTTATGGTAAGCCCAAAGCCCTGCCCAGCTCTAAGAAACGCCTCATAGATACCCATTCCGCAGCTGCCATGGCGCTTACTGCCCCTTGAGGATTCAAGGGCCATGTTAAAGAGAACATCGCAGACTATAGTCACATTGGTGTCAGGAAGTGCGTATATCCTTGGAGCCTGCCCTGATACCTCACAAAAAGAATCATACTCATCCCTCAGTTTAAAAAGGTCCGGAAAAAAAGTATCTATCCACAAAGTGTCAGCACCACAAAAACTGCCAGATCCGACCTCGTGAAAGATAAATCTCTTTTCATGTGGGCCTTCAAGTGGCAGTTTATCATCTGTGTCCGTATCGGAAGCTATGACTACGGTGTGACCTGACTGAGCGCCGCCGTTATGGCGGATCACAAGGCTCTTACCAGGTCTGTCTGAAAGTATATGGGTCACTCGCCCCTTACCCTCATCACCGAAGTTTTTACCAATAACCACGAAAAATTTTGTGGGCATTAAAAGAAGAATCCTTTTTTCTTGGTCTTAAGAACAAGACCTTCAACTGCGTTTCTAACTACAGGCTGAGCGTAGCTGCTCCACTGCGCTACAGCGTCTTCAAGGCTCATGCCGTTAACCATCTGCATTACTGTGATGATGACTTCAGGAATTACAGATACGTCCTGCTTACTTAATGTAATGATCCTTCCAGGGATAGTTCCATTAAAGTGGAAGGGCTTTGTGAAGTTTCCAGAAAGGTCGATGTGGAAGATCTCGTACTTCTCACCTGCCATATCAGCAAGCTTTCTTGATGTGAATCTCTCAGGGTCATCTCCGAAGATGTTTGCAATATCAGCTCCCCTTACCTCTGGATGGCAGTCTGCGTCTCCAATGGTGAAAAGAAATCCCTTCTTGCCTCTCTTTTCATAGGAATCGATCTTGGTGTGCTTTGCAGCAAAGTACCACAAAAGCTCAAAGTCCTCAGGTGAGTCTCCGCCCCTTCCCTCAAGCCAGAGATCAAGGAGCTGCTCTGCTATACGGATGTCTGACTCAAACTGAGTAACCTGAAGAGGTGCCCTGTCAGAAACATCCCCGATGGCAGCAAAAAGAAGCTGTGGATCATCCACAGGCTTGGTTGAATAGAGCTTCATCATTGTCTCATGAAGGGAGTTCTTGGCGATCTCCTCAGACAGATATCCCATGGAACCTGTAACATCAAGGCCGATGATGATAGGTGTTGAATTTGGGTGATCCTCAGAATCCATTGCTTCACGCATATTTACAAACTTAGGGTTGAACTTCTCCTCCATTCCCTGCTTCTTAAAGATCTGGGAAGCAGTTGATTTTTCTGAAATTCCTGCTGAGTCCCTAAGTTTAGACCAGTCTGCACTTGTATAACTTCCGTATCCCATTTGTAATTACTCCTCCATAAACTTAAAAATTCATTTTTGTAAAACGTCTTCCCCCAAAGGCGTCTTCAATCACTTTATCCCAATTCTCAAAATCCTTGTAGGCGTCATGAGTTGGCTTTTCAGAAAGAAATCTCTCAAAGCTGTCCTTTTTTAGATCAGCATCATAGCCAAGTATCATCTTAGCAGTTTTCCGAAGATCTACAAGGTCTTTATTTGCTCCTGGCAAAAGAGATTTCTTTTTCTCGGATATATCCCACCAGGCCCCAAAGAGCATGGCTTCGTGAGTTCTTGGGTTGATGCAGATGCTGTCAGGCTTTATGTCACCGTGAACAAGTCCGCTGTATTCAAGAACGCAGCAGATATTTTCAAGTCTTGATATTATCCAGGCCACATGCTCTTTTGAAAGAGCTCCAAAAAGCTCAAGGGGATAAAACTCCTCCGGCTTTTTAAATATCAGAAGCAGGCTCTTATCATCAAGGTCAATTGTGCCCTGGTACTGAGGAAAGCACTTTTCAAGGTGCTTAAGATCCGCCTGCGGATAATTGAGCTTGGAAAGGCCATTTATCGCCCTGGATGTCAGGTTTCCATGAAGAGCCCTTTCATCCGTGATATCAGTGTGGTTATTGAAAGTTTTTGGGAAGTGGTAAATGACATTATACCTGGTAAAGTAAGATGTCACCTGTCCCTCTTTTGCCTTGTAGAGGTAACTTATAACCACGTCTTCTCCATCTTTTGACTTAAGGGAAAGGTGCTCAGCCCTATCCCACATCCTGTCTGTCTTGTCAGGATCAGGATCTGCGTCAGCACAGGCTTTCAGATACTCAAGCATGTGGATCCTGAAGGCCTTATAACCAGCAAGTTCTGCGTCAGAGAAATTCTCTTTTGCTCCGCAGTAGGGACATACCAGGTCCCCGGATGAATGCACCACCATCTCGGCGCTGCAGTTTGGACATTTATAACTTATCATATTCTTACAATTGCTGCCTTTCTACTAATTCGCTAAAATAGCCCTTATTTGCAATAAGCTCGTCATAGGTGCCCTGTTCCACTATCTTTCCGCCGTCCATAACAAGGATCCTGTCGCAGTTTTTGATAGTTGAGAGTCTGTGGGCAATTACGATCCTTGTGCACTTAAGGCCATCAAGGGCTTCAGAAATCTGTCTCTGGGTTATATTATCAAGGGCGCTGGTAGCTTCGTCAAATATGAGGATCTTGGGCTTACTTGCAACAGCCCTGGCAATGAGGATCCTCTGCTTCTGACCACCGGAGATACCTCCCTGTCCCTCTGCAATTATGGTGTGCATGCCCATAGGCATTGCCTTAATATCATCTGCGATACCTGCAAGTTCTGCTGCTTCCCAGGCCTCATCCTGAGTGAGCTTTTCAGAGGCAATGGCGATGTTGTGGAATATGTCTCCGTAAAAGAGCTTTCCATCCTGAATTACTGAACCGATCTTGCGGCGAAGAGACTTAAGATCGATCCTCTCAAGGTCTTTTCCGTCATAGAAAACTGCACCCTTTTCAGGCTTTTCAAATCCAAGAAGAAGCCTTACTAAAGTGGACTTACCGCATCCTGTCTTACCTACAATGGCAACGTACTCGCCGGCTTTGATCTTCAATGAGAAATTCTCAAGGATATATGGAGCCTGCTCGTTGTATCTGAAGTAGACACCGTTCATCTCAATTCCGCCGCTTATTCTTGTGGCGATGTCTTTTCTTAAGGTCTTTTCAGGTTCTGCCTTAAGGATTGGCTCTGCCATATCAAGAACCGGCTTTATCTTGGCAACTGAAAGAGATGCCATGGACAGCTCTGAAAAAGCTGCAAACATAGTTGCATAGGCAATGTTAAAAGCAAAGTATTCTGAAGTGGAAACCCCTGAATTTATGGCCAGTCCATAAAGCACTACTGTTCCAATAAGGGAAATAGCAGTATTGATAACGCCGCTTATCTTAAGGAAAAATGGCGGGTTATACTGAAGGGCAGCCCCTTCTGCGTACTGATTGGCCCACTTTGCAAAGATTCTTTTCTCTGCTCCTGCAAGCTTGATCTTCTGAATGCCGTTAATGATGGCAAAGGTAAGACCGCTCTCCTTGGCAAGGAGCTCCATGCGCCTTTTGGAGATTCCAACCTGCATCAGGATGGATATGGTTGAAAACAGCACCGTAAGAAGCATGATCACCAGGGATGGAACAACCAGCTTTGGCGCAAACTTAAAGATCTGCACCATATAAACCAGCGAAAAGATCGATGAAAAGCCCAGTGAAAAGAAATCTTCTATAATGATCTCACAGATTTCGTTGACACTGCTTGACCTGCTGGAAAGTTCACCGGCTGAGTACTTCCTGAAAAATGGAGCTGGCAGAGTAAGGATCCTTTGCATTACAGCCTGCTCAACAGGTATTGTAACCTTCCACTTTATCCTTGCGATAACTGCATTGTTGAGGGCATCAAAGGCACTGGTAAAGAAGATCGTCACTATGATGGTAACAACAAGGGCCCAGAAAAGCCCGTAGTCTTTGGTATCAAGGACTGTGCCTGTCAGCATCTGAGAAGCATATGGCAGGATCATGGTAACCAGAACAAGCGCCAGTGAGAGAACTGCAACCGACAGGTAATCAAAAGCCGTAAGGCGTCTCTTCATAAAGCCAATAAGATCAGGGATCCCAAGTGGCTTAAGGGGAAGAGGCTCATAGAAGGCCACTGCTTCGTCCTTAAAAAGAAGGGTCTGTTTCTTGCCTACCCTGGTCTTTTTCCCGGTATCAGGGTCATAGTAGAAGTATTTGCCAAACCCCTGAGGGAAAAGAGCTATTGGCATATTATCCTCTTTAAAGAAGCAGATAATTGGTCCAAAGCAGTCAGTAAACCACTTGCCCTCAAGTTTAATATTTGCCTTCATCATACCTACGCTATTGGCTGCATACTCAATCTGATCCAAAGGCTCTGAAATGCCGTGAGGCACTTCGATCCTTGGATAGTTGTAGTAGTAAAAGATCTCGTCAATGGCGTTTTTGATATTGGTCTTTAGATCTTTTCGCTTAACAGGCTCTCCAAGCACCCTATGAGCAATATTGTCATAGGAATCCCTGAAAAGTTCGTCATCCATTCTTTTTCTTTGTCTTATTTGTTCGTCAAACCAGCCCAATTGCATGCTCCTAAGTGTAAGTAGTTAGTCATTTGTTACCAGTGCAGTGTAGTATCCTCCCTGCTTAAGGAGCTCATCGTGGGTTCCTCTCTCCACGATCTCTCCCTTATCAAGAACGATGATCTCATCGCTGTCTCTTATTGTTGAGAGCCTGTGGGCGATGATGATAAGTGTTATACCTCTGTCCTTGATGGCCTTTACAACTTCGTACTCTGTCTTGGCATCAAGAGCACTGGTTGCCTCATCAAGGATGATGATTGAAGGATCCATAGCAAGGACTCTTGCGATCTCAAGGCGCTGTCTCTGGCCACCCGATAGGTCTTTTCCGCCCTCGGAGAGCCTGTACTGATATCCTGAAGGCTTGGCGATGATGTCGTCGTGGATCTGGGCATCTCTAGCCGCCAGTATCACCTCGAAGTCCTCAATGGATTCATCCCACATCTTGATATTGTTTTCTATGGTGTCCTCAAAGAGGATGATATCCTGGTCAACAACTGCAACTGAGCCCGTAAAGGTACTTCTGTCGATCTCTGAAATGCTCTTCCCATCAAATAAGATCTCTCCGCTCCAGGGCTTGTACAGTCCTGAAATAAGCTTACTCATGGTGGATTTGCCGCATCCGCTTCCGCCTACGATGGCCACTCTTTTACCAGTTGTAAGGTTCATGGAGAAGTCCTTGATAAATGGCTCGTCCAGGATCGAATATCCAAAGGTAACGTTCTTGATCTCAACGTTTCCTGAAAGCTTCTTGAACTCGTGGCTGTCGTCGTCCTCTCTGTCGGCGTACTCGTCAGTCGGGTACTCCATAACGTCCTCAACTCGCTCCATCTCTGTGCGCATCTCAAGCAGGGTCTGCCCGGCGTTTGTAAGAGTGGTTGCAGGTTCCATGAAGGATGTAAGGATTCCCTGGAAGGCTGTGATCATACCGATGGTGAAATGTCCGTTCATTGCAAGGAATACGCCGGCGAAGGTGATTCCGTAGTTGGCCAGCTTGCTTATCATATTTGGCAGAGCCCCAAGGTAAGTATTTTCCCTCATGAACTGAACTTCTTTTTCATCAACCTTGGCCTTTAACTCCACCCAATTCTCATAGAATCCGTTTTCAGCGCCACTTGCCTTTATAGTCTCGATCATGCTGATGCCTGAAAGAGTTGTGGTCTGAAGCTTACCGCTGTCTATGAGAAGCCCACGGGTAACGTTTATCCTGTGGTCTGAAATTATCTTGGAGAGGATAAGGTTTATCAAAACCGTGGTCACACCAAGAACCGTAAGAGGGATCGAATACCTGATAAGAACCACCAGGTAAAACAGCATCATTGCTGTATTCAGGCACAGAGGTGCAAAGGTATTAACGATGGCACTGGCGATTTCCTCGTTGGTGGTCTGACGCATCATCAGGTCACCAGACATTCTCTGGGAAAAGAACTCCATAGGGAGCCTTAGTACTTTCCACATAAAGGAAGTACTACCGTTTATAGCCAGTTTTCCGTCAATTCGAAGTGAATGAACTGCAGATATCCAGGATACGATGATCTGCACAAGGGCAAGACACCCAAGAAGGATCAGGAAAGGCTGAGCGCTTTCGCTTGCTTTTTTCGTAAGAAGGTTATCCATAAAGTACTCAGACATAAATGGATTAACTACGCTAAATACATATGAAAAGATTGTCATGGCCACAGTGAAGATAACTGCAGTCCTGGCATCCTTAAGTCTTTTTCCGGCGAATTCAAGCACGCTCTTTCTCTTTCCACCCTGTTCAAATTCTTCAGTAGTATCAAACATAAGAGCGATCCCGGTAAAGCCCTTGGCAAAGTCCTCTATCGGCATTGCCACATTTCCCCTTGAGGGGTCATTTACATAGGCCTTATTGCCCTTAAATCCACACAGCACAATAAAGTGATTGTAGTCCCAGTGAATAATACAAGGGAACATGCCCTTTTCTCTGAGGGCATCAAGTTCAAGCCTGTATCCGTTTGCTGCAAGGCCATATTTTCTGGCAGCTTTAAGGATGTTCTTGGCATTGGAGCCATCCCTTGAAACGCCGCAATCAAGCCTCATTTGCTCAAGAGCGACCCACCTTCCATAATAGGCAAGTATCATTGAAAGGCACGCAGCTCCGCACTCCAAGGCTTCCATCTGCATAACTACCGGTACTTTTGCTACACCATTAGAAACTACTTTATTCATATGATTAATAGTCCCCTGTCGTTTAGACTTTTATTCAATTATACATTAAATATTAACGCGATAGCAAAAACTATATCTTGTGTTTTTAAGTCTTGAGGGATACTATATTATGTATATGGGGTATATGATTTTTATCAGGAGGGGGTATTTATATGAAATCACCAGCTCAGATTGCAGCAGCTTATGAAACAGCAGGTACAGCCAAGACTAAACTTTCTTTTGGAAAGACTTTTATCTTGGGGATCATGGCAGGAGCATTTATTGCCTTGGGCGGCCTTGGAAGCCAGATAGCATCTGTCTGTGCGCCTGATCCGTCAACAGGAAGACTCATAAGTTCCATTGTTTTTCCCATCGGACTTTTTATGGTAATTATTGGCGGAGCTGAGCTCTTTACCGGCAACTGCCTTATCATAGTTCCTGTTTTATCAGGAAAAGCTACTATAAAAGGAATGGCTCGTAACCTTGGCATTGTCTACCTGGGAAACATGGTAGGGGGACTTATCATTGCTCTTCTTGCCAATTTCTCCCACACCTACGCCTTTGCAGATGGAAAGCTTGCGCAGGCTGTTGTAGCCACTGCAGTTGCCAAATCAAATATCTCCTTTATGGACGGCCTTTTAAAGGGAATCCTGTGTAATATCCTGGTGTGCATGGCTGTCTGGTGTTCCTTTGCTGCAGAAGAAGCCGCCGGTAAGGTCCTTACCCTTTGGTTTCCTGTAATGCTCTTTATCATTGGCGGATTCGAGCACTGCGTCGCCAACATGTACTTCATTCCTGCAGGCATGATAGCTTCCGGTGTTTATGGCATTCCAGCTGAAGGCCTCTCAATCTTTGGATTTTTGGTAACCAACCTCATTCCTGTAACTATAGGCAATATAATAGGCGGCAGCCTTTGTGTAGGCGCCACCTATTTCGCAGCATATCTCAAGAACTAAAACAAGACACGGGGACGGTTCTGTTGTCTGCTCCGCTGTCAGCGCCCCCTTTGGGGCACCGACAGCGGAGCAGACAACAGAACCGTC
>NZ_JAGAYD010000126.1 GCF_017940685.1 Butyrivibrio sp. | reverse complement strand
GATGGTGCATCCAATGTAAAGTGGAGCATCATGGATACTGGTGAAGAGTACAGAGAGCTAGTTCAGATGTGCTTTGATCTTGATGGCCTTAGTTTTACAGCAAGACAGCAGAATACAGGTGATGAGCCGCAGGATATTTCAGGAATGTTTTATGAATGGACAGCAGAAGAAGACGTTACCCTTGCAAACTGGGCCGGAGGCAACATGAAGGGTACAGTGAAGCGCTTTATCGGCGATGACAGGTACATTGATGTATGTACATGGTATGATGTGGAAACAGGTGCATCTTACTCACTTAGCACTGAGGGTAAGGACCTTGACGGGTTTGATATTCAGGCAGTTGCAGAAGCAATCTATGACCCCGATAAGCAGTTTGGTGCAAATGCTCCTGAAGATGCGGGCGAACTGATGGAACATGAAAGATATGTTGACATCGAAGGGTGTGACACATTTACTCAGATTGTTGATAAGCTTCCTGCAGGATACGGATATACCAACGCAACAATAGGAGATACGGATGTTCTTTTAGTTACTGATCAGACCTTCGACGACCTTGATGGACACAATGCAGCAATTGATGCAGAAATATTTACTTATACAGAGAGTGGAACTCCACAGTATGCCGGATATATCGAGGCTGGTGGAACAGCATATCCTCTTGCTGTTAACAATGGCAAGCTCTATGCAGGTGGAAATCACTTTATGAAGGTATATACAATGAGCTATGGATTCCCTTGTTGGGATGAGTATGCCTGGGAGGAGTTTGATACAAATGGCAATGCAACCTACCAATATCGATCAGATATTAAGGACATTTCAGAGGTTGGAGCAGATCCTGATACGGGAGAACTTAAGGACGATTCTGTATTACAGAGGCTGTATGATGAGAGCTTTTCAGGAGAAGTTCTTAATTTCGATGTTATAAAGTAATATGGATGAATGTTAAGAGCCATGTAAGCTATTAATAGTTTCTTACATGGCTCTTTTATTATTACTTGAAAGAACTTAGATGATGGTCTAAAATATCTTAGTTAACGAGATTAATTTGTAGAAATGGAGTATTACTTATGATGCAATCACGTACACATAACTGTGGTGAGCTGCGCATTGAGAATGTCGGACAGAGTGTTACACTTGTTGGCTGGCTTGAGAATATGCGTGAAGTTGGGTCAGGGCTTGGATTCGTAGTCCTTCGTGACTTCTATGGCACAACCCAGATTGTTTTAGAGACAGAGGAGATGGTAAAACAGTTTAAGGCCATCAACAAGGAGTCAACCATATCTGTTAAGGGTGTTGTAAGAGAGCGTAGCTCTAAAAACCCTAAGCAGGCAACTGGTGACATCGAGGTTGTTCCTGAGTCAGTTGAGGTTCTTGGAAGATGTCAGCACAACGAGCTTCCTTTTGAGATCAATCACTCAAGAGAGGCTGATGAGCTGGCTCGTCTTAAGTATAGATACCTTGACCTTAGAAACCCTGAGGTTAAAAAGAATATCATCCTTAGATGCAATGTTATTGCAGCTCTTCGTCAGTCAATGATAGAGCATGGATTTTTGGAGATCACAACTCCTATCCTTACAGCTTCATCACCTGAGGGAGCAAGAGACTACCTTGTTCCTGCAAGAAAGCATCCAGGCAAGTTCTATGCACTTCCACAGGCTCCTCAGCAGTTCAAGCAGCTCCTTATGACAGCTGGCTTTGACCGCTACTTCCAGATCGCACCTTGCTTTAGAGATGAGGATGCAAGAGGAGACAGAAGCCCTGGAGAATTCTACCAGCTGGATATGGAGATGGCATTTGCATCTCAGGAAGATGTCTTTTCAATCTGCGAGGACGTTCTTCCTCCAATCTTTGCTAAATATGGAACCTACGACCGTGCTTCAGGCTCACCTTTCATGAGGATCCCTTATCTTGAGGCTATGGAGAAATACGGATCAGACAAGCCTGATCTTAGAATTGACCTTACCGTACAGGATGTTACAGATAAGCTCTCAGATTGCGGTTTTGGACCTTTTGCAGCTAAGGCTGAGGATGGAAGCGCAACAGATGTACGCATCAAGGCTGTTGTAATATCTGACTTCAAGGAGAGCCGCAAGTTCATCGACAAGACTATCGGTGATGTAGAGGTTCAGGCAGGCAACAAGGCTTACTGGTTCAGAATGGATGAAAATAACGAGCTGGTTGGAGGTATCTCCAAGTTCGTTGCTCCTATCAAGGACGACGTAGTAGCAGCTCTTTCCCTTAAGGCTGGAGATCTTGTAGTTCTTTCAGCTGGTAAACTTGGCGCAGCACAGAAGACAGCTGGTGTTATCGTTAAGACCTTCGGAGCAGCTGTTCCAGGACACATGGACAAAGAGCAGTATGCTTTCTGCTGGATCGTTGACTTCCCTATGTACGAGATCGGTGAGGAGTCAGGAGAATTAGAGTTCTGCCACAACCCATTCTCAATGCCATCTGGCGGACTTGAGACACTTCTTAAGGCAGAGAGAGGCGAGATCGATCCTCTTTCAATCACTGCAGATCAGTACGACCTTGTATGTAACGGTGTTGAGCTTTCATCAGGTGCCGTTCGTAACCACGATCCTGAGATCATGATCAAGGCCTTTGAGATGGTAAGACTTGGTGAGGATGATGTTAAGGCCAAGTTCCCTGCTATGTACAATGCCTTTACCTATGGCGCACCACCACATGCTGGAATCGCACCTGGCGTAGACCGTATGGTAATGCTCCTTGCAGGAGAGGATACTATCAGAGAGATTATTCCTTTCCCTATGAACAAGAATGCGCAGGATGTTATGATGGACGCACCTGGATACGTTACAGACAAGCAGCTTGAGGAGCTTCACATCAGAACTGTTGTTGAGGATGAGGCTGCTGGTAGTAGCAACTAACGAAATTTTGATAAATTATTTATAAAGAATTAAAGCCGGAATCCGCAATTCCAGAAAAATAGCGGGTTCCGGCTTTTTTTGTAAACTTCCTCAAAACGCCAGAATTGTCTAACATTAGTTGAGAAAAGCCCATAAAAAGTGTATTATTATAGTGTTATACTATTTTTAGTATACACAAATATGCAGGAAGGAGCGAAAAAGGAGACGTCCATGGAAGTTAGAAAGGCATCAAAACTGATTGGACAGTTTGCGATGGTAGGTCAGCTTGGCTTATCACTTCTAATGCCCCTTCTGATGTGTCTTTTTGCGTGCTATCTTCTGGTTAGCAAGCTTTCTGCCCCTCTGTGGGTGTATATTATTGGCTTTATCATGGGGATTGGAGCTTCTATGACAACCGCTTATAAGGTGTATCTGTCAGTGGTTCACAAAGAAGAAAAAAAGAAGATAAAAAAAGACCCTAATGAGGTTTATTTCAGTAAGCATATTTAAATCTGTTACAGGGAGAGCGCATTGTATGAAAATTCAGCCAGCAGTTAAGACTGAGACGGGGAGAATTGCACTTGGCACCGGAATTGGTGTCCTTATTATGTTTTTAGTGTTTTTTGTTTTGCACATGGTGATCCCGCAGGATGCTCCATTTCATCTGGCGGTTCCATTTGATCATAAGGTTATCCTTGGAGGAATAGGCGGCTTTTTAGTGGCTGTCGGTAATTTTTTCTGGATGGCCATCACAGTGCAAAAGGTTGCATCCATGGAGGATGAGAAGCAGGCTCGCTCTGCAATGGGCGTAAGCTACAGGTACAGGACCCTTCTACAGCTTCTGTGGGTAATACTGGCTATCGTTGTTCCAGTATTCAACTTGGTAGCGGGAATTGTTCCGCTATTCATTCCTAGTTTAGTAATAAAACTACGCGGTATCTTTTCTGCGGGGAAAGGAGGTTGAAGAGTAAAGCATGAGTCAGAGCTTCGAAGTTGATTATGCGAAGATATACTGGACCATTAAAACCGGAATCCCTGTTTTGGGAGATTTAAAGATCACAGAAACGCTGATCGTCAGCTGGATCGTAATGATCATAATAACCGGTTTGTGTATCTTCCTGACGAGAGATCTCAAGGTTGAGAATATCTCAAAGAGGCAGGCTTTTGCAGAGATGCTGGTTGAAATGGGCAATAATTTTGTCCGCAATAACACAGGAGGCAACAAGTTTGACAAGTTGATACCATTTGTTTCGGCGCTTTTTGCAACGAGTGTGGTATCCAATCTGATAAGCCTTGTAGGGCTACGAAGCCCAACAGCAGATCTGTCAACAGAAGCAGCCTGGGCAGTAGTTGTATTTATTATGATCACTGCCACAAAGATCAAGACCAACGGAGTTGGCGGATACTTAAAGGGATTCACAACGCCTATTGCAGTTATGACACCATTTAATATCCTGTCAGAGTTGGCAACACCAGTTAGTATGGCATGCCGTCATTTTGGAAATATCCTTTCCGGCGTAGTTATTGACGGACTTATCTACTGGGCTTTAGGGCTTGCATCAGCAGCCTTGTTTGGACTGATACCGGGAGCAGTTGGACAGTTCCTTTCAAAGATCCCGATCCTGGGCATTGGTCTTCCTGCAGTTACCGGCGTATATTTTGACTGGTTCTCCGGATGCATGCAGGCATTTATCTTCTGTATGCTGACCGTCATGTATATTGCCAATGCAGCAGAAGCAGATTAAAGAAAAAACAAAATAATAATTCATATCTTAGGAGGCAAAGAATTATGAGTGATTTTCAGTTACTAGCTAAAGGTATTGCACTTGCAGGATGCGGTATTGGTGCAGGATGTGCACTTATCGCAGGTATCGGACCTGGTATTGGTGAAGGAACTGCTGTTTCAAAGGCTCTTGAAGCTATCGGACGTCAGCCTGAGTGTAAGGGCGATGTAACAGGAACAATGCTTCTTGGTTGTGCGGTTGCTGAGACAACTGGTATTTATGGTTTCGTTACAGGACTTCTTCTTATCTTCGTAGCACCTGGAATGTTTATGAACTATCTGCAGTAATCCGTATTATTGCACATGGTATATTAAGGAGAAAAATATGCAGACACAGGATCTAGTAACACTAGTACCCTGGACCTTTATTATTCAGATCATAAACCTCTTCATTCAGGTGTATCTCATTAAGAAGTTTCTTTTCAAACCAATCAATGAGATCCTTGAAAAGAGAAG
This sequence comes from Butyrivibrio sp., assembly GCF_017940685.1. Classification (GTDB taxonomy): domain Bacteria; phylum Bacillota; class Clostridia; order Lachnospirales; family Lachnospiraceae; genus Butyrivibrio. Next base: position 3,883 of record NZ_JAGAYD010000126.1, on the reverse strand, counting down.
GAACCTAGCTGATAAGGAAATAAAGGAGGCCAGGGAGGCCAAGGATGAAGCTGATTCTCTTAAGGTTCAGTACGAAGACAGCCTGACCAATGCACACGCTGAGGCAGCACAGATCGTATCTGATGCTCAGAAGGAAGCTCAGCAGAAGGCGGACACCTTAGTTCATGAAGCTGAGGCAGAGGCCCAGAGCATTAAGGCAAGAGCTGCTGCTGATATTGAGCAGGAGAAGAAGAAAGCCATCAATGAGGCCAAGGATGAGATCGGATCCCTTGCTATGGAGATTGCTGGTAAGGTAGTTGAAAAAGAAATAAGTGAGTCCGATCATAAGAAGCTTATAGACGATTTCATTACTAAAGTCGGAGCATGATAAAAGGAGATAAAAATGTCAAAAGCTGGAGATCTTTATGGGCAGAGCCTGTATGATCTGGCAGCGGAAGAGAACCTATCGGATGATATTTTGGGCGAAATGGAGGCAGTCAAGGGAATCTTTGATGAGAACCCTGACTACGTAGCTCTCCTATCGGAGCCTTCGGTCCCTAAGAAAGAGAGACTGCAGCTGGTGGACGAAGCACTTGGCAGCTCCCTGACCGCTTATCATCTGAGCTTTATCAAGATTCTTATCGAAAAGGGACTGCTTCGTGAATACTCAGCGTGTCTTAAGAGATTTCGCAAGAGTTACAATGAGGAACACGGCATAGCAGATGCGTTAGTGACAACAGCCGTTGCACTGTCGGGCGATCAGCTAGAGCAGCTCAAGGAGAAACTTGAGAAGATCAGCGGTAAGAAGGTGCTTCTTAAACAGAAGACAGATCCGGACATACTTGGTGGTGTCAGAGTGGATCTGGAGGGACAGCTCTTTGACGGATCAGTCAAGGGCAGGTTATCCGAGCTTCGCAAGAAAGTTGATGAGACTGTCATCTAAAACAATACATCGGAGGATGATATGGAACTAAAACCAGAAAAAATATCCGAGGTCATTCGAAGCCAGATAAAGAATTATCAGAACGCTATAATTCAGAACGAGACTGGAACAGTTCTTACCGTTGGTGATGGTATTGCCAGAGTTAGCGGACTTTTGAACTGTATGTCCGGTGAGCTTTTAGAGTTTGAGAATGGTACATTCGGAATGGCTCAGAACCTCGAGGAAACAGTAGTATCCGCGGTTTTGTTCGGCGAGGATGTAGGTATCAGCGAAGGACAGACCGTTAAGCGTACAGGAAGAGTTGTATCTGTTCCTGTAGGTGAAAAGATGATCGGACGTGTTGTAAACGCCATCGGTCAGCCAATTGATGGACAGGGACCAATCGAGACCACAGAGTTCAGGCCTGTTGAGTCACCTGCACCAGGTATCATTGCAAGACAGCCAGTTAAAGAGCCACTTCAGACAGGTATCAAGGCTATTGATTCCATGATCCCTATCGGAAGAGGACAGCGTGAGCTTATTATCGGCGATAGACAGACTGGTAAGACAACTATCGCTATCGATACTATCATCAACCAGAAGGGCAAAGATGTTATCTGTATCTATGTTGCTATAGGTCAGAAGAGATCTACAGTTACAGCCCTGGTTGAGGATCTTAAAAAGGGCGGCGCTATGGACTACACCATCGTTGTAGCTGCTACAGCGTCAGAGCCAAGCCCACTTCAGTATATTTCACCATACACAGGCTGTGCTATGGGTGAGTATTTCATGAATCAGGGCAAGCACGTACTTTGCATCTATGATGACCTCAGTAAGCATGCGGTTGCATATCGTGCACTTTCCCTTCTTATCAGAAGACCACCAGGACGTGAGGCTTATCCTGGAGACGTATTCTATCTCCATTCAAGGCTCCTTGAGAGAGCTGCTAAGCTTTCTGATGAGAACGGCGGCGGATCACTTACAGCCCTTCCAATTATTGAAACACAGGCTGGTGACGTATCAGCATACATTCCTACAAACGTTATCTCCATCACAGATGGTCAGATATTCCTTGAGACAGAGCTCTTCCACTCAGGAATCATGCCAGCGGTTAACCCTGGTATTTCCGTATCCCGAGTTGGTGGTAACGCTCAGATCAAGGCCATGAAGAAGGTTGCTGGTACACTGAAGCTGGTTTATTCACAGTACCGTGAGCTGCAGAGCTTCGCTCAGTTCGGTTCTGACCTTGATGAAGACACCAAGGCGCGTCTTGCACAGGGTGAAAGAATCGTTGAAGTTCTTAAGCAGGACAAGAACCAGCCAGTTCCTGTTGAGAAACAGGTTGCCATCCTTTATGCCGTAATAAATAACATCCTGATCAAGGTTGCAACCAGTGACGTTGCAGAATATGAAGCAGGACTTTATGAATTCCTTGATAACGATCCTTCCGGAATCGCTGCAATGCGTGATATCCGTGAAACAGGAAAGCTTGAAGGGGATACTGAGACTAAGCTTAAACAGGCACTGGACGCTTATACAGATAAGTTCATTAAGCAGAAAGAAGCTAAATAAGGAGGACTAGATAATGGCTGGATCAATGAAAGCTGTTAAACTCCGAATAAAGAGCGTTCAGAGCACGATGCAGATCACCAAGGCTATGCAGCTGGTAGCAGCATCAAAACTGCGAAAAGCCAAGGAAAGAGCAGATGCATCAAAGCCCTACCTTGAGACAATGCTTGGAACACTTACAGATATAGCCAACTCAAACACAGATTTCCAGTCTCCATTTACGAAGGCTGCGGAAAATGACAAGTGGCTGTATGTTGTTATCGCCGGAGACAGAGGTCTTGCAGGTGGATACAACTCCAATCTGTTTAAGTTCATGGAAGCAGAGACAAAGGGAAGGGACAATGTTACTGTTCTTCCTATTGGAAAAAAGTCTGTTGAGTACTTCAAACACAGAAACGTGCCACTGTTTACAGAAGAGTACGCGGAAGTTGCAAAAGTAACTATTTCAGACTGTTTCCAGGTTGCAAAGCTTGTCTGCGATGCATATAGAAGTGGCGAGTTTGGACACATTTTCCTATGCTACACCAATTTTGTATCCATGCTTTCACAGGTTCCGACCGCTTCATCACTTCTTCCTCTTTCTGACCTTAGAACTGAGGAAAAAGCATCTGATGGAAAAGCTAGGGACCTTATCCTATATGAGCCGGACTCAGAAACCGTGTTCAATGCAATTGTTCCGGAGTACCTGGCGGGAATTCTTTATTCCAGTATCAATGTTTCCTATGCGAGTGAGCTTGCCGCCCGTAGAACAGCAATGGAGGCCGCAACTGATAATGCTGAGGAGATGATCGATACCTTGAGTCTGTACTACAACAGAGCTCGTCAGGCTAGCATCACACAAGAGATTACTGAGATTGTTGCGGGTGCGGAAAGCTGACCGCCTACGTAATCTTAAATTGAAAACTTAAGGAGTTTAAACAATGAGTGAGAATCATGTTGGAAAGGTAATTCAGGTTACAGGCCCTGTACTTGACATCCGCTTCAAAGAGGGTGAGCTTCCAGATCTTCACAATGCTATAGAGATCATGATCGGTGACCGCAGGCTGGTTGCAGAGGTTGCACAGCAGGTCGGCGATGATGTGGTAAGATGTGTAGCCATGAGTTCCACAGACGGACTTGTTCGTGGAGCAGAGGCAAAAGACACAGGAAGCCCGATCACTGTACCAGTTGGTGACAAGTGCCTGGGTAGAATTTTTAACCTGCTTGGAGAACCTGTAGACAATAAGCCTGCTCCAGAGGGCGTAGAGAGATGGGCAATCCATCGTCCTGCTCCTTCATACGAAGATCAGGTGCCTGCTACAGAGATCTTTGAGACAGGAATCAAAGTAGTTGACCTTATCTGCCCTTATGCTAAGGGTGGTAAGATCGGTCTTTTCGGTGGTGCCGGAGTTGGTAAGACTGTCCTTATCATGG
>NZ_JAGAYD010000125.1 GCF_017940685.1 Butyrivibrio sp. | reverse complement strand
TTTGACAAGGGCGATTATCAGAAGGCTGTTGAGCAGGAGAACCTTGCAAGCCAGCTCTGCGAAGTCCTTTACCCCAATGACAATCACATCGCAGGAAAAGAGCTAAGACTTAAGCAGCAGTATTTCTTTATCTCTGCTTCAGTTCAGACCGCTCTTAAGAGATATCTTAAAAACCACGATGATATCAGGAAATTCTACGAAAAAGCTGTATTCCAGCTCAACGATACACATCCTACAGTAGCAGTTGCAGAGCTTATGAGACTTCTCATGGATGAGTACTATCTTACATGGGATGAAGCCTGGGATGTAACTGTTAAAACATGCTGCTACACCAACCACACCATCATGGCAGAGGCTCTTGAGAAGTGGCCAGTAGATCTTTTCCAGAGGCTCCTTCCAAGAATCTATCAGATCGTTGATGAGATCAACAGAAGATTTGTTGACCAGATCATGCGCCAGTATACCGGCAGCGCAGGCATAGATGTTCAGGCCAAGATCCGCAGCATGGCTATCCTCTATGACAATCAGGTCAAGATGGCTCACCTTGCCATCGTTGGCGGACATTCAGTAAACGGTGTTGCCAAGCTTCACACTGAGATCCTTGAAAAGAGAGAGCTCAAGGATTTCTACGAGATGATGCCAGAGAAGTTCAACAACAAGACCAACGGTATCACACAGCGTAGATTCCTTCTTCACGCTAACCCTCTTCTTGCTGACTGGGTTACAGAAAAGATCGGAGATGGCTGGATCACAGATCTCTCTGAGATGGACAAGCTCAAAGCATTTGCAAATGACAAGAAGGCTCTTGAGGAGTTCATGGATATCAAGCTCCAGAACAAGAAGCGCCTTGCAGCTTATATCAAGGAGCACAATGGCGTTGAGGTTGATCCTAAGTCAATCTTTGATGTTCAGGTAAAGAGACTTCACGAGTATAAGAGACAGCTCCTTAATATCCTTCAGGTTATCCACAAGTACAAGGATATCAAGGCTCATCCTACAAAGGACTTCTATCCAAAGACATATATCTTTGGCGCCAAGGCAGCAGCTGGCTACCTTACAGCCAAGCTTACCATCAAGCTCATCAACTCTGTGGCTGAGGTGGTAAATAATGACCCTGATATCAAGGGAAGACTTAAGGTTGTATTTATAGAGGACTACAAGGTTTCAAATGCAGAGCTCATCTTTGCTGCAGCTGATGTTTCTGAGCAGATCTCTACAGCAAGTAAGGAGGCTTCAGGAACAGGTAACATGAAAATGATGCTCAACGGCGCTGTTACTCTTGGAACCCTTGATGGTGCCAACGTTGAGATCGTTAACGAAGTAGGCGAAGAGAACGCATTTATCTTTGGACTTACCTCTCAGGAAGTTATGGACTATGAGAGAAATGGCGGCTACAACCCTATGGACATCTACAATTCAGATCCTAACGTCAAGAGCGTTCTTGACAGTCTTGTAGATGGCACATTCTCTAGTGATAAAGAGCTGTTCAGACCTCTGTACAACTGCCTTCTTAACACAGTTAACTCCAACAAGGCTGATCAGTACTTCATCCTCAAGGACTTCGAGGCATATCTTGAGGCCCAGAGAAAGATCACTGATGCCTATGCAGATAAGAAGCGCTGGGCTAAGATGTCACTGCTCAACACTGCATCCTGCGGTAAGTTCTCATCAGACAGAACTATTCAGGAATACGTAGATGAAGTATGGCACTTGGACAAGCTCAACATGGACGTTAAGTAAATAAGCCAATTAGAAAATCCCGTCACGAAAGTGGCGGGATTTTTTTAGTTTGGATCATTTGATTCCAAATGTCTTTCTTCAATCAGCTTTTCCACCTGCTTTAAATTTTCCTTGTTTCCTGCAGGAGTGTCGCTCTTTGGAAGGCTCTTTCTGTAGACGGAAGGCGACATTTTCTTTTCCTGGTGAAAAGCCTTGGAAAAGACCAGAGGGTCTGAATAGCCGCAGGAGATGGCGATGGACTCGATTGGGAGCTTGGTAAGCTGCAATAGCTCTGTTGCCTTGGCTATGCGGTAGCTTGTCAGGTACTGCTGCGGCGAGATGCCAAGAGTTCTCTGGAAAAGAGTGTACAGATAGCTTCGGTTTATGCATACGTAATTTGCAATGTCTGTGACCTTGATGGGATTGCAGTAGTTGCTGCGAACATAGGCCTGGGCCTTGGTCACGTAGTTGTTGTCGCTTCCACTGTCGCTCTTTGCTGTTACGCTGATGCCAGATGCTATAACGGATAAAAACATGGACAGAAGGCCATTGCGCCTAAGAACATCCTCAACGCTAAAGGTGTTGTGATCCATCATGTCCTTTACTATATCGTAGATATCCTTGGAGGCATCGCTCTTAAATACGGGCTGCAAAAGAGAAAGCCCAAGCTGAGATACGACTTCACCTGCTTTTTTGCCGCCAAAGCCGATCCAGGCGTAGGTCCAGGGATCTTTTTCGTCAGAAACGTAGTAAGCAAGCTCTTCTGGTACGATCAAAAAGCCGTAGCCTTCCTTTAATGGATAGTTCTTTCCACCAATAGAAAACCTGCCCTTGCCGCTTAAACAGTAATGGATCATGTAGTGGGGCTTAAGGGCGGGACCAAAACTGTGACCTGGAAGAGTCTGTGAAAGACCGCAGCAATAAACGTAAAGATCATCGGATTCTTCTGTGTTAAAAAGAAGTTTATAGGCTTTTTCCATGAATGTTCCTCGGTTTTTAAAGAAATTGTTTTGATAATTGTATTGTATTATGCAAAATATAACCTTTTCAAGCCCTCTAACCAATTGTGTTTTCTATGGATTTACTGTAAAATGTAAGTTGCATTTTGGTTAAATGTGAAAGGACTTAGTTTTGCAGAACGATATTCAGGATTTTTTAAAAGCAGGAAATGAGATATTAAACAGTGTCTCAAGTGCTATAGACAGAAACGATTACAGCACCCTCCATTCAGACGTGGCAAGGGTTGTGAAGTCAGTAAGTGTGGACAGGAAGGTCAACTACTCAAGTCAGATGAGGCAGGGGGCGCAGGCTCCCCAACAGCAAAGGACAGTGGTGTTCCCATTCCTTCAAAAGAACATCAGCAAGTTCCTTGGAGTTCCACAGATGACAATTTCAGGAGCAGTGGGAGCGTTTTTCCTTTTGCCTCTGCTTGGAGCGATATTAAGTGGCTCAATTGCAGGATCCATTACCCTTGGCGTCATAGTTGCAGCCAGCGCATTTTTCTTTACACAGGGGAAAAAGAAATTCGACCTGTCAAAAAAGTATTACCAGTACGGATCAGTTCTTAAGCAGGCAGAGTTTTTCAATATTTCAGACCTTGCCAAGGCTACAATGGGAAGCGATAAGAGTGTTCTTAAAGACATCAAGAACATGATCAAGCTTGGATTCCTTCCAAGAGCCCGTTTTGACAACACAGAGACAGTGTGCATGGTCACAGACAGAGCTTACGAGCAGTATCTTGGAGCTGAGAGCGACAGAATAGCAAGAGAGCAGAAGGCTGAAGAGGACAAGAAAGCAGCCATTGCAGCTGAGAGAGCAAGAAACGCTGAGTACAAGAACCTTTCTGACAAGGAGATCCAGATCCTTGAGGAGGGTAAGGAATATATCGTATTTGTCCGTCAGATCAACGACGTTATCCCTGATACAGAGGAGATGTCCAACAAGCTCTACAGACTTGAGGAGATCATGAACAGGATCTTTGCTCAGGTGAAAAAAGATCCATCAAGTGCAGATGAGCTTCACAAGCTTATGAACTACTACCTGCCTACTACTAAAAAGCTTCTTAACGCTTATGTGGAGCTGGATAAGCAGCCTGAGGTTGGTGAGAACATAACTCAGACCAAGAAAGAGATTGATGATGCTATGGATACTATCAACATGGCATTTGAGAGCCTTCTTGACAGCCTGTTCCAGGATATGGCATGGGATATTTCTTCAGACATCTCTGTTATGAAGACTATGATGGCTCAGGACGGACTTACTGTTGAGGGACAGGGCATCACAGCCCAGACAGGCGCTGTTGCCCAGAGTGTGGTGGGTCAGGCTGCGGCACAGAGCCTTGAGTTTGGAGGTCAGGCTCAGGCCCAGACACAGCCCAAGTAAAGACGAGCACGAATTAGTGACATTTATTATAGAATATTAAGTTCTTAGGAGGATGATATGGGAGCAGATTTAGAATTTGGTGCAGCTCCAGCAGCACCATCACTTAGTTTTGGGGCAGAAGCGCAGGCACAGGAAGCACCAGCACCTGCAGCAACAGCCGCAGCACCTGAAAAGGAACAGACCAATGGAAATCTGGCGCTTGAGGCTCAGCTTACAGCAGAGGAACTTAAGCAGGTTGAGGATTTCAGCAAACAGATTGACATTTCCAACACAACAGGAGTTATGAACTATGGTGTTGGAACTCAGAAGAAGCTTGCTGACTTTTCTGAGAAGGCTATCGAGAATGTAAGAACCAAGGACATGGGCGAAGTTGGAAACATGATCACAGATCTTGTTACTGAGCTCAAGGGCTTTGAGATAGAAGAGGATGAGAAGGGAATCAGAGCTCTTTTCAAGAAGAGTGCCAACAAGTTTGAAGGCCTTAAGGCTAAATATGCCAAGGCTGAAGTAAACGTTCAGACTATTGCCAATGAGCTTGAGAAACACCAGGTAACACTTCTTAAGGACGTTGATGTTCTTGATAAGATGTATGACCTTAACCTCAACTACTACAAGGAACTTACAATGTACATCCTTGCTGGTAAGAAGAGACTTGAAGAGGAGAGAAATACTACTCTTGTAGAGCTTCAGAACAAGGCTCAGGCTTCAGGACTTCCTGAGGATGCAGAGGCAGCTAAGGATTTTGCAAATAAGTGCGACAGATTCGAGAAAAAGCTCTATGACCTTGAGCTTACAAGAACAATCGCAATGCAGACAGGTCCTCAGATCCGTATGGTACAGTCTTCTGACACCATGATGGCTGAGAAGATCCAGTCAACAATAGTAAACACAATTCCTCTGTGGAAGAACCAGATGGTTATCGCAATGGGTATCGAGCACGCTACTCAGGCTGCAAGAGCAGAGAGAGAAGTTAACGACATGACTAACAACCTGCTTCGTAAGAATGCAGACGCCCTCAAGGTTGCTACAATCGAGAGCGCCAAGGAAGCAGAGAGAGGCATCGTAGATATCGAGACCCTTAAGCACACCAACGAGTCTCTTATCTCTACTCTGGACGAAGTTCTTCGTATCCAGACAGAGGGCAAGCAGAAGCGCCACGAGGCAGAGGCAGAGCTTTCTCAGATCGAGAATCAGCTCAAGGACAAGCTTCTTGAAGCAGCCAAAAATTGACCAGGGCAGTGGCGATGATCTATATCTGCTCACTTTGACTGTGTCGTGATTCATTAAGCCGGCGGAAATCATCCGCCGGTTTTTTTAGTTTGCCCTAGTTAACATTTTGACAGCTATCAGAAACAAAGAGGCATGGAAATTATAGGTGCTGTTGTGTATGATAAGGATAAGTTGAACATTTGTTAATGTATTGGATACAACAACAGGAGGGTTATATGATCAATCAGGAAATGAAGAAGGCAGTTCTTGAGAACTTTGAAAAAGTCTTTGGCAAAAATGATAACGTCAAGGCATACTTTGCTCCGGGAAGAGTTAATCTTATCGGAGAGCATACAGATTACAACGGAGGTCATGTTTTTCCATGTGCCCTTACTATCGGAACATATGGTGCAGTAGCAAAAAGAGATGACGACAAGATCCGTTTCTATTCCGTAAATCTGGACAGAACAGGGGTTGTAGAGACTTCTCTTTCAGATCTTGAGCCAAGGAGTGAGGCTGGTTGGACTAACTATCCCAAGGGAGTTATCTGGGCATTTGCTGGCAGAGGAATGAAGCTTGATAAGGGATTTGACATGGTGATCTATGGCAACATTCCCAATGGTTCAGGTCTTTCTTCATCAGCATCTCTCGAAGTGCTAACAGGATTCATCTTAAGAGATCTTTATGGTTTTGATGTATCTAATCAGGATCTTGCCCTTATCGGTCAGTACTCTGAAAATAACTTCAACGGCTGTAACTGCGGAATCATGGATCAGTTTGCAGTTGCTATGGGTAAGGAAGGCAGCGCGATCTTCCTTGATACAGCTGATCTTTCTTTTGAATATGCACCTATTAAGCTTGATGGAGCCAAGATCATCATTGCCAACACCAATAAAAAACACAAGCTCACTGACTCACAGTACAACGCAAGAAGGAGCATGTGTGAGGAGGCTCTTGCAATTCTTCAGAAGAGCCTTGATATCAAGGGCCTTGGTGACCTTTCAATCGAGAAATTTGAGGCAAATAAAGGTCTTTTGACTGACCCTGATATGCAGAGGAAGGCTAAGCACGCTGTATATGAAAACCAGCGTACAATAGAGGCTGTTAAGGCCCTTAAGGCAGGAGATCTTGAGAGATTTGGAGAGCTGATGAGACAGTCCCATGAGTCTCTTCGCGATGACTACGACGTTACAGGCGTTGAGCTTGATACTCTGGCAGAGGAAGCATGGAAGATCCCTGGAGTCATCGGTTCAAGAATGACTGGCGGCGGATTTGGAGGCTGCACTGTTTCTATCGTTAAGGATGAGGCTATCGAGAACTTCAAGAAGGTGGTGGGTGAAAACTATAAGAAAAAGATTGGCTACGATGCTACCTTCTATACAGTTTCAATTGGTGGCGGCCCAGAGGTTATCTGATCATTGGTTTGGAGGAATATCATGAATTTTGATGCAGTTAAAAAGCTTGTAGCTTACGGGCTAAGGACTGAGCTAATAGAAAAAGAAGATATCATTTACGCCGTAAACAGCCTGCTTATCATATTAGGGCAGGATAGTGCGGAATTTGAGATTGATGAAATTGAGAAGCTCTCTGAAGGCATCGATAAGGCTGCTATCGATGACGGTACATATTTAGAGGGCGTGTTAAAAGAACTTGATGACTACGCTGCAGCAAATGGCCTTATCGAGAATGACAGCGTGGTATATAGGGATCTTTTTGACACAAAGCTCATGGGCGCACTGACAGAAAGACCAAGCGCTGTAATAAAGAAGTTTAACGAGAAATATGCAGTAAGTCCTGAAGCAGCTACAGAGTATTACTATAACTTCTCCAGAAATACTGACTACATCAGGCGCTATCGTATCTCCAAGGATATGAAGTGGACAGCAGAGACTGAGTATGGAGATCTTGATATAACTATCAACCTCTCCAAGCCTGAGAAGGACCCCAAGGCAATTGCAGCAGCAAGAAATGCCAAGCAGAGCGGCTATCCAAAGTGCCAGCTTTGTTGGGAAAATGAGGGATACTCAGGAAGAGTTGATCATCCAGCAAGAGAAAATCACAGGATCATCCCTGTGACTATCCAGAATTCAAAGTGGGGTTTCCAGTACTCTCCATATGTTTATTACAACGAGCACTGCATTGTGTTTAACTCAAAGCACATTCCAATGAAGATAGAGCACAACACCTTCTGCAAGCTCTTTGATTTTGTTAAGCAGTTCCCTCACTATTTTGTGGGATCTAATGCTGACCTTCCTATCGTAGGCGGATCGATCCTTAGCCACGACCACTTCCAGGGCGGACATTACACCTTTGCCATGGCAAAAGCTCCTGTTGAGAGAAACTTTACAGTTAAAGGTTTCGAGGATGTTGAGAGCGGAATTGTTAAGTGGCCTATGTCTGTAATAAGGCTGTCTGCCAAGGACTCAGACAGAGTAATAGAGCTGGCGGATGTGATCCTTAATAAGTGGAGAGCATATACAGATGAGGCAGCCTTCATTTTTGCAGAGACTGATGGAACACCTCACAACACCATAACCCCTATTGCGAGAAAGAGGGGCGAAAACTATGAGCTTGACCTTGTTCTTAGGAACAATATCACTACTGATGAGCATCCTCTTGGGGTATACCATCCTCATGCGCAGCTTCACCATATTAAAAAAGAAAACATTGGCCTTATTGAAGTAATGGGCCTTGCTGTACTACCTGCAAGACTTAAAAAAGAGATGGCAGACCTTAAGGAAGCAATCCTTAAAGGAGCTGATCTTAGAGCTGATGAGACCCTTGAAAAGCACGCAGACTGGGTGGATCAGTTTAAGACAAAATATGACAGCATAAACAAAGACAATATAGATGAGATAATCCAGAAGGAAATCGGAGAAGTGTTCATGCATGTCCTTGAAGATGCGGGAGTTTACAAGCGCACACCAGAGGGACAGGCTGCCTTTGACAGATTTGTAAGTAGCCTTTGATAAAAGAAAAAGCCGTGGAAGCGTAAGTCTTCCGCGGCTTAACTATTAGGTTTATTCAGGATCAGAATTATTATCCGAAGGCTCAAGGAGCTTTAGGATAGTGTTTCTACTGAGAGAATTAAGGCTGTTGGCGATGGGAACAAGACCATCAAGTTTTCTCTGGATCTCCTGCTCGTTCAGGCCAAGCTTGGTTTTATACATATCGATCAGAAGGCGATAGGTTGCTGTTATATCAGTTCTGGTCTTAACAGCAAATTCAAGGACACTGGCTGCATCTTCGAAACGCCCTAAGGTGTAAAGAGCATCACCCCACTTCTGGAGGGCTATTACAAGAGATGTATAGTTCTGATCGTATTCAGTAAGGGCTGTGATATTGGCTGTTCCGTACTCAAGCTTTAAGTCTGTGTTGGTGATACCGGTTAAGTTTACTATCTTTAAGTCCTTAAGGGCTGTAAGCTCATCCTCTATCTCCTTAAGGTTTTCGTCGTCACCAGCTGTTCCAAAGGGCAATAGATCGTAGGGAAGGTGAACATATTCAAGGGTGTCGAGACTTTTCTTTCTGACGCTGTTAGAACGAAGCTCCCTGTCCCAAAACTTTTCTTCTTTTTGTTCCTCTTTTCTGGAGACCAGACGGATCCTGATGTTGAACAGGACTATGAACAATATGAAGGTTGCTAAAAAAGGGAATTTCATCTATAATATCCTTTCAGTAAATCGTGGTTCATTCCATATAATGATATCACATGGGGAAGTGTTATGAAAAAACAATTTAATTGCGCGGCACTTATTTTGCTTGCAATGCTGCTGTTCCCAGCAGGAAAGGCCTATGCAGCAGAATCTGATGCCAGGAAGATAGCAAATGGTGTATATATCGGATCAGTAGACGTCTCAGGCATGAGCGTTGATGACGCTGAGACAGCGGTTTCTCAATTTGTTGATGAAGTTTCTGCCGAGCAGATCACATTATCCGCCGGAGAGGGAAGGGAGACTTCCTTTACTGGAGAAGATATAGGACTTTACTGGAGCAACACCAGCATCGTTGAAGATGCATATGCCCTTGGACATCAGGGCAACATCATCAAGAGGTACAAGGCTCTTAAGGACCTTGAAAAGAACAACTATACATTTGACATAGAGTATGGCTATGAAAAAGAGCTATTGGAAGGCATAGTTGCAAGATGCGCTGATGAGTACGACCAGGAGACCATAAACTATAACCTGAAAAAGACTGCTGACGGATTTGTTGTATCAGATGGTCAGACAGGATATCTGGTAGATCAGCCTGGATCAGTTTCAGCTATAGAGAGCTTTATCCAGAGCGGCCTTGGTAAGGGACAGACAAGTGTTGACCTTATCGTTAAGGCAGACGAGCCCAAGGGAAGCGCTGAAGAGCTTTCTAAGGTAAGGGACGTTCTTGGAACATTCACAACAAGCTACAAATCCTCTGGAGCATCAAGAAGTGCCAATGTTGCAAATGGCTGCAGGCTTATAGATGGTTCAACAATTTACCCCGGAGAGGAGTTTTCTGTTCTTGATACCATCACACCTTTTACAGAAGCCAATGGATATTTCCCTGCAGGATCTTACCTTAACGGACTTGTTGTAGAGAGTGTTGGCGGAGGAATCTGCCAGGTTTCAACAACGCTTTACAATGCAGTTCTCTTAGCAGAGCTTGAAGTTACAGAAAGACACAACCACTCAATGATCGTCAACTATGTGGATCCTTCAGCAGATGCTGCCATCGCTGAGTCGGGCGGTAAGAACTTTAAGTTTGTAAACAGCACAGAATATCCTATTTATATTGAGGGTTATACTTCCTCAGACAAGCACATCACATTTACGATATACGGCGTAGAGACCAGAGATGCAGGTCGTCACGTTTCATATAAGAGTGAAGTTTTGGAGACAACACCAGCTTCTGCGGACCAGTTCGTCACAGATCCTTCTCAGAATGTCGGATATGTAGGAACCCAGTCAGCACACCTTGGATACAAGGCCCAGCTCTGGAAGATCGTTACAGAAAATGGTGAGACCACCAAGGAAGTAGTTAATTCAAGTAATTACAAGATGGTTCCTAAGATCATCACTGTAGGAACTGGTGGAGCAGATGCAACTGCAGTATCTCAGCTTCAGACAGCCATAGCAACAGGCGATGTTGGTACCGTCAAGGCCGTAGCTGGAGCTTTGGCAGCAGCAAGGACCGCAGCCGGAACAGAAGGCGAAGAGGCAGCAGCCCAGGCTGTAGGAGATGCAGTTGGAGCAGCTAATGCTCTTTTGAAGCAGCAGGCAGAAGCCGCTGACACAGCAGAAGTTATTCAGACAGACTAATAGTTTTACTGGAGAGTTCATGAGGATAGGCAAGATAACTGAGAATGCACTTAAGCGCTCAGTTTTAAAGCAGTTAAGAACAGAATATAAAAACATTGAAAGCGCAGCTGTAGGGTCAGACTGCGCTTTTTCTAATGATAAAAAGACATTTAGCGCCACCTTTCCCTTGGTGGCGGACGTTTCAGATGCTGGATTCTATGCTGTGGTAAAAGTGGCAAACAGCTTAAAATCCCAGGGAATTGTTCCAGATCACGTGACTTTGTCAGTTCTTTTACCGGCTGAGACCGAGGAAAAAGAGCTAAAGAAAATAGTTGCTGATGCCATTGAAGGGGCGAAAGCAAGTGGCACCATCTACGCAGGTGGGCATACTGAAGTTACAAACGCTGTGACAAGGCCGGTTGTAACGGCTACTGCAGCGGGTTACCCTGGAGAAGCGCCTGTATTTGACCATAAACCAAAGGCTGGAGATGCTCTTATCGTAACGGGCTTTGTTGCGCTGGAGGGTACAGCTATACTTGCCAAAGAAAAAAAAGAAGAACTAAAAAAGCGCTATCCTGTTCCTTTTATCGAAAAGGCTGAAAACTTCAAAGCTCTTTTGCCCATAAATAGTGAGGCTGCAGTCGCCATAAAGTCCGGAGCTAGCTCCATTCATGACGTTTCCTCAGGAGGAATATTTGCAGCCCTTTGGGAGATGGCTGAGAGAGCAGGAACCGGACTTAGTGTGGATCTTAAAAAGATCCCCATAAGGCAGGAAACAATTGAAGTTTGTGAATTTCTTGAGGTGAATCCATATCTTTTAACATCTGGTGGAGCCCTTCTTATTGCATGTGACAATGAGGAAAAGCTGGTGGCGGCCTTAAACGAAAACGGCGTAAATGCGGCTGTCATAGGATTCCTTAAGGATGGCAACGACAGGGTCATCGTAAATGGCGATGAAAAGAGATTCTTAGAACTGCCACAGGCTGATGAGATTCACAGAATTCTTTTGTGAAACTTTTGATTCTTGTAGTATCATAGAGTTTATAAATATGAGATGGGAGAAAAAGATGAGTACTAGAGAAGAGATACTGAATATCATAGAGAAAAACAGCCGTATCGATGTCCACGAGCTCAGCGTCCTTTTAGGGGCAGAGGAGATCCTTGTGGCCAACGAACTTAGAAGCCT
The DNA here is from genome assembly GCF_017940685.1 of Butyrivibrio sp. GTDB lineage: Bacteria > Bacillota > Clostridia > Lachnospirales > Lachnospiraceae > Butyrivibrio. Next base: position 424 of record NZ_JAGAYD010000125.1, on the reverse strand, counting down.
TGAGGAAGAGGGCATCATCTGCGGCTATCACACCATGGTTGACTGGTCCAAGACCAGTATTGAGAAGGTCAATGCCCTTATCGAAGTTAAGGTTACTCCTCAGAGGGGACTTGGATTTGACTCCATCGCAGAGCGGATCTACAAATATCCAGAGGTTACAAGTGTATACCTTATGAGCGGCGGATTTGACCTTATGGTCATCATCGAGGGCAAGACCCTTCAGGAAGTAGCTGGGTTTGTAAGTAACAAGCTCTCAACCCTGGACACTGTCCTTAGCACAGCCACACACTTTATTTTGAAAAAATATAAAGACCACGGAACGATCCTTACTAAAAAATATGAAGATACAAGGGAGATAGTTTCACCATGAGAAATCCCATAGGAAAAAAGGTGGTTGACATAAAGCCATCTGGAATAAGAAAGT
>NZ_JAGAYD010000124.1 GCF_017940685.1 Butyrivibrio sp. | reverse complement strand
TAGTAGTGTCATCAGGTTGTGCATCAGTGCAGACAACTCTTTATCGTATTTATCATTATAAAGAAGCAGCACTGTTACCAGACTACACAGAAAGCTTGCAACAAGGATTGATCCTGGAGTATACCAGTCAAAAAACCATTCATTTTTCCTCATCACCAGCAGTCCGTAAAGGCTGACAGCACACAGTACCAGGAAACTGACCAGCATTGTTTGTTCCATTACTATCTTTAGCTTTTTCATAGTCCTAACCTCTTCTTCATTTCTTTTACATAGCTTCTGGTAATAAGAATGACCTCTCCATTTAAAAGAACTGCTCTCATCCTGGCATTAGTTTCCGCTTTTATGCTCCTTATCTTTCTAATGTTGCAAAGCATGGATTTAGAACACCTAAAGAATCTGAAATCCAGGGCTTTTTCTATTTCGTAGAGACGGCTTCGCAGTTCAATACAGTCGTCCTTGGTGTAGGCAAAGCATTTATCATCTACAGTTTCTATGTAATAAATCTTGGAAATAGGACATGGAATACTCTCGCCGTCCTTATAGCCCATAATGATCTGCTCCCCATTTTCAAGAAGTCCAATTGCAGTGTCTATGGCTGTCGTGCGCCCATATGCATTTACAACTGCGTATTCACTTTCACCTTGTGAAATCTTATTAAACGTAACCTTCAAGGCTTTTCCCCTTTACATTTTGTTGTACACTCTTGGATAGATGATCTTTGTAGCTACAATAAATACTACTGAAACCATTATTATATATATGCAGGTCTGATTCAATGACCAAGTTGATGATCCAAGTTGTGTGTTAAAAGAAAATGTCTCTTTCATGGCATTAAGGAAGGCGCCGCCGTCTACTCCGCCAATGCATTCATCCATGTGATTTAAAACTCTACCGGTCAGGAAATTCCTGATAAGTACAGTGATCCCTGTAGCTGGGATAAGGTTACATACATTCTGTATGGTCCTGCTAAACTCAGATAGTGGAAGGTACGCACCAACTATAAAGCCTGATACTGCAGAAATGATTCCCATAAAAGCACTGCAGGTCCCCATTTTCCTGAAGAACATCATTATAAGGGTAAAGATTGCTGTGGATGAGATAGTTCCAAGGAAGATCACTCCTACAAGGCACATAATATCCAAAATTTCAAAGTACATTGATCCGTTCAAAAGAAGAACTCCGATTCCGAAAAACAGAACAACTAAGGTCTGAAGGAAAGCGCAAACTACTGCTGCAAGGAAGTATGAAAGGATGATCTCAGCTCTTTTTACAGGGGTTGATATCATATCAAAATACACCTTGTCTTCCCTGTCCCGGACTATTGTTTCGAGGGCATTGTAGGGAATTGTGATAAGAGCTGTGCTGATGATTCCTGTAAGGAGGATACCATTAACAAACTGGTCCATATCACCTGCCAGGATCAGGCCCTCAAGGCCAGATGCAGCATGTTCAAGTGATGATAAAAATGTGCTCTTTAAAAATAAAAGATAAAGAATAAGAATGATAAGTGGTGTGAGCATTGAGAAAAAGATCGATCCCTTATCATTTAAATATACCAGTATGTTTCTCTTTGTAAGTCCTATAAGTCCTCTTAATTTAGCCATTGCACCCTACCATTTCCTTTCCTGTAAGTGTTAAAAATACATCGTCCATTGTTCCTTTGATCACTTCAAAATCTTTGATAGAATCTTTGTTTTTCCAGATGAATTCCATGATCCCTTCATTCATAAGAATATTGTAGTGATCAGCCTCGTAGCTAAAACCTGGAGTACTGGAAGCTTCGATGAGTTTCGTGTTTTCATCGTTCCTCTCTGTATACCAGATGAGTTTTTTGCCTGTATACCTGCTCTTTAATTCAGCAGGTGAGCCTTCAGCAATAATGGTTCCTTTGTCCATAATCACCACGTTGTCAGCTTCTGTGGTTTCTTCCATGTAATGTGTTGTCAGGAAGATTGTCAGGTTCTCGTTTTTTCTTAAGTGATTGATGTAATCCCACACCATCTTGCGAGACATTGGATCAAGGCCTGTGGTGGGCTCATCTAGAAACAGGATGTCCGGCTTGTGGATCAGCGCCCTTGCGATATCTATTCGTCTTCGTTGTCCGCCGGAAAGATTCTCGTAGCTCTTATTCCAGATATCTTCCAGATTAAATTCGTCCCAAAGATCCGAAAGCCCCTCCGTTATCTCCTTTTTGCTGTATCCGTAATATGCGCCTCTTGTAAAGAGATTCTGCTTAACTGTCAGGTTTCCATCCAGTACCGAATTCTGAAAGACTATCCCAATAGATTTTCTTATGGCATCATCCTCTTTACCAAGTTCATGTCCCATTACCCTGACTTGGCCTGAAGTTTTTGGGAGGATCGTGCTTAGCATGTTTATGGTTGTTGATTTGCCGGCTCCGTTTTCTCCAAGGAATGCAAAAAGAGATCCCTGCTTAACTTCAAAAGAGATGTTATTTACTGCTGTTGCAGTGCCGTACTGTTTAACCAGATTATTAACTTCAATTGCTTTTTTCATGTCTTACCTCTTTCTTTTTAACTAGCTTGATCTGTATCTGAAACAGATATTAACTTATTTTGGTCAAGAAAAAAGCAAAATGACGGTGAGTTGCAATTTTCGAAAGGTGAAATGCAAATTGGCTAATACTCTATACTTTTGGGGATTGTGTTGACAACACGCAATGTGTATATTAGTATATACGCATTGAGTATGATGTTTTTTATAGGTGGTAAGAAATAGTATGGACAGCAGGGAATTTTTGATCGAATTAAGAAATAGTACTGGAATGTCGAGGAAGGAGTTTTGTGCTTACTTTGAGATTCCATATCGTACGCTACAGGACTGGGAGCTTGGTAATAGAAAGATGCCAGATTATCTTCTTAGATTGATGGCATATAAGCTTGAGATGGAAAAACTTGCACCAGGTGAGAGTAGCAATTTTAATAACAATGATGAGAATGGAGATTGATTAATAAATGGAACAATTTGATTTAGAGAAACTGGAAAATGCGCTTACATGTGTGGAGCGCATTGCTGATGGGAAGAATCCCATTAATAATGACGTGGCGGATAATGATGATGTGATGAATAATCCAATCATCATTAGAAGCATGTTTTTTATTAAAGATATTTTGACAGAACTCAAGAATAACAATGGAATTATAGGAAAGAGCTTAGGAGTAAGAAAAAAAGATTTTCCTATTGAGTCTCTTTCTGATTATCAATATTCAGGTGTCAAAACCATTACAAGACTGACGGAGCAGCTGAACACAGGGATAGACGAAAAGATATATAAGAAACTATCATACAGAACAGTGACTGATTGGCTTAAGAAAAATGGCTATCTGATTGAAACTGAAGACGAGCAGCTTGGCAAGAAAGTTACGCTGACCACTGAAAAAGCACAGGCTATAGGCATAACACATTCGTTGCAAACCAGTATTAGCGGGAGATCATATTACAGAATTGAATATGATAAGCAGGGACAGGAGTTTGTTGTGCAGAATCTGCCGTTTAATATTTTGAGGTCGAAAAAATCGACCTCAAGTTGGTGAATGATGGCAGGAAGGTGATTGATATGGCAAAAAAGAAAATCAAAGAAGTGGATGAGAATACTGAAGTTGAGGTGATTGAGATTACAGAGGAGCTTTTAAGAGAAAAGCTATATGAGGTTAGAGGAACAAAAGTAATGCTCGATTTTGATCTCGCAGAGATTTACGGCTACGAGACAAAAAGATTCAATGAACAAGTGAATAATAATATAGAAAGGTTTGAGCAAGACTTTAGGTTTAGACTTACAAAAGATGAATGGGCTGACTTGAGGTCGAAAAAATCGACCTCAAGTTGGGGTGGTTCTCGATATGCTCCATACGCCTTCACAGAACAGGGAGTATACATGCTTATGACTGTTTTAAAAGGAGACCTTGCGGTAAGGCAGAGTAAAGACTTTGTAAGAACTTTTAAAAAGATGAAAGATTACATCATGAGTAATCAGAATCTTATCGGGCAACGTGAAGTTATGCAGCTTTCTATGCAGTCATCAGAGAACGCTTTTGAAATTAAAAAGCTTCGCATGGATCTTGGTTCCGTAGAGAAGCAGATGTCTGATGTCATGGACCAGCTCGGAGAAGTAGTGACCAAATCAGATTTGGCAGATATGATGAACAGCTTTGTAAGTGATGAAGACAATGGCTGGCTTATGTTTAATACAAGGTATTCTAGCGCAGATGTTGCCTATTCTTCTATCTATGGTCAAGCTAAGAAAACAATATACCTCGTGGATAACTACATTGGACTCAGAACGTTGGTGTTACTAAAGAATGCTGCTTCCGGAGTTGATATCAAGGTTTTTAGTGATAATGTCGGTAATAATAAACTACACAACATCGAGTATAAGGATTTCTGCAAAGAGTATCCTGGACTGAAAATCTCTATACAAAAAACAGGTGGTATCTTTCATGACAGGTTCATAGTTCTTGATTATGGGACTTCTGATGAAAGAGTTTTCCTTTGCGGAGCATCTTCTAAAGATGCAGGGGCAAGAATTACAAGTATAGTGGAAGATTTCGGAATTCAAAAATACAAGCCAGTTATACAATCTTTACTGACAAGTCCGGCACTTAAGCTTCCTTGATTATGAGGTGACTACTAATAGTTTGTCACCTCTTTCTTTTTTACTAACTTGACCTGTATCTGAAACAGATATTAACCTATTTTTTTCAAGGAAAAAAGCAAAATGACGGTGAGTTGCAATTTTCGAAAGGTGAAATGCAATTAACACGTTGCAACTGCATTTTGTCGGTGTTAAGATGAAAAAACAAAAGTCTATTTTGCGTATGCAGGATAGACTTTTCTTTTAAACAATTAAGTCTCCGGGACTTTAATAGAAAGGCTAGGCTATGGGAGTGATTGAACTTGCAACAGAAAAAGACAGAAGCCAGATCCTTGAGCTTTACAAGGCTCAGAAGGGAAGGGAGTACTGCGCCTGGGATGAGGATTATCCATCTGATGAAACAATAAGTTTTGATCTTTCCAGAGATGCTTTGTATGTGATGAAAGAAAATGGCAAAGTAATTGCTGCAATTTCACTTGAAGAAGATAAGGATGTGGACAAGCTTGATTGCTGGAACAGGGATCTTTTCCCAGGAGGAGAGCTGGCCAGGGTTGCTGTGGACCCTTCCATGCAGAGCAGGGGAATAGGCAGGCAGATGATGGAGCATGGCTTGAAAGCCTTAAAAGAGCGAGGATATAAGAGCACTCATTTTCTTGTAAACAAATACAATGTAAAGGCTATAAAGTGTTATGCAGCCTTTGGCTTTAATGTGGTTGGGGAGTGCTTTATGTATGACCAGGATTTCTTTTGCTACGAAAAAAAGCTGTGATACTTCGAAGGGGAGACAGAAATGGAACTTAGAAAAATGAACATGCAGGACGTTAAGGCTCAGTGGGAGTATACAACTGCGCTTCCTGAAGACGAGAATGGGCTTACTAATCCATATCATGGAGTGAGTTTTGAAGAGTATAAAAATGACGTGCTTCCAACGCTAATATCCTACGAGCATCCTGTAAATATGCCGGACTGGTTCGTGCCAGAGACATATTACTATCTCTGGGATGAAGGTCGCCTTGTTGGCGAGTTCAGGATCAGACACCATCTGACAGATGCTCTCAGGGAAGGGGCAGGGCACATAGGCTACAGCATCTTGAAGGAATGTCGTGGCAAGGGCTACGGAACAGAAGGCCTTAGACTTACAGTTCAGATTGCAAAAGAAATTGTTCCTGAGGATGAGATCTATCTTAGAGTAAACAAAGATAATATTGCTTCGCAGAAAGTCATGATAAACAATGGTGCATATAGAGCAGGGGAAGATGAAGGGCACTATTTTATGAGGATCAGGAAAATGGGAGGAGTAAATGCCTAAACAGAACATATTTGACAACGAGACATTCTTTGAAGGCTACAAGAAAATAAGGGAAAAGGAATCAAATGCCAATGACCTTTTTGAAATCCCCACGCTGTTTTCTCTCTTACCGGATCTGACAGGGAAAAGAGTTCTCGACCTGGGATGCGGATATGGCGAGCACTGCGTCTCTTTTGTTCAAAAAGGTGCCAAGAGCGTTGTGGGAATTGATATTTCGGAGAAGATGCTGGAAGTGGCAAGGACTAAGAATAGTGATCCGAAGATTGAATATCTCCTTATGCCAATCGAGGACATTGACCGGATCACGGAGAAGTTTGACGTAGTAATAAGTTCACTGGCTCTTCACTATGTTGAGGATTTCGAAGGCGTAGTTAAGAACGTCAATAACCTCCTAACTCCCGGAGGAGAATTCATCTTCTCTCAGGAGCATCCCTTTAACACCTGTCACAGCACAGGCGATCGCTGGACTAGAGATGAAAATGGGGAAAAGATACATGTCAATATGAAGAACTATGGTATTGAGAAGGAGAATGAGAGTACCTGGTTTGTAGATGGCATCAAGAAGTACCACAGAATGTTTTCAACCATAGTGAATACCCTGGTGGAATCCGGGTTTGCCATAGAGAAAATGGTAGAGCCTCTGCCTGATGAAGAACTGTTAAAGCGATTTCCAGAGCATAAAGATCTTTTCCATAAGCCGGATTTTCTGGTCATCAAGGCAAAGAGGAAATGATTGATTTGTGCAGATAGTGGGATGAACATAGATGAAGAGACTTTTTGAAATTGATCTAAAAGATTATAAGGAAACTGGAAACGTATTTCGTAGGCCCTCTGCAAGAGCTATCATCATAAAGGATGACAAGATCGCGTTGGTGTATAGCCAAAAGGAGAAGTACTATAAATTTCCTGGAGGAGGAATACACGATGACGAGGACAAAAGACAGGCTCTGATCCGAGAGGTCAGAGAAGAAGTCGGAATGGTCGTGATCCCAGAGAGCATCAGGGAATTCGGAAGTGTCCTTCGAAGGCAAAAGAGTGATCGAGGCGAGGATACTATTTTCGAACAGGAGAATTTTTACTACTTCTGTGATGTAGAAGATGCCCTGGTGAATCAGGAACTAGACGACTACGAAAAGGATGCGGAGTTTGTGCTTCGTGTAGTAGATCTGGACACAGCGATTGAAGTCAATGACGTTTATTCCAGCGATGTCTTTTTTGACGAAGTCATGATAAAAAGGGATCTCAGAGTACTGAGACTACTGAAGGAGCTATAAAACTAATTATGGAAATAAGACGAATTGAAGATAACGAAAAAACAGGAGAATTCATAAACAGGGAATTCACAGATTACGCAGTGGACTGCGCTGTGGCGCTGAACTTTGAAGAATTTACCTTTGCTGCAGAAGATGATGGAAAGATAGCAGGGGTCATCACGGGACGGGCATACTATAACGAAGTCCACATCGGGGATCTGATAATCGGAAAAGATTACAGAAGAGCCGGAGTCGGCAGCAGGCTTGTGTCAGCGGTTGAGGATGCTTTCAAAGATAAAGGCTATGAGAAAATCGCCCTTACTACCTTTGGATTTCAGGCACCGGAGTTTTATAAAAAGCTGGGATATGAGCTTGAGTTTGTAAGAGAAGATAAGGATCCTAAGCTTAGTAAGTATTTTTACCTGAAGAGAATCTGATGACATGAAAAAAGTACTTGTACTTGGGTGCTCGGGAAGTGGCAAGAGCACCTTCTCAATAAAACTTCATGAGAGGACAAAACTTCCGCTTTATCATCTGGATAACATTTGGTGGAAGGCAGACAGGACCCATATTTCAAGAGATGAGTTTGACGAGAGATTATCTGACCTTGTTGGACAAGACAGTTGGATAATTGACGGCGACTACAGCAGGACCTATGAAAAAAGAATTGCAGCTTGCGATACGATCTTTTTCCTGGATTATGGTCAGCAGGTATGCATGGAGGGTATCACAGGAAGAGTGGGGCAGGATCGTCCGGATATGCCATGGACGGAAGATACACTGGATCCTGAGCTTGTGGAGCTGGTCAAGAACTATGAAACAGAGAATAAGCCGCTGCTACGAGAGCTCTTTTCCAAATACCCTGATAAAAACGTTATCACATTCCAAACCAGGAGAGAGGCAGAAAAATGGATTACCAAAGAGCTACAATAAAGGACCTTGAAGAGCTTGTAAGGACAAGGATCATAGTCCTAAGAGCCGCCAATAAACTTGATGAAAACACAGACATGTCAGAAGTGGAGAGGCAGTCGAGAGATTATTACAAGAAGGCCATGACAGATGGCACGCACACCGCTTACCTTGTCTATGACGGGGATAAGTTCATCGGTGCTGGCGGAGTGAGTTACTATAGAGTTATGCCTACATATCACAATCCAAGGGGTGAAAAGGCTTATATCATGAACATGTACACAGCCCCTGACTATCGCAGGAAGGGCATAGCATTTAAGACTTTGGACCTTCTTGTTCGGGATGCAAAAGAAAGAGGCATCACAGCAATATCTCTTGAAGCCACTGACATGGGAAGGCCTCTTTACGAGAAGTACGGCTTTGTGAAAATGGATGATGAAATGGAACTAAGAACTTAAAATCTATTTATCAGAATAAAGTTGTAAATCGTTAAAGTATAGTGTAAAATAAATCAAAACAAAGGCGTTTCGACTAATATCGTGCGCCTTTTTTCTGTAATCAGGTTTAAGGAGGAATGGTATATGGATGGTTTTGTCAGTACAGTTGAGCGGGTTAATGGTGCTGTGAATGGCTTTGTCTGGGGACTTCCTATGTTGATCCTTTTGGTGGGAACAGGGATCCTTATGACAATCCTCACCAAGGTATTTCAGGTTTCTCATTTTAAGCATTGGGTAAGAAATACCATAGGGGGAATTTTCAAGGACAAGCATGTCACTGCCCACACAGGAAAAGAGGATACTCAGATATCTCAGTTCCAGAGCCTGTGCACTGCGTTGGCAGCCACCATCGGAACAGGTAATATCGCCGGTGTCGCAGCAGCAATACTGTCCGGGGGTCCCGGAGCAATTTTCTGGATGTGGATAGTTGCCTTCTTTGGAATGATGACCAATTTCTCTGAAAATGTTCTTGGAATATTTTACAGAAGAAGGAACGAGAGAAATGAGTGGTGCGGAGGCGCCATGTATTATCTTAAATACGGCCTTGGAGAAAAGAAGGGTTGCGCTCAGATAGGAGCATTTTTGGCGATCATGTTCAGTACATTTTGTGTGCTGGCTTCCTTTGGAATCGGCAACATGAGCCAGATCAATTCTATTGCAGCAAACATGAACTCTGCTTTTGGGATTCCAAGTTTTGTAACAGGCTTTATCCTGATGGTGCTGGCAGGCCTTGTAATAGTTGGAGGACTTAAGAGGATTGCTTCAGTAACAGAAAGACTCGTTCCGTTTATGGCTGTTATCTACGTTGTGGGAGCACTTATCATCGTTATCCTTAACGCAGACAAGATCGGCCCTGTATTTGTATCCATCATCAAAGGCGCTTTCGGAATGAAAGCTGTTGGCGGCGGAATCGTTGGAAGCGGAGTTGCCTATGCTGTTCAGTGGGGAATGAAAAGAGGTGTTTTCTCCAATGAAGCCGGCCTGGGTTCCTCTGTTATGGTCCACTCAAGCTCTAACGTCAGAGAGCCAGTTGTTCAGGGAATGTGGGGGATTTTTGAAGTATTCGCTGATACAATTATCGTATGTACACTGACTGCTTTTGCAGTTCTTTCAAGCGGAATCGTCGATCTTGATACAGGCGCTGTTCTCTCTGATCAGGTTTCAACTGCCCTTGTTGCTGAAGCCTTCTCTACTGTATATGGCAGAGCAGGCTCAGCATTTATCGCTATTGCCATTTTGTTCTTTGCATTTTCGACAGTCCTTGGATGGAGCCAGTATGGAAGCAAAGGTTTTGAATATCTCTTTGGTACAAAGTCCACCCGCCTTTTTAAGATCGTGTTTGTGGCATTTATAATCATTGGAGCGACCATGGATCTTACTCTTGCCTGGGACCTTTCAGATACCTTTAACGGACTCATGGCAATACCAAACCTTATCGGTGTTATTACTCTTAGCGGAACTGTTATGAAGATCACTAAGAACTATGTTGACAGGAAGATCAAGGGAAAAGACATAAAGCCTATGCTCTCAGCTGTTGACGAGATCCAGGAACTTCATGAGAAGGAAATTGTTGCATGATGTCAAACAGTAATACACATGCGACTGGCTACAATTTATCCACTGACTGCCTTACGAAAAGAATCTATGAAATAGTAAAAAGAATTCCACGAGGCCGTGTGGCAACATACGGCCAGGTGGCTGAAATAGCAGGGAATAAGAACCTTGCAAGAGTTGTGGGAAATGCCCTCCACAAGAATCCGGACCCTGATCATATCCCATGTTTTAGAGTTGTTAATTCAAAAGGGCGACTGGCCACCAACTTTGCCTTTGGGGAAGGCGTCCAGGAGAGGCTCCTTAGAGAAGACGGGATAGAGGTCAGGGATGGAAAAGTTGATCTGGCGGTCTATGGGATCAATAATGTAAACGAGCTTGTCAGTGATAAAAAACTGATTTAGCTACTAGAAGAACACCTGAATAATAGGAACTGTGACTGGTAGCTTGAAAATGGCATTGACGGCAGAATGTATATTTGTTACACTTTTGTACGTAGTAAAAAAATCTAACGGAAAGAGAGGTAATCATATTTATGGCTATTGTAACAAGAGAGATTGTAACTGAATATAGTATGAAGACCTCGGTTTCTGCTCTTTGATCTGTATTAGATCATCACATATTTAGAACTTTTAACCGTGGCATATTTGTCGCGGTTTTTTATTTGTGATCGCGCACAAGTTGATATGGCAATAGTTCATTCACTATGCATTTTCTGCAGTTTCCCATTTCACATATGTCTCCATACTATATTGAATTTCAAAATAACTAATTCCAACTAACATCAAATAACTAACAAAAAAGATATATCAAGGAGACAAAACATTGAAAAATTTAATAATACGAAAAGAAACACCAAACGACTTTTTTGACACAGAACTTATGACAATGCGCGCATTCTGGAATCTTCACGGCCCTGGCTGTAACGAGCACCTTCTGGTACATAAGCTTCGCAGCGCAAAAGAGTATCTTCCGGAGTTGAGCCGCGTAGCAGAACTTGATGGCAAGATTGTTGGAGCAATCTTTTATTCGGTGGCAACAGTCAAAGATGACGATCATGAGCATGAGGTATTAACCTTCGGACCTCTGGCAGTTGAGCCTACATGCGTCAATTCAGGGATAGGAGCAGCTCTTTTAAAAGAAACTCTTCCCGTTGCCAGGGCAGCAGGCTACAAGGGAATCGTTATCTGCGGGGAGCCTGAGTACTATCCAAAGCATGGCTTTAAGACCTGCGATAACTTTGACATTCATCATCCTGCCTTCGGAAATGCAGATGCCTTCATGGCACTTCCTTTAAGCGACAGCTTTAATGACGTTCACGGACTCTTTTACGAAGCGGAGGTATTTGAGCAGTGTGAGGATGAAAAAGAGATACAGGATTTCACAGAAAAGTTCCCATACTATAAGCCACTTAAATTGTCCTGCCAGTGGCTCCACGCAGAGAAGCTTGGAAGGATCTCAAGCGTCAGCAAAAACAGCTATACTATAAGGTTCTGGGAACAGGAGATCCCGGCTAAGTTAAAGGGAAGTTTTTATGAAAAAGAAGCTGATGAGCTTCCGGTTGTGGGAGATTACGTGACATTTTTGTATAACAGACAGGGAGAGTCAACGATACTGTCAGTATGCGTTAGAAGTAGCTTTCTCCAAAGACCGGATCAGGCCAAGACCGGAGTTATGCAGTACATGGTTGCAAATGTTGACTATTGCTTCATCGTAACTTCTTTAAATGAAGACTATAGCTACAACCGAATTGCAAGATATGTAAGCATCGCTCTTCAGGGCGGTTCTACACCCGTGGTGATCCTTACAAAGTCAGACCTTTGCAACAACACAGGGCGCTACATAAGGGAAGTAGAGCAGATATCTGACAAAGTGAAGGTTCATGCAATCTCAGCTCTTTACGGTATCGGTCTAGATGAGCTTGAAGACTACCTGATACCTGGAAACACCATATGCCTCATGGGCTCGTCAGGCGCTGGAAAATCCACACTGATAAACCAGCTTATGGGAGAGGAAATCATGAAGACCTCCAGCATAAGGGACGGTGATGACAAGGGCCGCCACACTACTACTATAAGAAGGCTCATGGAATCTTCAAAGGGCGTCACTTTCATCGACACCCCAGGAATGCGTGAAATAGGCATGGCAAACACTCAGGATGGTATTGATGATACATTCGCAGATATTGTAGAATTGGAGTGCATGTGCAAATTCAGCAATTGCAGACATGAGACTGAGCCCGGATGCGCAGTAAAAACTGCCATTGAAAGGGGAGACCTTTCACCTGAGAGGTATGAACTCTACAGGAACCTTGGCAAGGAGAATACCAGAAACTACGCCAAGAAAAAAGAGATCTCCAAGTGGGCCAAGGCATACAAGAGGGGAAAAAAGTCTTTTGATTTTTAACTACTAAGAATAAAAGAGATAACAGACAGCTATGATATTTTGGATTATCGCAACGCTTCTTGCGTTCTATGTTAAGGGACTGTGCGGCTTTGCCAACACCCTGGTGTTTACATCGATACTGACCTTTGGCACAGCAAACATAAATATATCGCCGGTGGAACTAATCCTGGGGTATCCAACTAACCTCATTATCAGCATAAAAGAGAGAAAAGCCATCATCCCAAGGATCGTCATTTCTCTTGCGATAATGGTGATAATAGGAAGCCTTGGAGGAGCTCTTTTTCTAAAGAACGCTGACACTACACTGATCAAGATAATATTTGGCGTACTGGTGATACTGGTGGGCATCGAAATGCTCCTTAGAGAGCTGTCCCAAAAGAAAGCAAAGAATTCCAAGGTGCTGCTTACGATAATCGGCATCCTGTCAGGATTCCTTTGTGGACTCTACGGCGTTGGAGCACTGCTTGGAGCCTATATCGGAAGGACCACAGATGACCTTAAGTCCTTTAAGGCAAACATCTGCACAGTGTTTATCATAGAGAATACCTTCAGGATCATCTTATATCTCTTTTACGGGATCATAACCATGGAATCCCTAAAAAGAGCTCTTATCCTGTCACCGTTTATGCTCATAGGCCTTGGGGCAGGAATGCTCAGCGCCGGGAAGATAAGTGAGAGGATTGTAAAAAAGATCGTGATCATCCTTCTTATTGTGTCAGGCATCGCTCTGATCCTGGCTAACCTGTGATTTTTACTACATTTGGGGCTTGCATATCCGTTACATGCATGCTATATTTTAAAACTGTAGGCGGGAAAGCCTACAAATACAATAAAATACAAGACAAGGGGAGCTGATAACGGCTGAGAGGTGCTTTTGGCACGACCCTATACCTGATTTGGATAATGCCAACGTAGGAATTGTCGACACATGGCGGTCTTTGTGCGTAGAAGTGCTCGCCATATGCTAATGATTTTAGATAAGCGTCATCGGATCAGATGGCGCTTTTTAATTTCGCAAAAAGCAACTGTCCATCTGACGAAAATCTCGTGATAGTCTCTCAGTCATGATCGTAGCGATACAGAAACATGACCGGAAATCTTTGGGATATTCATCCGCAAATACACATTTTAAATAATTACATAACTGCTGAAAGCGTGGTAAATGCTGTGCTTGCTGTTGGCGGCGTGGCCATAGGAGGAGATGCCAAGGCTGAGTGCGCTGAGATTTCCGCAGCATCTGATGCCCTCGTGATAAACACTGGAACGCCTTCGCCTTCGCGCCTCGATGTGTTTTTATCATCCGGGAAAAGAGCTAACAAACTAAATATACCTATTGTCCTTGATCCGGTTGGCGCTGGAGCAACGGACTTTAGAAGGAATATGCTAAAGACACTTCTTGATGAAGTCCATTTTTCCTGCATCAGGGGAAACGCTTCAGAGATAAGAGCCCTTATTAACATACTGATGATTAGTAAGAAAGCTGTAGATGGAAGTAACTACACTGAGCAGGAATTTAATGGTGCACATGACCTTACCAGACAAGAAGGTGATAACTTACAGGACTTTACAGGTGTTGAAAGCAAGGAACAGGTCATTTCAAAAAAAGAACTCTTTGATCTCTCAAAGTGTACCGGCGCTGTAATAGTAGTAACAGGACGAAATGTCATGATTGCTGATCAAGTATCAGATTACTTCGTAGAACTTCCTGGCGGAAGCCACATGCAAAAGCTATTTACCGGTGCTGGCTGCATGCTCAGCGCCGTAATAGGTGCATTTCTTGGAGGAGAAAAAAAGAACGGTAACGGAAAAAGGAAAAGCATAGAAGTTGAAGGGAGCAAAGAGGTCAAAGTGAGCAAAGGTAATCAAGATACTGCCTACTTTGCTGCCATCCAAACCGCAGTAGCCACCTACAACGCAGCTGCCAGAAGAGCAGAGATTATCTGCCAAAAAGAAAAAAGATATGGAACCATGTCTTTTAAAAACGCATTTCTTGATGAGCTTAGTATGACTCGCCTAGGGAGCAGGAAGCGCCTTAGCCTTGCGGACACATTTCTTTATGCCATAACAAACAGAGAGTGCCTGCAGGAGGGGATCACCCTTGAAAACGCAGTGGAACAGGCAATCCTTGGCGGCGCCACAATGGTGCAGCTTCGGGAAAAAGAAGTGCCTACAGAAGAATACATTAAGACTGCCACCAGCATAAATGCCATATGCAGAAAGTATGACATCCCCCTTATCATCAACGACAGCGCATCCGTTTGTAAGGCGGTCCATGCATCAGGAGTTCACCTTGGGCTTTCCGATGGCTCCATAAAAGAAGCCAGGAAGAGTCTTGGCGATGACTACATAATAGGTGCAACGGCCCATAACCTTGAGGAGGCAAAAAGAGCCTTTGAGCAGGGCGCCGATTATCTTGGCGTAGGAGCAGCCTTTGGGTCTGTCACCAAGATGGATGCATCAAAAGTGACCGCTCTTGATATGTACAAAGAGATAACTAAGACTGTTCCAATCCCAGTGGTCGCCATAGGAGGCATCAATTACGACAACGTCCATAAACTAAAAGGCCTTGGACTGTCCGGAATTGCAGTGATATCAGGCATCTTTGGTGCTTTAGATATAAAAGAAAATACAATGCGCCTTAATAAAAAGGCCAAGGAGGAGATTTTAAGATGAAAAGAGAATCAGTAGTAAAGCTTGTTTTATCAGGAATGTTTGTTGCACTGGCAGTTGTGCTGTCAACATTCTCAATCCCTGTTGGGGGATCAAAGTGCTTCCCAATCCAGCACATGGTCAACGTTCTTGCAGCAGTATTTTTAGGACCATGGTACGGCGTCGGAATAGCTTTTTGCACATCACTTATCAGAAACATACTTGGAACAGGGACACTTCTGGCATTTCCAGGCAGCATGATAGGGGCTCTTTGCTGCGGTCTTGTCTATAAGCACACAGGTAAGCTTACGTTCACATACATCGCAGAGGTCATCGGAACCGGAATCCTTGGAGGACTCTTAGCATACCCTGTTGCAGCGTT
This sequence comes from Butyrivibrio sp., assembly GCF_017940685.1. Classification (GTDB taxonomy): domain Bacteria; phylum Bacillota; class Clostridia; order Lachnospirales; family Lachnospiraceae; genus Butyrivibrio. Next base: position 16,258 of record NZ_JAGAYD010000124.1, on the reverse strand, counting down.
CGTTATGGGAAAAGAGGTAGCTCTTTTCGTGTACGTTGTTCCGTTCCTTGTTAGCACCATTGGAGGAACTGTGATCGCAGCAGTCCTCATCACAATCCTTAAAGCAAACCACACTCTTGAAGTTCTTCAGAACATGGTAAAAGAAGGAAAAGTAAAAGGATGAAGAAAAAGTCAGCTCTTACAATTGCAGGTAGTGATAGTAGTGGCGGAGCTGGAATTCAGGCTGATCTTAAGACCATGCACGGGTGCGGCGTCTATGGTATGAGCGTCATTACAGCCATAACAGCCCAGAACACCACAGGAGTAAGGAGCATTCAAAAGGTAAGCCCCAGTGTTTTGGCGGACCAGCTGGACATGGTGTTTTCCGACATCTATCCGGATGCTGTAAAGATCGGAATGACCTTTGATAGCGATCTTATAGAGGTGATCGCAGACAGGCTCCTTTTTTACAAGGCGAAAAGAATTGTTCTTGACCCTGTAATGGTTGCCACCAGCGGCGCAAAGCTTTTGGAGGACGAGGCAATAGATGCCCTTTTAAAAAAGCTCATGCCTATGGCAGATCTTTTAACCCCCAATATACCTGAGGCGGAAGTACTGCTTGATGGCTGGGCTATAGCAAACAGACAGGACATGGAAGATGGGGCAAAAGAGATAGCAGAAAGATTTGGGTGTAGCGTCCTTATAAAGGGCGGACATATGGTGTCTGGCGATCATTCAAGTGATGTCCTGGCGGATAGAAACGGCGTCATTAAATGGTTTGAATCAGAGAGGATAGATAACCTCAATACCCATGGGACTGGATGTACCCTTTCAAGCGCCATAGCTTCATTTTTGGCTCTTGGATATGAGATGGAAGACAGCATCAGCATGGGAAAGGACTATCTTTTAAGATCAATCAAAGAAGATCTGGATTTTGGAAAGGGCCACGGACCCTTGTGGCACGTTTTTTATTAATAAACTTAGAGAGGATGTATGAATTTGGAAACAGCAAATAAAAGACCTTATAGCACACAGATGGAGGCTGCCAGAAAAGGCATTGTGACTCCTGAAATGGAAGTAGTAGCAAAAAAAGAAAACAGAGACGCCGAGTTTATCAGACAGATGGTGGCAGAGGGAAAGGTTGCTATACCTGCAAACCCAGCCCACAAGGGACTTGATCCAAATGGCGTTGGCAGTATGTTAAAGACCAAGATAAACGTAAATCTTGGGGTGAGCCGCGACTGCAAGGACCTTGATGTTGAGATGGAAAAAGTTATGACTGCAGTCAATATGGGAGCAGAGGCCATAATGGACCTTTCAAGCCATGGGGATACACAACCTTTCAGGAGAAAGCTCTGCAGCAGCTGTCCAGCCATGATAGGTACTGTACCAATTTACGACTCTGTCATTCATTACAAAAGAGATCTTGCAACCCTGACTGCAAAGGACTTTATAGACGTAGTAAGGCTCCATGCAGAGGATGGTGTTGACTTTGTGACCCTTCACTGCGGTATCAGCAAGAATACCATTGAGCAGATCAAAAAGGGCAAAAGAGAAATGAACATAGTAAGCCGTGGAGGAAGTCTTGTGTTTGCATGGATGTCCATGACAGGGCAGGAGAATCCTTTTTATGAGTACTATGATGAGATCCTTGAAATCTGCAGAGAGCACGACGTGACCATAAGCCTTGGAGATGCCTGTAGACCAGGATGCCTTGCGGACGCCACTGACAGATGCCAGATAGAAGAGCTCATAAGACTTGGAGAACTGACAGAGAGAGCCTGGGCAAAAGACGTACAGGTAATGGTTGAAGGACCTGGCCATGTGCCAATGGATCAGATCGAGGCAAACATGAAGATACAGCAGACTATCTGTAAGGGAGCGCCTTTCTATGTCCTTGGACCTCTTGTAACAGACATAGCTCCTGGCTATGACCATATAACAGCAGCTATAGGCGGAGCGATCGCAGCGGCGGCAGGAGCAGCTTTTTTGTGCTACGTAACACCTGCCGAGCATCTGGCTCTTCCGAATGTAGATGATGTGCATCAGGGAATAATTGCAAGTAAGATAGCAGCTCACGCGGCAGACATCGCAAAGGGCATACCTGGGGCAAGAAATCAGGATGACCGCATGGCCAAAGCAAGAAGAAACCTCGACTGGGATGCCCAGTGGCTTGAAGCTCTTGACCCTGAAACAGCTAAAGCTATAAGGGATAGCAGAGCTCCAGAGGATGACCACAGCGACACCTGCAGCATGTGCGGCAAGTTCTGCGCAGTTCGAAGCATGAACAAGGCGCTTAATGGTGAATATATTGATATTCTGTGACCTTCAACAGGAGACCCTTATGCGATCCCAAGAAGGGTTGCATTATCGGCGTAAATAGTTATAATAGGAATTGTGAACAATTAAATTGCGCAATATACTAAATGAAGGGTGGTTGAAATGAGTAGTTTTATAGATCTTGTAAAGACAAGAAGAAGCGTAAGAACTTTCGATGGAAATGGGGTTAGCCCTGAAGTTTTAGAGGATCTTAAGAGCTTTGCAAAAGAGATAACAAATCCCTATGGCGTACAGAGTATAAGATTTGAATTCCTTGATAGGGAAAAGAATGACTTATCAAGCCCTGTTCTTAGCGGCGAGAAGTGCTATGTAAGTGCTGTTTGCTCCAAGGAAGACCATGTGGAAGATGCTTATGGATACTCTTTCCAGAAGCTCCTTATGAAGGCCCATGAGCTTGGTCTTGGAACAGTATGGATCGGTGGAACAATGCCAAGAGATAAGTTTGAGGCAGCGTCTCATCTCGCCGAAGGCGAGTTTATGCCATGTATGAGTCCTCTTGGAGTAACAGCAAAAAAGATGGCTATTAAAGAGACACTTATGAGAAAGGGTGTTAAAGCTGACACCAGACTTAAGTTTGAAGAGCTCTTTTATGTTAGGGACTTTAGTACTCCTATGACTGAGCAGTATGCCAAGGAGAATGGATTATTTGATGACCTTGAAGCAGTAAGATTTGCTCCATCTGCAGTAAACAAGCAGCCATGGAGGATTGTTGTTGATGGCAAAAAGGCTCACTTTTATGAGAAGCATGACAAGGGATTTTTAACTCCGGATTATGACCTTCAGAAGATCGATCTGGGAATTGCTCTTTATAATTTTGAAACCCAGATGACAACAGAGCTGCGTGATCCAGTGCTCACAGTGGAAGACCCACAGATCAGCACACCAGATGATGTTGACTACATAGCAACATACACTATCTAAGAAAATCAATACTTTTAAATGGCATTCAAAAGAGCTCTTGCAAAAGAGCTCTTTTTTCTGTATAGTGAAAAATGGTTAATCGCTTAATGTAATGTTTTTATCACATTTACAAGGAGCATAAATAATGAAGAAAGTTAAAATGAACCTTACTGCATGGATGCTGTTTACAGTGATCTTGCTATGTGGTGGTTGCTCTTTTAAAGGCCCTACCCCTGACCCAACAGTATCTAAGGCCCCAGAGTGGGTTGAGAGCGCTGTTATTTATGAGGTTAACCTAAGACAGTACACCCCCTCCGGCACTATAAATGAGTTCTCACAGCACCTTAAAGAGCTTAAGGACATGGGAGTTAATACCCTTTGGTTTATGCCTATTCATCCAATTTCTATAACCAATAGATCGGGGAAACTTGGCTCATACTACTCGGTTGACGATTACAGAGATGTTAACCCTGAATTTGGAACAAGGGAAGACTTTAAAGAGCTGGTGAACAAGGCACATAAAATGGGCTTTCACGTGATCCTTGACTGGGTTGCCAACCACACAGGCTGGGACAATGCCTGGATCACAGAGCACCCTGACTGGTATACACAAAAAGATGGAAAGATCATCTCACCCGAGGGAATGGGCTGGCCTGATGTTGCGGATCTTAACTACGACAACCCGGACATGAGAAAAGAGATGATAGATTCAATGAAGTACTGGCTCACAGAGTTTGATGTGGACGGTTTCAGGTGCGATTATGCCCCTGGAGTTCCTGCAGACTTCTGGTATGAGGCCAGGTACGAGCTTTCTAAGGTAAAAGATATCTATATGCTTGAAGAGGATCTGGCAGGTCAGGCTAAGGACAATCTTGAGTACGCTTTTGATTCCAATTATGCTGCGAAGGTCTATGAGACTTTGATGGCTGTGGGGAAAGATGCTAAGACCGCAGACAGGATCAAGCTATATATCCCTTCTTCGGAAAACAATACCTTTCCTATGTACTATCTGGATAACCACGATGTTAACTCCTACGACAGGACTATAGCTGAGGCTTTTTCACCGGAAGTACTTCCTTCAATGTACAGTGTCATATTTACGCTGCCGGGTGTTCCCTTGATCTATTCTGGGGACGAGATAGCCTATGACAAGTCAATAGCCTTTATGGAAAAAGATACCATAGATTGGAACAGGACTGGCAGAGACTATAGGGATCTTATCAAGGCCCTTTCAGAGCTTAAGTCTTCGCACCCTGCACTATGCAGCGACAATACAGGAGAAGGTTTTGAGATCATAGATACAGGCAACAAAAACATTTTTGCCTACAAGAGAATTGCAAAGGGTGATGAGGTTATCTGTATATTTAACCTTTCAAAGAGGCAGCAAGAGGGCGTAGATCTTAGCAGTATATTTCCTGATAAAGGGGAAGTGCTCTTTTGCGGAGTGTCAGATTCTTACGGAATTGGTGGTGAACTTCCAGGCGATACTCACACCTTTGAACCATGGGAGTTTTATATAATTGGGAATAAATAGATTTTCTTTTCCCAAAAGGAGAAAGAATGAACTTAAAAGAGATAGCAAAGAGAGCAGGGGTCAGCACCGCTACAGTTTCAAATGTCATTAACGGCAATAACCACAAGGTTTCCAAAGAAACCATAAAGAAGGTTAACGACATCATAAAGGAAACCAATTATAAACCAAATGCCATGGCCAGATCCCTTGCTAAAAAAGAGAGCAGGATAATAGGCCTTGTGGTACCTTATATGGGCAAGGATGAAGATTTTTTCACTAATCCTTACAATGCTCACATCATTGCTGCCATAGAACGCTGCGTAAGAAATGCTGACTATTACCTGATGATAAGATGCGTTCATGATCCCAAGGAGATCATATCCATCCTTTCTTCATGGAATGTAGATGGAGCTTTTTTCCTGGGTATTTTCCCGGATGAGGTAAAAGAGATAAAAAAGCTGGTTGATGCACCAGTGGTATTTATTGATACCTATGCAAAAGGTGAAAACATAGTTAACGTGGGCATCGAAGACTACAGAGGCGGATACCTTTCAGCCAGATATCTCATAGGTAAGGGCCATAAAAAGCTGGCGCTTGTTACGCCTAAATTTGATACCGAGGGTGTTATCACTGAGAGATTTAAGGGCTTTTCAACTGCTTGCAAGGAGAGCGGAGTAGAGTTTGGCGAGAGCAGTATCTTTTACACTGATACCACTTACATCAATGCTGTGGAAGTGGGACAGAATATAGGATTTTCAAGTGGCAGATATACGGCGGTTGCCTGTATGTCAGATATAGTAGCATTTGGTGTTATCGAAGGCCTGTCACAATGTGGCATAAGAGTACCTTACGATGTCTCAGTGATCGGCTTTGACAATCTGCCCAACTGCGAATACATGACGCCAAAACTTACTTCGGTTGCTCAGAACTTTGACCTCAAGGCTGACAAGGCCTGGGAATATCTCCTTCGCATGATCAAGGGAGAGAAGGACTTTGTGGCGGATGAAAGACTGCCAATCCGAGTGGCAGAGCGGTTTTCCGTGCGGAATCTACTGGAACAGTAAAAAACGTTAACCTATTGTTAACCTGATTTTTTATACAAAACATAGAAACAGCTTTCTGGGGATTGACCTTGGAAAGCTGTTAGTTTATATTCATGGTAAAGCGATTAACCAAAAATGAATTCCAGTGCATTGGGGAATAGCAAACAAATTTTAAGGAAGCAAAAGACAGGAGGATTTCAAAATGAAAATGAAAAAGTTAAGCGCAATACTTTTGTCGGGAGTATTAACCGCTTCTGCACTAGTTGGATGTGGTGACAGCGCACAGGGCGGCGCAGCAGCTACTACAAATGATGCAGGATCAGCAGCTGGGGCTGATGCAGCAGCTGCAGCACCAGTAGAGACTCAGGACGTAACTTTAAAGATCTGGGTCCCTGAAGAGGCAGTTGATGACACTGATGCAGCAGTAAAGGCGTTTGATGATCTTCATGATGAGTTCAACATCACTTATGAGATTGCAGTTGTAGGTATCGATGAGGCTCCACAGCAGCTTAATACAGATCCTGATACAGCAGCTGATATCTTCTATACACCTTCAGGCGGAGTTGCAGACCTTGTTAACAAGGGACTTCTTCTTCCTATCACTAAGGACTTTGAGACAATTGCATCAGACCTTCCAGAGAGTGCACTTACAGCTGTTACAGTAGACGGTCTTACATATGCAGCTCCATTCTCACCTAACACATACTTCATGTACTACAACAAGGATCTTCTTACAGCAGATGACGTTAAGAGCCTTGAGACAATCCTTTCCAAGGACACAGGTGCTAAGTACAACTTCAGTACCAACATAACAAACTCATGGTACATTGAGAGCTTCTTCTTAGGAGCAGGATGCACACTCTTTGGCCCTGATGGAAAAGATCCTTCAGAGTGCTCATGGAATGATGCTACAGGACTTGCAGCAGCAGAGTACATTGTTGATCTTGTTAATAACCCTAAGTACCTTGAGAACAAGGACGGCGTTGGCGGAGCAGAGTTCAAGGAAGGCAACCTTGCAGCAATCACAGATGGCGCATGGAGCGCTCCTTCATTCAAGGAGTCACTTGGTGACAAGCTTGGCGCAGTAGCTCTTCCTACAGCAAACATTGGTGGCAAGGACGTACAGCTTTCAAACTTCGTAGACTTTAAGACCATCACAGTTAAGTCAACAACAGCTTATCCTCTTGCAGCTCAGCAGCTTGCAGTTTACCTTGCAAATCCTGAGAACAGCCTTATAAGATTCCAGAATCAGGGTGATGTTCCTGTTCTTAACTCACTTGCTTCATCAGATGAGATTGCTAATGACGAAGTAGCGGCAGCACTTAATGCTCAGGCTACAAAGGCTACTAACCAGCCTTCAATCTCCAAGATGGGCGACTACTGGACACCTGCACAGGCATTTGGTGAGGGCGTTGTTTCAGGCGAGATCACAAAAGCAAACCTTCAGGAAAAGCTTGATGCCCTTGTAGACAGCATCACAGGAACACTTACAGAGTAATAAAGATAAGTGGTTTCGTATCGGGGCTGCATCTGCGGCCCCGATATTATAATTTAGGGAGCCTTAATATGGACAGAGAGTATAAGCGCAGAAATTTCATCACTACATTTACAAAGGGCAATATCTTTTCAAAGCTAAGCTACGTCTTTTGCGGACTTGCCAACATCAGATACGGTCAGGTAGTAAAGGGACTTTTGTTCCTACTTCTTGAAGCATGTTATTTTATCTTTTTATTTACCAAAGGGATAGGTCTTTTACATGACCTTACGACCCTGGGAGAACACGAACAGGGTATGGCCTTCAACGAGGCCATTGGCATCTATGAGATGCAGCAGGGTGACAACTCAATGATCATCCTCCTTACAGGAGTAGTTGCCATCGTTGTCACGATCTGCTTTTTAGCTATATGGCTTTTTTCCATTTCATCAGGTGAAAATGCCAGATTCAATCACGACAATGGACATCACGTCAATAACTTTTTTGAAGACGTAAGATCCTTAACTAATGAGAATATTCACTTCCTGCTTCTTGCTATACCTGTAGTAGGACTTTTGATATTTACTTTTACGCCACTTATCTACATGATCCTCATGGCGTTTACCAACTATGACAATGAGCATCAGCCCCCGGGACATCTGTTTGACTGGGTGCAGCTTGATAACTTTAAAACACTTCTTTTATCAAGTGACAAGCTCTCCCAGACCTTCTGGCCTGTTCTTGGATGGACTTTTATCTGGGGTATCTTTGCAACCTTCAGCTGCTATTTTGGCGGAATGATACTTGCAATGATCATCAATTCTAAGGGCATTAAGATCAAAAAATTCTGGAGGACCATCTTTGTTGTGACCATGGGAATTCCTTCATTTATTTCCCTCAAAGTTGTGGGAACAATGCTGGGGGAGAAGGGTATTTTTAACGTACTTATCCAGAAATGGGGTTGGACCGCATCTGCAGTACCTTTCCTTACACAGGCTTCCTTTGCAAGGGTTTCTGTTATCCTGGTCAACTTCTGGATCGGAGTTCCGGTAACTATGCTCATGGTCAGCGGTATCCTTATGAACATCCCTGGGGAACTCTATGAGAGCGCAAGGATTGACGGCGCAAACCCCTTCGTGATATTCAGGAAGATCACATTCCCTTACATGTGGTTTGTGACAACACCTTATATTATTGCGAACCTGATCGGTAACTTTAATAACTTTAGTGCCATCTATTTCCTGACAGGAGGCGGTCCAATGACTCTTGATTACTACAAGGGTGCTGGTAAGACAGATCTTCTTGTCACATGGCTGTATAAGCTTACAGCTGACACCAACGACTACAACCTGGCTGCCACAATCGGCATTTTGATCTTTATCATTTCAGCGACATTTACGCTTATTACCTTCCAGAGATCTGGATCAATGAAAAATGAGGAGGGATTCCAATAATGAGAAACAAAACTGTTATAGGACTTAATCTGGAACACTTCCTTAAGGCACTCATAGCCATAGTGATAGGCTTTATTTCGCTGCTTCTTCCTTTTACAAGTAAAGAGGCAGGAAGGAAAAACATGGTGAGCACGGCTGCTTCCGTGCTTTCGGCAGAACATGCGCCTGTTATATCTTTTTTCCTGTATCTTGCAGTGGTATTAACTGTGGTTTCACTTCTTGTGGGAATTGCTTCCTACATCTGGACCAGTGTAAAGATCGTAAGATGCTGGATGTATGTTCAGATATGCGCTACGTTTTTCTGGACAATGCTTCTTTTTGCTGCAAAAGTCATTCTTGATGAGAGCGGTGTTGAAAGCAACTTTCTTTTAAAAAATGCAGGAGTCGGATTCTGGCTGGGTCTTATTGCTGCCTATGTAAGTCTTGTTTTTATCATGAAGGTTGCAGAGGTCAATGTAGGATACATTATCCTTACTATTCTGGGAGTCATCTGGATGTTCCCAATCCTCTGGATTCTCCTTACAGCTCTTAGAGCAGAGCAGGGCTACTATGTCGGATACTTTTTCCCTAAGCACCTGACACTAAAAAACTTCTATGACCTGTTCCATAACACCGCAGTTCCTTTTGGAAAATGGTGGCTTAATACCATGATCGTTGCAGTATGCGGATGCGTACTTAACACACTTATCGTTCTTGGCACAGCCTTTGTACTTAGCCGTACAAGATTCAGCGGCAGAAAGCCTTTCATGAACATCCTCATGATCATTGGAATGTTCCCTGGCTTCATGTCCATGGTAGCTCTTTATAACATCTTAAAGGGTCTTGGCATGAATCAGAGCATTGGCGCCCTTATCGTTGTAGGAGCTGCAGGCGCAGCAATGGGATACCACATTACAAAGGGATTTTTCGATACTATCCCTAAGGCTATCGACGAAGCTGCCATCATTGATGGAGCTTCAAGACTTCAGATATTTACAAGGATCACTATTCCTCTTAGTAAATCAATCATCGTCTATCAGGTGCTTGGAACCTTCCTTGGAGCATGGTCTGACTATATCTTCCCAAGACTCCTTTTTGGCGACAGGCAGAGTTCTTACACTGTTGCAGTAGGTCTTTTCTGGATGACTGACTTTAGAAGGATCGACTCCTACTATACCCAGTTTGCTGCAGGTGCGGTAGTTATTGCAGTGCCTATTGTGATTCTTTTCATATGGCTTCAGAGATTTTATGTTGAGGGACTGTCAGGTTCTGTAAAGGGCTAAAACAAGATATTTAAGAGGGTTTACATGAGAGATTGGACTAAGAGTATATACAGCGATGGTACGGAAGGGTATGTAAGTAATCCCGCACCAAAGCTTGGAGAAGAGATAACGATAAAGCTCAGCTTTTTAAACGGCGCACCGGTAAGAGACGTTCTGTTTTGGAGGATTGTCAACGGAGCAGAGAGCTATTGCTCTATGGAGTTTGAGGAACGTAAAAGCGGTCTTGACTACTACAGGGTAAAGACAACACTCAATGAGCCAAAGCTTCAGTACCACTTTGTGCTTACCACAGAGGATGTTGCTTACTTTTATACCCAGGCGGGAGTGGAAACGACCGTTCCTGACTACAGGCATGATTTTGTCATAAGGACTGACTATATCAAGCCTTCTTGGGTTGATGGCGCAGTCTTTTACCAGATATTTCCTGAAAGGTTTTGCAATGGGGATCCTTCGAATGATGTTCAGGATGGAGAGTACGAGTACTTTGGACATCCCTGCAAAAAGATGCCGGATTGGAACATGGCGCCTTTGTCTGTAGAAGATGCCCATGGCATGGACTTTTTTGGAGGAGACCTTAAGGGTGTTCAGGACAAGATCCCATACCTTAAGGAGCTTGGCGTAACTGCCATTTACCTAAATCCGATATTTACAGCTTACTCAACTCACAAGTATGACTGCATAGACTATTTCCATGTGGATCCTCACTTTGGCGGAGATGAAGCTTTAGCGAGTCTGTCAAAGGCTCTTCATCAGAACGGTATGAAGCTGATCCTTGATATTTCTGTTAACCACACAGGAAGTGAACATGAGTGGACAAGGACAAAGAGGGAGTTCTATTTTAAGGATGCTGACGGTTCTCTAAAGGGCTGGTGCGGCGTAAAGAGCCTTCCCTTCATGGACTATCGAAATGAGGAACTTAAGGATCTCATCTACAGAGGTGAAAATAGTGTTCTTAGAAAGTGGCTTCGGCCGCCCTATGACATTGACGGCTGGCGCTTTGACGTGGCTGATGTTCTTGGAAAAAACGACGATGTGCAGGTGGCAGACCAGCTCTGGAGAGAGATTTGCAGAGCTATACGGCAGGAGAAAAAAGATGCTTTCATTATTGGGGAGCATTGGGGTGACTGCTATGAGTACCTGCAGGGAGATCTTTGGAATACTCCTATGAACTACTATGGCTTTGGCAGGGTGGTAAGGCAGTTTGCAGGTCTTCCGGATCTCTTTTTGGAAAGAAGTGAGGAGATCATGAAGGCAAAGTATGTCTTTACTGCAAAGGATGTGGTACGTAGGAGCGATGATCACTATACTGTGGTTCCGCAGGCTGTGGCAGACTGCCAGATGAATCTCTTTGACAGCCACGATGTGATGCGAGTTCATAACTATAAGGAAATATCTTTTGAAAGATACAGAGGTGTTGTCATTTCCTATCTTATGTTTACAGGCATTCCCTGCATCTATTATGGAGATGAAGTTGAGATAGATGGACACACAGAAAGTGACGCGGGCTGCAGATATCCAATGCCCTGGGGGAAAGAGGGTGCAGAACGGGACAAGTTCTTTTCCCTGTATAAGAGGATGATAGAGCTTAGAAGAGATGTTCATGCCTTTGCAAAGGGCGGAAGGAAGGTTATTTTTGATGAGGGAAGGATCCTGGCTGTTGCAAGATTTTTTGGCAGTGAAAAATATGTGGGCATCGTATCTAGAGAGGATGAAGAAAAAGAGATATCCCTGCCACTATGGCAGATCGGTGCAGCAGAGGCTGCAACTGATACTGATGAGTTTGAAACTACATTTACAGCAGTTTCAAAGGATGGGGAGCTTTTGATCAAAGTGCCGGCTGATGGGGCGCTTATCATAAAGGTTAACTAATTGGAGATGCATTATGAGCAAAGTAATAAGTGGGGATAAGTACAGGATAACGGTACTTACAGACAGGCTCCTCAGATTTGAATACAGCGATGAAGGAAGGCTTGAGGATGGACTTACTAAGACTGTGATAAACAGGGATTTTCCTGATGTGGATTCCTATGTGAGAAGAGAAAATGGTCTACTTATCATTGAGACAGATGAGCTTTTGGTAAAGTACGATGAAAAGCCCTTTACATCTAATGGTCTGTCAGTAGAACTTAAGAATTTCGGTACCTGTTATCACTACAGTTTTGAATATAACAATTCTGGAAGAAACCTTGGAGGTACTGTAAGGACTCTTGATACCATTGATGGGGGACTTCCTCTGGGACCTGGAATATTCGGAAGAGAAGGCTATGCAGTTTTATACGATGGGGACAGCCCTTTATATGACAGGGAGCTTGATCTGTTTTTTAACAGAAAAGAAGCTGTTACAGACTTTTATTTCTTTGGCTATGGCAGGGACTACTACGGCGGCCTTAGGGATTTTTACAAGCTAAGTGGTCAGGTGCCTCTGATTCCAAGATATGCACTTGGTAACTGGTGGAGCAGATATTACAAGTACTCTGAGGACAGCTATAGGAAAGTTGTTGATAAGTTTAAAGAGGAGGAGATTCCTCTTTCCGTTGCGGTGATCGATATGGATTGGCACCTTACTGAGGTTGATCCTAAGTACGGGTCTGGCTGGACAGGATACACCTGGGATAAGAAACTCTTTCCGGATTATAAGAGATTCCTTAAATACCTTAAGGATAACAAGCTGGCAACTACCCTTAACCTTCACCCGGCAGACGGCGTTCGTGCATTTGAAGATCAGTACAGCGCTGTGGCAGGGAGAATGGGCGTTGATACTGATTCGGAAGAGCCCGTTGAATTTGATTTTGGAGATGAAAAGTTCAGGGATGCATATTTTGAAGAGATCATGCAGCCCTATGAAAGAGACGGCGTTGACTTTTGGTGGATCGACTGGCAGCAGGGCTTTGGAAGGAAAGCTTCAGATGTGGATCCGCTTATCCTTTTAAATCACTATCATTACAGGGATCAGGAAAAGAGAAATAAGAGGCCCATGATCTTTTCAAGGTATGCAGGTCCTGGAAGTCACAGGTATCCTATTGGTTTTTCCGGAGATACAGTCTGCTCCTGGAAGAGTCTTGAGTTTCAGCCATATTTTACATCTACCTCCAGCAACATAGGTTATGGCTGGTGGAGCCACGATATCGGCGGACACATGATGGGAGATAAGGATAACGAAAGGCTTATAAGGTGGATACAGTACGGAGTATTCTCGCCTATCATGAGGCTTCACTCCAGTGCTAGTCCCTTCCTTAACAAGGAACCATGGGTAATAGATGAGCCTTATCACAGCGCTATGAAGAAGTTCATGAGGCTGCGCCACAGGCTGGTTCCATATCTTTACACAGAAAATTACAGGGCATACTCGGAGGGTAAACCTCTTATAAGGCCCATGTACTACGACTTTTCTGACAATGAAGAGTCCTATAATGTTCCAAACGAATACGGATTTGGTGATGCTCTTTTTGTCGGCGCTATAACTAAGCCGCTTGATAATAAACTAAAACTCTCATTTGTTAATATGATCATTCCTCACGGTCGATACGTCGATCTTTTAAGTGGAAGAGTATATAGCGGCGGCAAAAAGAGAAAGCTCTACAGGGGTATTTCCGAGATTCCTGTTTTGATGGCTGCAGGAACTATACTTCCTCTTGCACCTGACAGCGGTGAAAACGGATGTGACTGTCCAGACAAGCTGGAGCTTATTGTGGCAGCTGGGGCTGACGGAAGCTACACCCTCTATGAGGATGACGGCTACAGCACTGACTATAAGAATTGCAAGTTTGCGACTACTGCCTTTGAGTGCAGATTTGATGCAGGGGAGGGAACAATTGATGTTGTGATAAAGCCCTCAGAAGGTGACCTGTCACTTATCCCTGCAAAGCGCGACTATGATATAACCCTGCTTGGCGCAGGTGAACGCCGCACCCTGACAGTAAAGGGGGTCAAAACATCGGAAGGCATCACAGTTTCTTTTGACAACGTATCCCTTACAGGCAACGATCACGTAAAGGAAGTCTATGGCATCCTTGAAAGAGCAGAGATTGAGATCGTCACCAAGGATAAGATCTATAACGCAGTGAGCACCATGGATGCTGATGCATTCCTTAAGTGGCTCCAGCAAGGAGATTTCTCCGAAAATCTCAAAGATGCCATCACGGAAGTCTTTGAAGACATATTGTAACTTTCTCTCCACGCCCGGCGGCCTATTCTGGCCTCCGGGCTTTTTCATGACACGGGGACGGTTCTACTGTCAGCTTTACAAACATGACACGGGGACGGTTATACTGTCAGCTTTACAAATATTCCTACAAATGTTATAGTCTGTTCTTGGAATTCATTCATCCCAATTCTTGGGAATCTGGATAAGTTTTTTATTCAGTCTGTTTCCATATTATTGAGTAAACGATAATTAATACATTCAGGAGGTAAACTAATGCCGCGTCATGCGCGAAACAAGAGTGCATCGGGTTATATGCACGTAATTGTCAGAGGAATTGGAAAACAATTGCTCTTTGAAGATGACTATGATTATAAGTATTATCTGAAAAAACTGGAGACATACTGCATGGATACAGAGGTCAGCGTCTGTGCATATTGTTTGATGGATAACCATGTCCATCTCCTGGTGAAAGGAGAATCAGAAGCGATAGTTCTTTTGATGAAGAAAATAGGTGTGAGTTATTCGTGGTACTACAATAAAAAATATGATCGGGTAGGGCATCTCTTTCAAGATAGGTATAAGAGCGAGCCTATAGAAAATGAAAAATATCTTTTAACTGCATTTCGTTATATTCTAAAGAATCCTGAAAAAGCAGGGATATGTAGCGCGGCTCGGTATCCCTGGAACAGCTTTTGGTTTTATGACAAGCCGCTTCCATATATGGATTTATCAGCAGTGAAGGCGACTCTGGGCGATTTTGGTCAATATAGAGAATTCATTGAGCAGAAAGAGGATGACCAGGGGCTTGAGTACTCTGAGACCTGGTACAGTGATACTAGCGCAAAAGAGTTAATGGAGAGATGCTTAGGGATAACAAGTGGAACAGCTTTGCAGAACTATAGTAGAGAAAAAAGAGATGAGGCACTTATAACATTGAAAGAATACGGATTAACAGTGCGACAGATAGAAAGATTGACGGGTATTGGACGTGGCGTTGTTCAGGATGCTGGAAAAAAACGAAGTAAAAGATGACAACAGAACCGTCCCCGTGTCATGTGATATAATTAAGGGGAGAATTTAGAGTTACAGGAGGAAAAAGTATGGAAAACAAGAAAACTGGGGTTTTAGCTCCGCTGATCATTGGAGTTAGTGTGCTTCTTAGTTGCGTGGCACTGGCGTTTGGGCTTTCACATTTCAGGTCTGAGTCTAGCCATGTGATTTCGGCAACGGGTAGTGCCAGCGTGGATTTTGATGCGGACATTATTATCTGGAGAGGCTCATTTAGTGCAGTTGACTATAGCTCGCAGGCAGCATACGCAAAGATTAAATCCGATGCTGATGAAGTAAAAAAGTATCTTACAAATAACAGCATCTCAGAGGATGAGATTGTTTTCAGTGCAGTAGATATCAGAAGAACCTACAGGGATGTTTACGATGCCAATGGCAATTACGTAGGTCAGGAGGAAGATGGCTATAAGCTTACCCAGAGTGTAACGGTATCTTCCAAGAACATCGAGACAGTAGAGAAGATATCAAGAGACATTTCAAGTCTTCTGGATCGGGGAGTGGAGCTTGAGTCTGACTATCCTGAGTACTACTATTCAGCTCTTGATGAGCTAAAGCTTGACCTCATTGATAAGGCATCTGCCAATGCAAAAGAGAGAATTGACATTATCGCCAGGAATTCTGGAGCAAGATTAGGCAAGCTTAAGAATTCCAGTCTTGGAGTATTTCAGATAACAGCTCAGAATTCAGGTACAAGCAGCTATTCCTATGACGGCGCTTTTGATACAAGTTCTCAGCATAAAACAGCAACCATAACAGTAAAACTGGAGTATGATCTCAAGTAAATATGATTAAGTAAGACACGGGGACGGTTTGCTGACACGGGGACGGTTCTACTGTCAGGTTTTACTTAGATAAAACCTGACAGTAGAACCGTCCCCGTGTCAGCAGAACCGTCCCCGTGTCAGCAGAACCGTCCCCGTGTCAGCAGAACCGTCCCCGTGTGATATGTACCCAGAATCCTGGACACATATTTATGAATTAGGTTGAACACATGGATGCTATCCTGTATTGTACAGGTGGCATCCATTTTGTTTTCGCCTGAATCCTTTTGTTATTGTAGTAGTCTATATATTCTTTAACT